>CAZXIG010000001.1:0-40153 GCA_964640405.1 uncultured Candidatus Kuenenia sp.
GCGGCATCCAACCCGATGCAGCGCGGATTATCCCCCGGCTTGCGCCTGGGGGCTTGTATGAGGAGACCACGCTCCGGCTAGCCGTCGGCGTTCGCCGACTCCATGAAGTTTTCCAGCTGCCGGGAGCGGACCGGGTGCTGGAGCTTCTTCACGGCCTTGGCCTCGATCTGGCGGACCCGCTCCCGCGTGACGCGGAAGATGCGGCCCACCTCCTCGAGCGTGTAGGTGTAGCCGTCGGTGAGGCCGTACCGCAGGCGGATGATCTCCCGCTCGCGGTAGGTGAGCGTCTTGAGCAGCGAGTCGATCTTGTCGCGAAGCAGGCCGTGGGTGGTCGACTGCGTGGGGCTGGCCACGCCGACGTCCTCCACGAACTCGCTGAAGCTCGCGTCCTCGCTCTCGCCCACGGGCCGGTCGAGGCTCATCGGCTGCCGCCCCATGTCCATCACGCGACGGGCCTCCTCGAGCGGCACGCCCGCGGCCTGCGCGATCTCCTCCGCCGTCGGCTCGCGGCCGAATTCGTGGAGCAGCTTCTTGGCGGTGGTCCGCAGCTTCGAGAGCACGTCGATCATGTGCACCGGGATGCGGATCGTCCGCGACTGGTCGGCGATCGCGCGGGTGATCGCCTGGCGGATCCACCACGTCGCGTAGGTCGAGAACTTGAAGCCGCGGCGATACTCGTACTTGTCGACTGCCCGCATCAGCCCCGTGTTGCCCTCCTGGATCAAGTCGAGGAAGGACAGGCCACGGTTACGGTATTTCTTGGCGATCGACACCACGAGCCGGAGGTTGGCCGCCGAGAGGTTCCGCTTCGCGGCGTCGTACTCGACCTTCAGCTTCTCGAGCATGTCCACGCGGGTGCGGAGCGAGCGGGGGCTCTCGAGCGTGGTGAGCATCAGGTCGCGGAGCTCCTTCCGCATGTCGGCGAAATCGTCACGCGGCATCTCCCCCTTCTTGATCAGCCGCAGGTCGTGCTGCAGCCGGTCCATGCGGGCCGACATGCCCCGCAGCAGCTTCACCAGCGGCTGCACGCGGCGGGTGCGGAGGCTCAGCTCCTCGACGAGCTGAAGCGACTTGCCGCGGGCGCGGCGGAACCGCAGCCGGGCGGCCTTGGCGTCGTCGGGACTCGTCTTCTTGCTGATCAGGAGCCGGAAGTCGGCCACGCTCTGCTTCATGAGGTGGTCGAGCGTCGTCAGGTTGTGCGGCATCCGCGCCTGGATCTGCTCCTTGGTGAGCCGCTCGGTGAGCGACACCTTGATCGTGCGGTCGAAGGGCAGGGCCCCCTCGTGCACCCGCCGCAGCGTGTCGACCGTGGCCCGCAGCGAGTAGTTGCAGCCGAGCACGGCCCGGCGGAAACGCTTTCGCGTCACCTCGATCCGCTTGGCCAGCGAGATCTCCTCGCGGCGCGTGAGCAGCGGGATCTCCGCCATCTGGGCCAGGTACATCCGGATCGGATCGTTGCCCGCGTTGGAAGGCGGCGTGGTGATCGCCTCCTCGCGGCGCGGCGCGGGGGCGGCTGCGGCCGGCGCGGCTGCGGTCTGGTCCCGCGGTTCCGGAGGTGAATCGACCAGTTCGACGCCGATGTCTTCCAGGGCCACGAGCAGGGCGTCGATCTTCTCGGGATCGACCGCCTCGTCGGGCAGGTATTCGTTGACCTGGTCGAACGTCAGGTAGCCCTGGGACTTGCCCGTGGCGATCAACGCGGCGAGGTCGGCATCGCTGCCGTGGGGCTGCGGGCCCGTGGCGACGCGGGCGGCGGCGTCGATCTGCTCGGAGGAAATCCGCTGCGTGGCGGGGGTGGCCTGGGTCTTCGTGGTCACGTTCTTCATCGGTGGTTCTCCTTCACCATCCTACCGTCACTCGCCGACCGCCCCCCGATCCCGCGGAGCCTTCCGGCCGGCGGGATCGATCGCAGCGACGAGATGGACACCCTCACCCATCCTTGGGATCGGCCATGCCCTGCACGGCCCGCCGCTCCGCGACGAGACGTGCCAAAAGTTCAGCTTCCGCGCCGGTGTCGAGCCGGTCGGTCTTCAATGCCCGGGCGCTCGCCCGCGCCCGCCGCTCCGCGGCCCGGCGCTGGATCGCCTCCTCCAAATGTTTGAGTCGCTCCCGCGGATCGACGCGGCCGCGATCGCCGCTCGACTCGTCTACGGCGACGAGCAGGCTCTGGAGCGCGGGGTCGGTGAGTTCGAGGAGTAGTCCACCAAGGGCCACGGGCCGCCCCTCGCGGTGCAGCTTGCTGGCCACCTCGAGCACCTGCCGCGCGGCCGGCGTCTCGAGGCCGCTCTGCCCGACCTGCTGCACGATCACGCCGATGCTGTCGGGCACGCCCACGAGCACCTCGATCACCTCGCGATCCCACGGCGGCAGCCGCGGCACGTCGGCGGCGGCCGCATCGTCGTCGGGCCGTTCGGCCGCGGGGCGACCGCCGCCGCGGAGGTCGTCGAGGCGGGCACGCAGCGTCTCCCGCGCGAGGCCGAATCGCCGCGACAGCCGGCCGAGAACCTGGTCTTCCCGCAGCCGTGCCTGCGAGGCGACGAGCGACGAGCGACGCGAGGCGGTGGCGAGAGCCGTGAGCACGCTCTCGATCGAGGCGAGGGCCGCATCGTCGCCGGCGTCGGGGGCCAGGCCGGCGAGTGCCTCGTCCATCCGGTAGTCGAGCGGATCGCCCGCCGAATCGACGAGCGACTCGAAGGCGTCGCGGCCGCGCTCGAGGATGAACTCGCACGGATCGACACCCGCCGGCAGCCGCGCGATCCGCACGTCGATCGGCTCGGCGAGGAGCACTTCGAGCACCTCGTTGGCCCGGCGGCGGCCGGCGTCGTCGCCGTCGAGCACGAGCACGATCCGGTCGGCGTAGCGCCGCAGCAGTTTGGCATGCCGCTCTCCGAGGGCCGTGCCGAGCACGGCGACCACGTCGTCGATGCCGGCCTGCCGGGCGGCGAGGCAGTCGGTGTAGCCCTCGACGACGATCGCCCGCCGCGACTTGGTGATCGCGTCGCGGGCCGTGTCGAGGCCGTAGAGCATCGAGCTCTTCGAGAAGAGCGGCGTCTCCGGTGAATTGATGTACTTCGCCGAATCGGGCGGGGCACCCGGCAGCACGCGGCCGCCGAAGGCCACGCACCGCCCCTGCGGATCGCGGATCGGGAAGATCACGCGGCCGCGGAACCGGTCGTAGTGGCCCGAATGATCCTGCCGCTCCACGGCGAGGCCGGTCTTCACGAGGTCGGCCGCGCCGATGCCCGCGGCCGCAGCCTGCCGCAGGAGCCAGTCCCAGGCCTGCGGCGCGAAGCCGAGCTGAAACCGCGCGATCGACTCGGCCGGGAGGCCGCGGCCGGCGAGATACTCGCGGGCGGCTGCAGCCTCGGGCGAGTGTTGCAGGCAGGCGTGAAACCGTTCGGCGGCCCAGCCGCAGGCCCGCCGGAGGGCGGCCTTGTCGTCGGCAGGCAGGCCGCCGCGGCCACGGGGAATCTGGATGCCGGCCCGATCGGCGAGTTGCTCGAGCGCCTCGCGGAACTCGATCTTCTCCATCCGCATCACAAAGTTGAACACGTCGCCGCCGATGTCGCACACCCAGCAGCGGAACGTCTGCCGCTCCGGATTCACCTGGAGGCTGGGCCGCGAGTCGTCGTGCCAAGGGCAGAGCCCCACCATGGCCTTGCCGCCGCGCCGCAGCGCGATGTAAGAGCCCACGACGTCGACGATGTCGGTCGCGTCGCGGACCCGCTCCTTGAGGTCATCCCGCGGACCGGCGGCCGAAGGCGACGGGCTCGACGGTGGCGTGGGACGAGCTGGCACGGGGGAGGCCGAGGTGTGGTGGCGAAGAGTGCGGTGAAGTGACCGCCGAAATCTATGGGTGCCCGAGAAACGGGTCAACGCGGATTTCTCGCTGCGCAGCCAGCCCAAACTACCAGCGTGCTCAGGAAAGCAGGCGGTCGACGCTGGCGAGGAGCCGGTCCATGGCGAACGGCTTGCGGATGTAGTCGTCGACGCCGAGCATCTCGGCGTAGGCCTTGTGACGGCTCCCCTCGTTGGCGGTGATCATGATCACCCGCACCGGGTTGGGGCTGCTACGGCGGAGCTTTTCGAGCACGAGAAAGCCGCTCCGCTTGGGCATCATCATGTCGAGCACGACGAGGTCGGGAGCCTCTTTTTCAGCCATCACGAGGCCCTGATTGCCGTCGCGGGCCACGAGGATCGCATAGCCCCGCGACTCGAGCACCGTCCGCATCGACTCCACGATTTCCGGGTCGTCGTCCACCAGCAGAATGCGCCGGCCGCCGGCCGTCGCCGTGGCCGTATCGCTGGCACTCGTTTCCTTGACGGCCTTTTTGGTTCGCTTCTGGGCGGGCATCGACTCAACCTCTGAATCTGAAACAAGTGCTCGATGACGAATGGGACTTCAACTGCCCAGATGGTATCACGAGCGGGCGGTCGTGGCCATCGAATCGCCCGTCACGCGGCCAGCGAGCGATACTTCGGACGCCGGCCCTAGGCCCAGCCATGCCGACGCCGCGACCAGCCCAACGGCGGCGCCGAATGCGATGTCGCTTGGATAATGGGCCGACGACGTCACGCGTTGCAGCGCGGCCAGCGTGGCCACGATCGTGAAGCCCCAGGCGCCGTCGGGATACCGCCAGGCAAGCGCCGCCGCGAAGGCGGCGGCCGCGCCGGCATGCCCGGAGGGAAAACTCATCACGTCGGCGCCCCCCCGACCGTCGACGAGCGCCGACGTGCCGAACGTGCCGAAGACCGAGGCGAGCGAGCCGAGGTCGGCCGCCCGCGGCCGCACCCGCTCGATCGCCGACTTGATCAGCGTCGTGCAGATGCCGGACGTGATCACGGCGGCAGCCATCCGCAGGAATGCCCGCGGCCACGCAGGCGGGCTGCGGAGCGAGCGGTCGATCGCGAGAAGCACCAGAAAAAGCACCGTGATCCCGGTGCCGTGCGCGAAGATCTCCATGAGATCGAACAGGCGATCCAACTCCCGGGGCAGGCCGTGAGTCTTCACCCAAGAAGCCACGGGCAGGTCGATCGGCAGGCAGGCGAAGCCCACGAGCACGAGGCTCGAGGCGATCGCCCAGAGTCGCTGCCGATAACGCGCGCGGGAGCCCGGGCGGGTGCGGGAGAGGATTGGCGGAAGCGGAACGGATGAGCGGTTCATGAACGAAGTATCGCACGAGAGCCTCCCCGACGCCTACGTCCACAGCGCCCGATCGAGCAGCCGGTAATTCACGGCCTCGCTCACGTGGGCCGGGCTGATCGTGTCGGCTGCGTCGAGGTCGGCGACGGTGCGGGCCACCCGCAGCACCTTGTCGTGGGCCCGCGCGGAGAGGCCGAGATCGGCCACGGCCGCGCGGAGCAATTCGGCGGCGGCGGGCTCCAGGCGGCAAAACTCCCGAATCTGTCGGGAGTTCATCCGGGCATTGCTTCTCGGCGTCGCCGAGCCCCCCGCGGCGAACCGCTGCGCCTGCCGCAGCCGGGCGGCGAGCACGGCCTCCCGCATCTGGCTGCTCGAGGTGCCCGGACGCGAGGCGGCCAGCTCTCGAAACGGCACGGCCGGCACCTCCAGGTGGATGTCGATCCGGTCGAGCAGCGGCCCCGAGATCTTGCCCATGTAGCGTTCGATCTGCGGCACGGTGCACTGGCACTGTCGACGCGGATCACCGCGGTAGCCGCAGGGGCAGGGGTTGAGCGCGGCGACGAGCATGAAATCGGCCGGGAATTTGGTCGACGTGCGGGCCCGGCTGATCGTGACGAATCCATCTTCCAGCGGCTGGCGGAGCACCTCGAGCGTCCGCCGATTGAACTCCGGCATTTCATCGAGAAACAACACGCCATTGTGGGCCAACGAAATCTCGCCCGGCATCGGGATCGAGCGGCCGCCGATCAGGCCGGCTTCGCTGATCGTGTGGTGCGGGGCGCGGAACGGCCGCGTGGCCACCAGCGGCTGCCCGGGCTGGAGCAGGCCGAGCGAACTGTAGATGCGGGTGGTTTCGATCGACTCGGCGGCGGAGAGCTGCGGCAGGATCGTGGGAATCCGTTTGGCGAGCATCGTCTTGCCCCCTCCCGGCGGGCCCACCATCATGCAGTTGTGGCCCCCCGCCGCGGCCACGCAGAGCGCCCGCTTGGCTGCCTCCTGGCCACGGACGTCGGCGAAGTCGATGTCGTAGCTCGCAAAGCGGTCGAACCATTCCGTCACCCGCGGCGGTGCCGGCGGGATCGAGAGGTCGCCGGAGAAAAACTGCACAGCTTCGGTGAGCGAGGCCACGGGGATGACCTCGATGTCTTCCACGACCGCGGCCTCCGTGGCGCTCGCCGCAGGCACGACGAGCCCCTTCAGCGGCGCAGCGCTGCCGGCGCAATGCCTCTGGCGCGCCGTCGCCATGGCGATCGAGAGGGCGCCGCGGGCGGGCCTCGTCGTGCCCTCGAGCGAGAGTTCGCCCACGACCGCGTAATCCCGCAGCCGCTCCGAACAGAATTGGCCACTCCCCGCCAGGATGCCGAGCGTGATCGGGAGATCGAACGTCGCTGCCTGCTTCGGCAATTCGGCCGGGGCAAGATTGATCACGATCCGATCATTGGGGCGGTGAAAGCCTGAATTCACCATCGCCCGGGCGACCCGGTGGGTGCTCTCGCGGATGGCCGGGTCGGGAAGGCCGACGAGCACCGTGGCCGGCAGCGCGCCGCTCGATACATCGACCTCGACATCGACGGGAACCGCATCGATCCCAAACAGCGAGAAGGTCTGCAAGCGGGCGAGCATGGCATCGGCTCCTACGTGACGAAGGGGGCACTCGGGCGGCCCCGGTGACAAGGAGTGTACAGACGTATATGTTTTATGCAAGTTGGTCGATTTTTCGGGCGATTCTGCGGTAGGCTGTAGACGCGCGAATCAAAGGCGCGACGCATGAGTGACCGCAAGATGACCAACGCAGTTCGAACCACGACGACGGCCGTCGGGCTGTGCCTGACGGCGGCGGCGATGGCAGTGGTGACCCGAGCCGTGGAACCCAATCACGATGAAGCGGCCGTCGCGGCATACACGCTTCCCGATCCACTCGCCGGTGCCGACCGCACACCGGCCCGGACGGCCGAGGACTGGCGGACCCGGTGTCGGCCCTTTCAGTTCGAGCTCGTCGAATCGACCGTCTATGGCCGGCGGCTGCCGCCCGTGCCGGTGAGCGTCGTGGGAGACGTGGAACGGGCCGAGGTCACGCTCGCCGGCGATCTCCCCGCCGTGCGGGTGCAGGCGACGCTGCGGCTGGGCGCGGTCGCGGATGCGCCGACCGTCGACGTGCTCCTCTACCTGCCCCGCGATGCGAAGCGGGTGCCCGTTTTCCTCGGCCTCAACTTCCGCGGCAACCAGGCCGAGCACCCCGATCCGGGCATCCGGCTGGCCCGCGGCTGGGTGCCCGACGACGCGGCCGCGGGCATCGAAAACAACCGGGCGACGGAACGGTCGCGCGGCACGAGCGCCCAGCGGTTTCCCGTCGAGCAGATGCTCGCCCGGGGCTACGGCATGGCCACGGCCTATTGCGGCGATCTGTTTCCCGACCGCCCCGATGGCCGGTCCATGAGCGTGCTCGCCGCGCTCGGCCGGCCCGTGGCGGGCGAGTTGCCCCCCGACGAACCCGGCGCCATCGCAGCCTGGGCGTGGGGCCTCTGCCGGATCCTCGATTGGCTCGTCACGCTCCCGGAGGTCGATCCCGCCCGCGTGATCGTGGTCGGGCACTCGCGGCTCGGGAAGACGGCCGTGTGGGCCGGGGCCTGTGACGAACGCTTCGCCATGGTCGTGTCGAACGAGTCGGGCTGCGGCGGAGCGGCCCTCTCGAAACGCAATTTTGGCGAGACGGTGGAGGTCATCACGCAGCGGTTTCCGCACTGGTTCTGCCCGCGGTTCGCCACGTTCGCAGGCCGCGAGGCCGAATTGCCCTGCGATCAGCATCAACTGCTCGCGCTCGTCGCCCCGCGGCCGCTGTACGTGGCGAGCGCCGCGGAGGATCTCTGGGCCGACCCGCGGGGTGAGTTTCTCGCCGCCGTCGCCGCGGGCCCGGTGTGGCGGCGCCTCGGCCAGACCGACCTCGGCACGGACGAGTTCCCACCCGTCGACACGCCCGTCGGCGGCACCGTCGGCTATCACGTGCGAACGGGTCGCCACGAGCTCATCGACTACGACTGGCAGCGCTTCGCCGACCACGCCGACCGGGTGCTGCTCGGTAAAACACCCTCCTCCGATCGTCATCCTGCCTTCCATCCGCAGCAGGCGAAGCTCCCCGTCGCCCCGCCGCCGGGGGCCATCGTGCTCTTCGGTGACGGGACCGAGCCGGCGAAGTTCACGAGCATGGCGGGCGGACCGATCGACTGGCGGGCGGAGGACGGCACGCTCGTCGTGAACACCACGAACGGGCATGCCAACCACATCGTGTCGACCGAGCTGTTCCAGGACGCCGACATCCACGCCGAGTTCGTGGTCGACCCGCGAGCCCACGGAAACAGCGGCCTCTACCTGCACGGTCTCTACGAGATGCAGATCTACGACTCGTTCGGCGTCGAGCCGCCGACGGAGCAGGACGAGGGGGCCCTCTACCGGTTCGCCAAGCCGATCGTGAATGCCTCGCGGCCGGCCGGCGAATGGCAGGTGTACGACATCCGGTTCATCGCGCCGCGCCGCGGAGCCGACGGCACGATCACGACTCCGGGGAAGGTCACCGCCTGGCTCAACGGCCGGCTCGTGCAAAACGGCCTCGCGTTCACCGAGCCACGGTCACCCTACGTTCCCTACAAGCATGGCGTGACCGACTTTCTCCGGGGCGTGGAGAAGCGGCTGCTCGCCACGGGACGCGGCCCGCTCTTTCTGCAGGATCATGGCAGCCCGGCGCGGTATCGGAATGTCTGGGTGCGACCGCTGGACGCGAGAGAGGGCCGGGCTCCGCATGGAGCCGCAGGCCGATGACGAACGGAGTGCGGTGGCCTTCGGGTATGATCGGGGCCATGCATCGCATGCCGCGGTTCATCGACGAATCGAAGTGTCTGCGCTGGCGCGGGGTCAGGCTCGTGGCCGTCGCGCTCGTGGCCGTGGGCCTGCAAGCGGCCTTCGCCGACGAGGGCATGTGGCCGTTCAACGGGCTGCCGGCGGAGCGGCTGGCCGAGCGGCACGGAGTGTCGCTGACTCCCGAATGGCTGCTGCGGCTCCAGCAGTCGTCGGTGCGGTTCAACTCGGGGGGCTCCGGCTCGTTCGTGTCTCCCGACGGGCTCGTGCTCACCAACCACCACGTCGGTGCCGACAGCCTGCAGAAGCTGAGCGACGCGACCCACGACTACTTCCGCGACGGCTTCGCCGCCGCCACGCGGGCCGAGGAACTGCGGTGTCCGGATCTCGAGCTCAACGTGCTCGTGTCGATCGAGGACGTGACCGCTCGGGTGCAGGCGGCGGTGACGCCCGCGATGTCGGCCGGCGAGGCGTTCGCGGCCCGCCGCAGGGTGATGGCCGAGATCGAGCAGGAGTCGCTCGCGGCCACGGGGCTGCGGAGCGACGTGGTGACGCTCTATCAGGGCGGCGCCTACCATCTATATAGAGCGAAGAAATACACCGACGTGCGGCTCGTCTTCGCCCCGGAGCAGCAGATCGCGTTCTTCGGCGGCGATGCCGACAACTTCGAGTTTCCCCGGTTCAACCTCGACGTCTGCTTCTTTCGGGCCTACGAGGATGGCCGGCCCGCCCGCGTGCCACACCACCTGACGTGGGCCGCCGATCCCGTCGCCGGCGGCGACCTCGTGTTCGTGTCGGGCCATCCGGGGCACACGGACCGGGCCGCCACGCTGGCCGAGCTGGAGTCGATGCGGGATCGGCGGCTGCCGGCCGAGGTGCAGCAGCTGCAGCGGCTCGAGTCGCTGCTCAACGCCTATTCGGCGGAGGGGCCGGAGGAGGGACGGCAGGCGGCCGACGATCTCTTCGGCGTGCGGAACGGCCGCAAGGCGCGGCAGGGCGTGCAGGCGGGCCTGCTCGATCCGGCGGTGTTCGCCAGGCGGCAGGCCGCTGAACAGCGGATTCGCGCCGCGGTCGATGCCGATCTCGCCGGCAAGCCGTCGCCCTACGAGCGGATCGCGGAAGCCCAGCGGGAGCTCGATGCGATCGCCGTGCGGCTGCGGCTCTTCGAGGGGGCGGCCGCGTTCAACAGCCGCTTTTTCGCCCATGCACGCACGATCCTGCGGTCGGCGGCCGAGCGGCCGAAGCCCACCGGCGAGCGGCTCAGGGAATACCGCGACTCCAATCGCGAGTCGCTCGAGCTGGAGCTGTTCTCGTCCGAGCCGCTCTACGACGGCTACGAGACGGCGAAGCTCGCCGACTCGCTCACGCACCTCGCCGCGACGCTCGGGGCCGACGAGCCGCTCGTGCGAGAGGTGCTCGCGGGTGCGTCGCCGCGGGAGCGAGCCGCGGGGCTCGTCCGCGGAACGGGCCTGGGCCGACGAGCGGTCGCCAACGCGGGCAAACAGCCGGCCGACACCCGCCGGGAGCTCTATGACGGCGGGCAGCAGGCAGTGGATGGCTCGTCCGATTCGATGCTGGCGCTCGCGCGGCTGGTGGACGACGAGTCGCGCCGGCTGCGGAAGATCGCCGAGGCCGCCCAGGAGGTGAAGCGGCAGGCGCACGCGGAGATCACGCGGGCGCGGTTCGCACGCGAAGGGGCCGCGATGTATCCCGACGCCACGTTCACGCTGCGGCTCGCCTGGGGCACCGTACAGGGCTACGAGGAGGGAGGACGACGGATCGAACCGATCACCACCTATGCCGGGCTCTTCTCGCGGGCGTCCGAGAAGCGCGACACGCCTCCGTTCGATCTGCCGCCGCGGTGGCGGGCGGCCCGCGAATCGCTGGAGCGGGATGCCGGTTTCATGGCGACGCCCTTCAACTTCGCCTCGACGGCCGACATCATCGGCGGCAACTCGGGCAGCCCGGTGGTGAACCGCGCCGGCGAACTCGTGGGGCTGATCTTCGACGGCAACATCCAGTCGCTCGTGCTGGGGATCGCCTACGACGACACGCAGGCCCGCGCCGTATCGGTCGATGCGGCCGGCATCCTGGCAGCCCTGCGGCGCGTGTATCGGGCCGACTGGCTCGTGGACGAGCTCGTGCCGCGGCTCGCGAAGCAACGAAAGGAAAACCCATGAACGCATTCATTCGCCGTCCAGTGCCGCCGGCCTGCCTGGCCGTGATCGCCGTCCTGCTCGCGACGGCGGCGACGTACGGCCATCGGTCGGCGGCAGCCGAGGCTGGAGACGAGAAGATCACGCTCGCTGGCCTGCAGCTCGGTCGCCATGTGTCGGGGCCGGCGTGCACCGCCGAATCGCTGGGGCATCGGCCGGTGCTCCTCGAATTCTGGGGAATCCACTGCCCCCCCTGCCTCAAGAGCCTGCCGCTGCTCGAGGAGATGCACCGCACGCTGGGGCCACAGGGACTCGTCGTGATCGGCGCCCATGCCCAGGAAGGCTCCGCCGACGAGATCCGCGCAGCGGTGGCGCAGCGGGAGGTGACCTTCACGATCGTCGAGCAGGCCGCGGTGCAGGGGGGAATGGACTTCACGGGCATTCCCCACTGCATGCTCTTCGACCACACGGGGAAGTGCGTCTACCGCGGCTCGCCCTTCGAGGCCGGCGACGCGGTGCTGGCCGCGGTGAAGGCCGCGCCCGGGGCGGTGCTCCAGGGCCGCACGCTCGTGAAGCTCGCCGCGTTCAACGAGATGGTGAGAAACGAGCGGCAGTACGGGGCCGCGCTCAAGAAGGCCAAGGGCCTCGCCAACTCCAAGAACGCCGACACGGCGGCCGAGGCGGCGTTCGTGGTGGAGCGGCTCGAGGCGCATGGCCGGGAAATGCTCGAAGATGCCGGCTCCCGGAAGGGAGATGATCCGCTCGGCGCGATGGAGGTTCTCCAGCGATGCGCGCTGGCGTACCGCGGCAGCGACATCGGCACGGAGGCGGACCGCACGCTGCGGGAATGGAAGAAGGATGCGGAGTTTCGTGCGGCCGTGAAGGCCGCCGTCGCCGAGCGTACGGCGCCGGTGCGATGACTTTTCAATGCCGCCGCGTTTGGAGTCGATCATGCGAACGCCGTTGTCGTTGATGGGACGAATCGCAAGCCTGTGCATGGCGTTGGTCGCCTGTGCAGCCGCCGGCGTCGCGACCGCCGCCGAATGGCGGCCGCTCTTCGACGGGAAGCGGATGGGGGAATGGAAGGCGACGCGGTTCGGTGGAGAGGGAGAAGTGGCCGTCGTCGACGGCGCGATCCAGATCGGGATGGGGGCCGACCTCAGCGGCATCACCTGGGGCGGGGAGTTTCCCGAGCAGTCGTACGAGATCTCGCTCGAGGCGCGGCGGGTCGACGGCAACGACTTCTTCTGCGGGCTCACGTTTCCCGTCGGCGACGAGGCATGCAGCCTGATCCTCGGTGGCTGGGGGGGCGCGGTGACGGGCCTCTCGAGCATCGACGGCCGCGATGCGTCCGACAACGGCACGACGCAGGTGCGGGCCTACGAGGCGAACCGGTGGTACGAGGTCGTGGTGCGGGTGACGCCCGAGCGGATCGAGTGCTTCATCGACGGCGAGCCGATCGTCGATCAGCCGCTCGCCGGCCACACGATCTCGATCCGCGGCGAGGTCGAGGCGTCACGGCCGCTCGGCATCTCCACCTACGCCACGACGGGCGAGGTGCGGAAGATCCGCTGGCGTCCGCTCGGGCCCGCGGCCCCCCCCAACATCGTCCTCGTCCTGGCCGACGACCTGGGCGTGAACGATCTGGGATGCTACGGCCGGAAGGAACACCGGACACCCCAGCTCGACGCGCTTGCGGCTGAGGGCATGCGGTTCACGTGCGGCTACACGGCCCAGCCGATCTGCTCGCCGTCGCGGGCCGCGCTCATGACCGGGAAGTGCCCCGCCCGGCTGCACCTCACCAATTTTCTGAACGGGCGGCCCGATGCCGCCTCGCAGCGGCTGTTGCAGCCGACGATCGAGGGCCAGTTGCCGCTCGAGGAGACGACGCTCGCCGAGTGGCTGCGCGGCGCGGGCTATGCCACGGGCATGTTCGGCAAGTGGCACCTGGGCGGCACGGGCTTTGGGCCGGCCGAGCAGGGCTTCGACGTCGTGATGATGCCCCCGCAGGACAGCCGCCCCGGCGAAGAGGACGGGGGCAAGAGCGAGTATGCGATCACGAAGGCCGCTACGGAGTTCATCACGGCCAATCGCGACCGGCCCTTCTTCTGCTACGTGCCGCACAACAACCCGCACATCCCGCTGGTAGCCAGGCAGGCCCTCGTCGATACGTACGGCGACACGTTCCATCCCACCTACGCAGCCATGATCGAGACACTCGACGACGCGGTGGGCCGGCTGGTGCGCACGATCGACGAACTGGGCCTCGCCGATAACACGATCATTATCTTCACGAGCGACAACGGCGGCCTCCACGCGCCCGAGCCCGCCGGCATTCCGGCGACGCACAACACGCCGTATCGCGCGGGGAAAGGATTCCTCTACGAAGGCGGGCTCCGTGAGCCGCTCATCGTGCGGTGGCCGGGCGTGATCCGGCCGGGCAGCACGACCGACACGCCGGTCGTGCTCACCGATCTGGTTCCCACGCTGCTCGAGGCCGCCGGGATCGACGTCGCCAAGACGGTCGGTCCGCTCGACGGCGTGAGCCTCATGGGGCTCCTCAAGGGGGGCAGCCTCGCGGAACGGCCCCTGTTCTGGCACTTCCCCAACTACACGAACCAGGGGGGCCGTCCGGCCGGCGCGATGCGGCAGGGAACCTGGAAGTTGGTGGAACAGTTCGAGGACGGCGGGCTCGAACTCTACGACCTGGCGAACGACATCGGTGAATCCCACAACGTGGCGGCCGAGCAGGGCGACCGCGCCCGTGCGATGCAGCGCGAACTCGCGGCCTGGCGGGCGCGGGTGGGGGCCCAGATGGGCACGCCGAATCCCGGCTTCGACCCGGCCCTTCACAAGCAGCTCTACCTCGACCTGGATCCTTCTCGGATCACGGCCGTCGCGACGGCCGTCGCACTCGACCCGACGTGGGCCGCGTGGCGCGAGAAGATGGCCGCAGTCGTGGCCGGCACCACGCCACCCGTGACACCCCCCTCGGGCGACGTGCGGCTGCATGCCAAGGACGCGATCGTGCATGGGAAAAAATTGCGGTACGAGCCCGCGTCGAACAAGAACGTGCTCGGCTTCTGGACAGACCCCGCCGACTGGGCCGAGTGGAAGTTCCCGGCGCCGGCGGCGGGGCTCTACGAGATCGAGGTCCAGCAGGGGTGCGGCCGGGGCTCCGGTGGCGCACAGGTGGACGTGGAGGTGGGCGGCAAGACGTTTCCGTTCACCGTGGTCGATACGGGCCACTTCCAGCAGCTCGTGCAGGTGAGCGTGGGCGCGGTGGAGCTGTCGGCGGGCGAGCACACGCTCGCGCTCAGGCCGCGGAGCAAGCCGGGGGTGGCCGTCATGGATGTGCGCCGCGTCGTCCTTCGCCCCGTCCGCATGTCCCGTTGAGCCTTCGGGCCACAGGTCGGAGAAATGACAGAAGATCGGCCCGACAAACTGCGACAGCGGATTGCCGCCGAGGCGGCCCGGGGCGTGGCGTCGGGCAGCGACGCCACGCGGGCGATGTTTCGCGCGGCCCGCCGCGTGGCCCGCGGCTGGGTGCCGGACGACCAGCTGCCGAGCCACGACGAAATCCGCAGCGACGTGCAGCGGCGGATCGATCCGGCGGCGGGGCTCGCGCCGCTGATCGGCGACCGCTTCGACTCCCTGGCGGCGATCGTCGGCGTGCTCGCGACGGTGCGGCAGAATGTGGCCACGCACCCGGAGGGAGACGCGCTCGAGCATTCGCTGCAGGTGTTCGAGCGGGTGCATGCCGAGCGGCCCTTCGACGAGGAGCTGCTCACGGCGGCGCTCGTGCACGACGTGGGCCGCGCGATCGACCGCGACCGCGTGGTGGAGGCCGGCATCGAGGCTCTCGGCGAGTTGATCACGCCGCGGACGCGGTGGCTCGTGGAGGCGTTGCCCCTGGCCGCGGCCTATGCGAACCAGACGCTCGGCCACCGGGCGCGGCAGCGGCTCGAAGCGCATCCCGATTTCGAGGATGCCCTGCTGCTCGCGGAGGCCGATCGCCGCGGTCACGTGCGGAGCGGCGCCGCGCCGTCGCTCGACGAGGCGATCGCCATCCTCCGGGAACTCGAGGCGGACGCCGGTGAGCCGCCAGGGGATTGACGCCGCATGAAACAGATGTATAGTATCTGGCATTCTTCAGGAGCCAGTCATGGACATCGCCGGAATTCGCGAAGCGTTGCACGCGCAGCCGTTTTCGCCGTTCACGATCCGCTTGGCTGACGGCCGAGCCCTCCACGTGCCCCATCCGGATTTCGTGGCCCTGACCCCGCGGCGCGTGATTGTCGGCGCTCTCGACGATACATGGTCTGTCGTGGAGCCGCTGCTGATCGTGTCGCTGGAACATGCTGCCGGAGCCCCGGGCGGTGATGCAGGCAGTGGTGGAAATGGCCGCAAGGCGGGCTGATCGCTGCGTTCTGCGGGCCGCGTTCGCGCTGTTTGCCTGCGGTCTCGTGATAAGCCGCGGCGCGGTGGCGGTCGCCTGCCCGTTCTGTGGCGTCGTCGGCGAATCGCTCGCCCAGCGGCGGGATCGGGCGGCCTTGGTCGCCGTGGCCGAGGCGGATGGCAAAGCCGATCCGGACGCGGCCGGTCTGCCAGTGCAGCCGTTCGCGGTGCGGCAGATGATTCGCGGCGAGATCGACGGCGGCGGTGCGTCGCGGACGATCGTCGCGCGGGTTCCGGCGGCGGTCGAGGGCTCGGCCGTCGTGTTCGGTGACCCCACGGAGGCTGTCGGCCGGTGGTCGTGGTCGGCGATCGCGGCCGACGAGACGGTGATCGGCCACGTCGTCGCGGCGCCTCCGGTGGCCGAGCCCGCCGAGCAGCGGCTGGCCTGGTTCGCCAAGCGGCTCGAGCATCCTGATCCCGTGATCGCGACGGACGCCTTCACCGAGTTCGGGCTCGCGCCCTACGAGGCGGTGCGGGCCGCGGCGGGAGCATTCGACGCCGAGCGGCTGCGGAGTTGGGTGCGCGATGGCACGGGCGACCAGCGGCGGCGCGGCTTTTACGGTCTGGCTCTCGGGCTGGTGGCCGCCACGCGGCCGAGCGAGCGGGAGGCGGCGGTGACCGTTCTACGAGATGCAATCTCGGCGCCGGCCGACGATTTCCGGGCGGGATTCGACGGCCTGCTTGGCGGGCTGCTGGTGGCGGAAGGGGAGGCCGGGCTGGCGTTTCTCGATGCCCGCGGGCTGTTCGGCGCCGAGGCCCGGCCCGTGGATCAGCGGCACGCGCTGGCCGCCCTGCGGTTCGCCTGGGAGAGCCTCGCCGACTCGCTTCCGCGGGCTGCGGTCGCGGCCGCCACTCGCCGGCTGCTCGCCGCGCCCGTCGTGGCGGCCGACGCGACGATCGATCTGGCCCGCTACCGGGAGTGGGAAGCGGTCGATGATGTCGCCGCGCTGTGGGGCACGACAGGCCGCGATGATCCGCTCGTCCGCCGAGCCGTGGCGGGATATCTACTCGCCTGTCCCTTGCCGGAGGCCCGGCTGCGTCTCGAGGCGATCCGCGCAGCCGATCCGGAGCGGCTCGAGGCGGCGGTGCAAGCTGCCGCATTGCCGGCCGGCCGCTGACCGGCTACTCGGGCGATTGCCCGTCGAGCGCGTCTTTCACGGCCTCCCGCACCTCGCGCCACCGGGTCTTCACGGTGCGCTCCGAGCAGTCGAGCAGCCGGGCGACCGTCTTCTGGTCGGCGCCGAGGTGCCAGACCAGATGAAACAGCTCACGTTGCTCGGCCGGCAGTCGCTCGATCGCCTCGTGAAACGCGGCCCAGCGGTCGAGGTGGTCGTCGGCTGCGGGCATGCGGTCGACGTGGTGCACCACGCTCTGGCCCGGCGTTCTCCCGCGGGGAGCGATGTTGGTGCCGTGGTTGGCCGCATACGACATCGGGCCGGCGTGGTGCCGGGCGAGATCGATGAGCTCGCGATGGAGCTGCGTGGCCGCGAGGGCCATCAGGTCGCGGGGGGAGCCGACCGGCACCTGGGCGAGCGCCCGATGCAGTCGCAGCACGGCGTTTTGGAAGACGTCGTCGGTGTCGTCCCAGCGGCGGACGGTCGGATAGCCGGCAAGCATCCGATGGGCGAGCGCCCGCAGGCGGTCGGCGCACAGCGAGATGATCTCGTCGCGGGCGGTCAGATCGCCACCGGCGAGCCGTTCGAGCCGGGCCGCCAGGGCCGAGTTGAGTTCGTCGCGATCCATCGTGCCGATCCGGATGGGGAGCCCCGCCAAGAGTGTACGCGACCGCGGCCGGATTTTTGCCCCTCACCGACGCGGCTCTCGCTTATATGAATAGACGTACACCATTTGGTCGGCACGGTTGGTGACCTGCCGACGGGTGAGGAGACCGCTCGTATGGGAGGCTGTATAACCCTGGGCATGGACTCACCGTGCGAATCACCGCCGACGGGCAGCGATCAACGCCGGCCCGGCGGCTGTGATTCGGGCGGCTGGGGATTGAGCGGCGCCGAAGAGACGTTCGGTTTCGGGGGAGATCATCCGGCTGCGGATGCGGCGATCCAGTTGGCGGCCGGCACCCGCCTCGGGGACGTGACCATCGTGCGGCTGCTGGGGGCCGGTGGCATGGGCTGCGTCTACGAGTGCTGGCAGGCCGCGCCGCGCCGCAAGGTGGCCTTGAAGCTGCTCCGTCGTCCCGGGCGGGATGCCGCGTTCGAGCGGCGGTTCGCCCGCGAGGCGGAGGTGCTCGCCGGGCTGCGTCATCCGCACATCGCGCAGGTGCATACCTCCGGCACCCGCGTCGTGAACGGGGTCGAGATTCCCGCCTTCGTGATGGAACTGGTGCCCGAGGCCGTGTCGCTCACGGAGTATGCCGAGGCGCGGGGGCTGTCGATCCGCGACCGCGTGTCGCTCTTCGGCAAGGTCTGTGAGGCGGTCGCCCACGCGCACGGCCAGGCGGTGGTCCATCGCGATCTCAAGCCGGCCAATATCCTCGTCGGCAGCGACGGCGAGCCGAAGGTGATCGATTTCGGGGTGGCCCGGCTGCTCGGCCGCGAAGGCGACGGAGGCGCGATGCCGACGCTCGCCACCGCCGCCGGCGAACTCGTCGGCACGCTGCAATACATGAGTCCGGAGCAGATCGTCGGCGGCCGCGACATCGACGGCCGCTGCGACGTCTATGCGCTCGGGCTCGTGCTGCACGAGCTGATCGCGGGGCGGCCGCCCTACGATCTCCGCGATCGTTCCTACCCGGAGGCCGTGCGAATCGTGACCGGCCGGGGCGGAGCGGGCTGCGACGACGTGGAGCGGGCGGCCGCAGACGCCGTTTCCCGCGGCGACGCTCGGGCGCTGGCGACGATCGCGGCGACGTGCCTCGAGGCGGAGCCGGCCGACCGCTACCAGTCGACCGCGAGCCTCGCTGCCGACGTGGCGCGGTGGCTCGCCGACGAACCGATCCGCGCCCGGCCGCCGACGCCCTGGGAGTCGGCCCGCCGGTTCACGCGGCGGCATCGCGGGGTGGCCTGGGCGGCGGGGTTGGCGGTCGCGACGCTCGTCGTGGCGGTCGTGGGCATTGCGCTCGCCTCCCTGCGGGCCGAACGGCTGCGGCAGGTCGCCGAACGGGAGGTGGCTGCCACCCGTGCCCAGCTCTATTACTCCACGATCCTGCTCGCGGCCGACGCCCGCGATCGCGGCAGCGTGGCCGAGGCGCGACGGCTGGTGGCCGAGGCCCGGGGGCTCTCCGCAGAGGCGGAGCGCGCTGAGCCGCTCGAGCTGCGCAGCCTCGCGGCAGCGCTCGACGAGTCGAGTGTCGCGCTCGGCGGCTTCGAGGGCACGGTCGCCGCCGTGGCCTGGTCGCCCGATGCGAGCTGGCTGGCGGTCGGCGATGAGAAAGGGACGGTGCGGCTGCGGCGGCTTGCCAGCGACGATGGAGTCGGTGCCACCTTGGGCGCTCACGACGGGGCCGTCTGGTCGGTCGCCGTGTCGCCCGACGGGCGGCGGCTCGCGTCGGCTGCGGCCGATGCCACAGTGAAGATCTGGAACGCCACCACGGGCGACCGTGAAACCACGCTCCACGGCCATGCGGGCATCGTGTATTCGGTCGCCTTTTCCCCCGACGGCGGCACGCTCGCGTCGGCCTCGCGCGACGGCTCGGTGCGGCTGTGGGACACGGCGACCTGGCAGGAGAAGGCGGTGCTTCGAGGGCACGCCGGAAGCGTGTATGCCGCGCGGTTCTCGCCGGATGCCGCGCGGCTGGTCACGGCGTCTCAGGATCGGACGGTGAGGGTCTGGGACCTGGCCACGGGCGAGGTGGTGACGACGCTCGAAGGGCACGACGAACGGGTGTTTTCAGCCATGTTCTCCGCCGACGGGCGGGAGATCTTGACCGCGTCGGAGGATGCGACCGCTCGCGTGTGGAACGTCGACGCGGCCGCGGAGGTGCAGCGGTTCGCCCATCCGTTCCGCGTCAACGCCGCGGTCTTCGTCGGTGCGACCGGTCGGATCGCGACGGTGGCTGGCGACGACGTCGTGCGGGTCTGGGATCGGGCGCGGCCGGGTGCGCCTCAGCAGCTGCTCGGCCATTCCGACCTGGTCTGGGGGGTGGCCTCCACGGCCGATGGCTCGGCAATCGCCACCGGTTCGGCCGACGGAACGGTGCGGACCTGGAGCGGCACCGGTGACCCGCCGACCCTGCTGCGGGAGTCGGATCGCGTGCTCGCCGCCGCCGGCTCGCGCGATAGCCGGATGCTGGCCACGGCGCTGGCCGACGGGAGCGTGGTGCTGCGGGATGCCGCCACGCTCGAGCACCGCGGGCGGCTCACCGCTGCCAGCGGCCGGGCGAACGCCGTCGCCTTCCTACCGGCTGGCGGTATGCTCGCCGTCGCCGGCGACGACGGCTGCGTCACGCTCTGGGATTCCGAGACGCACGCGCGGCGGCTGTCGATCGCCGCCCACGAGAAGCGTGTCTATTCGGTGGCCGGATCCGCCGATGGCCGGCGGCTCGTCACGGCGTCGGACGATCGCACGGCGCGGATCTGGAACGCCGCGACCGGCGAGGCCGTGGGCACGCCTCTCAGGCATCCACGGCGGGTGTTCTGCGGCATCTTCACGCCCGACGGCCGGCGGGTGATCACGGCCTGCGAGGATCGCGTGGCACGGGTCTGGGATGCCCGCGACGGCCGTGAACTCATGCGGCTCGAGGGGCATGCCGGGCCCGTGAACTGGGTCGCCCTTTCGGCCGACGGGGCGCAAATCGCCACCGCCGGCTCCGACGGCACCGTGCGGCTCTGGCACGCCGACACCGGACAAGCCGGGCTCGTGCTCACGGGGCCTGCCCGGCAGGTCTGGAAGGCTGCGTTCTCACCCGACGGAACCCGCGTCGTGGGCGTGTCGGCCGACGGCACGGTGCAGGTTTGGGATGCGGCGACGGGGCGTGCGGCCCTCATGCTTCGCGGCCACACCGATCAGGTGTGGGGCGTGGCGTTCACCGCCGGCGGCACGCTCGTCACGGGCTCGTGGGACGGCACGACCCGCGTCTGGGGCGTTCCTCCCGCCGAGATCATCCGCCGCCGCGCCGCCCAGTGATACGGATCACACTTGAAGCTCGCGCAACCGGGCGTCACCAGCATCCAAGAAGCCCCCGGCGGGAGCCGGGGGATCCCCGGGCTTCCGCCCGGGGCTTTTGGGGGGAACACGCACTTCAACCGCCGAGCACGTCGGCGAGCGTCTTCTGGAGCACGCCGGCGCTCATCTTCAGCCCCTGCATCTCCTTCGGCCAGAGCTCGATCTCGAGCGTCTTCTCGGCGCCGCCGCGGCCCACCACCGTGGGCACGGAGAGGGCGACGTCGCGGAGGCCGTAGCAGCCGGCCTGCACGGTCGAGACCGGCAACACCCGCTTCGCATCGAGGGCCAGTGCATGGATCACTTCGGCGATCGACACGCCCACGGCAAAGCCGGCACCCGTCTTCTTTTTGATCATCTCGGCGCCGCTCGTCTTGGCCCGCTGAAACACGTCGGCCCCGAGCTTGGGCGTGTAGCCCGGATACTTCTCCAGCGGCAGGCCCGCGACGCTCGCGCTGCTCCAGACCGGCACCATGCTGTCGCCGTGCTCGCCCAGGATCATCGCCTGCACCTGGGTGGCCGGTGCCTTGAGGTTCATCGCCAGCAGGCTGCGGAACCGCAGCGTGTCGAGCAGCGTGCCGAGGCCGATCACGCGGCCCTTCGGCAGGCCGAGTTCCTTCTCGGCGATGTAGGTGAGGATGTCGACCGGATTGGAAACGACGAGCACGTTGGCATCGGCCTTCATCCCCTTGGACTTGATCTCTGCCAGGATCGACCGGAAGAGCACGACGTTGCGGTTGATGAGCGCCAGGCGGCTCTCGTCGGGCTTCCGCCGCAGGCCCGCGGTGATGCAGATCACGTCGGCGTCTGCGAGGCACTCATAGCCGCCCGCATGGATCACCTGGTCGGCGATCGCGGCGGTGCCGTGGAGCATGTCGAGCGCCTGGCCGTCGGCCAGATCGGGATTGGCGTCCACGATGACGATCTCGTGGACGATGCCGCCGAGCTGCAGGGCGAAGCCCGCCGACGAGCCCACGATGCCGCCGCCGCCGATGATGCCGACTTTCATGTTTCTGGTTTCTCCGTTGTGCTGTGGTTGACTAGGCAGCGGCGATGCCGAGCTGCTTGCAGACCTGCTCCGTGACCGCCTTCACGAGGGCTTCGTGGTCGAGGCCCGCCGGGGCGACCGGCCGCGAGGCGTTCTCCGGGTCGGCACCCATCGGGGGAGGCGCGTCGAAGGCCTTGCGGGTGACGCCCGTCGTGCCCCAGCTGGCGCGGAAGACGTCGTTGGCGCAGATGTCGCAGTTCTCCATGTTCTTGTCGAGCCGCGGATCGGTGTAGCCCCACTTGGCCTTCAGGTCGAGCAGTTCCTTCGTCTCCTGCTTCGTGAGGTAGGTCACGCGGCCGAGGTCCTTCGAGAGCATCAGGATCCGGCAGTAGGCGTCGAGGATTTCCGTCCACCAGTAGGCTTTCTCGACCGTCTCGCCGAAGCTCACGGTGCCGTGGTTGGCGAGGATCACGACGTTCGACTGCTTCACGAACGGCTTGACCGTGTCGGCGAACTTCTGGCCGCCCGGGGTTTCGTAGCGGGTGATCGGCACGTCGCCGAGAAACACCTCCACCTCGGGCAGCACGCACTGCGGAATCGGCTCGCGGGCCACGGCGAAGGCGGTGGCATGCGGCGGGTGGCAGTGCACCACCGAATTGATGTCGGGCCGCTCCTTCATGATCGTGAGGTGGAGCAGGATCTCGCTCGACCGCTTGCGGTTGCCGGCGACCTGGTTGCCCTCCATGTCGACGATGCAGAGGTCGGAGGGCTTCATGAAGCCCTTCGAGATCATCGTGGGGGTGCAGAGCACCTCCCGCTCGTTGAGCCGGAACGAGATGTTGCCGTCGTTGCCGGCGGCGAAGCCCTTGTTGTAGATCCGGCGGCCGATGTCGCAGATCTCCTCCTTGAGTTGGGAGAGCGACTTGTCGGTGGTCTTGATCTGGCCTGTGGCTGCCATGACTGCTCCTTCGGGTGGCGGGTGGGATGGTTGGTGTGCGATGGACGGCGCTGCTGCGTCTACTCGATTCTGACCCACTTTTCGGGTCGCGGTCGGATTGTCGGTTGCGGGATCGCTGCGTCAGGGAGTGGTCGTGCGGGTCATGCCGGTCGCGCGGGCAGGTCGAGCCGGTCGATGAGCGCGGCGACGTAGGCATCGATCGGCTTGTCGGCCGGGCGGAACGGCTGGGCGGCCTCGCCCCCCTCGCTGAAGGCGACGAGCTGTCCGTCACCCGCGCCGAGGTCGTCCCAGGCGACGAGGGGCTCGGCCGGACCGTCGCCGGCGCGGAGATCGTTCGGGCCGAGCGGCACCACGAGGCGGAACACGCCGCCCCGCACCGTGGAATGGGGTTCCACGAGGGTCACCGTGCCGATCGTTTTGCCGAGTCGCATCGCGTCACCTGCTCGATGGATGGGTTATGTCAACCGGAGTGGTCCGGCTGCGGGACGGCATGAGTTGCCTCGCTGGCGGCCGCACGCCACGCTCGGCATCCTCACGCCGATCCCTTCGCCTCGTTGCTTGGTTGGCATGGTTTTCTCAGTGAGCGTGAGACTTGCAGCCGCAGCCCGCGGGCGCGGAGGCGAGTTCGGAGGGCAGGGGACCGGCCGGCCGCGCGGCGAAGTCGCCGCACAGCCGTTCGAGGCCGCCGGGGAAGGCCGCCGGATCGACGATCAGCAGGTTCGCCTGGCAGTCGGCGGCGGCCGCCGCGAGCTGCGTCGCGTCGCGGCCGGTGACGGCACGCAGGCTGGCCGAGCGGTTGGCGAGGATCGTGGCGACGGCGGGCCGGCTCGTGAGCAGGATGCCGCGGGCGGCGTCCCGCGAGGCGTGCATCGCGATCGCGGCGATCACGTCGGCCAGGCCCGACGGTGGGAGTTGCTGCGCGCCCCGTGTGGCGCGGGCGATCGCGGCGGCCTTGGCCGACGGATCGGCCTTGCAGGACGCGGAGGCGATCAGGAACGGGCGGGGCGGGGCGGCCGCTGCCGCCGCGGTCGCGCCGCCGCGGACGATCGTGATGCCCACCTCTTTGGCGTAGTCTCGGGCCGACGGGGTGACCACCGCTTTCGTATCGACGATCAACTGCCGCGTGCCCGCCGGCAGCCGCTCGAGCGCCGCAAGCGTGATCACCTTGTCCACGACCGTCGCGTTACCTGTTTTCGCCTCGGGAGCGCCGTAGCTGCTCGGGCTGCTCGCCGGCGTGGCTGCGGGAGCTTGCGCAGGGCCGGGGGAAATGGGCGGGCGGGCCTCCGCCTGGATGCGGCGGATGACCTCGGCGACGAGCCGCTGCACGGTGTCACGATCGAGTGTCGGTGTCATTGCGGGGCTCGTGTTTCGCTGTCCCGTCGCTTCCGCTCCGGGCTTCCAGTGAAGGTGGTCATGGCGTCACGGCTCGTCGACGAGCGCGATCGTGCTCCAGCGGGCCGGCGTCGTGTCGCTCTTCAAAAGGTCGCGGAGGAGGCGGCCGTCGCTCGTGATCACGGTGATGTCGCCGGCGCCCGCGCCGACTGTGTCGATCGCCAGCTGCGGGTCGCCGTCGGGGCTTTTCCGGTCGGCCATGAGCGGCTGCACCACGAGCAGCCGGGGACCCACGAGCGACGGGTGTTTCACCGTCGCCGTCGCCGTGCCGATGATGCGGGCCAGTTGCATGGGTTCGTGTCGTTGGTGGGGTTCAGCTCACCGCGTCGGCGCTGCCGAGGATGCGGAGGTCGTCCACGAGCGTGCACCGCCGCTGCCGGGTGAACGTCAGCGGGGTCGTCACGCCCTCGCCCGTGGGCGTGGCGATCGAGAACGAGAGGTAGCCCTCGCCGCCGAGTCCGAGGCCGGCCACGCTCGGGCCGTTCTTCACGAACAGGGTCGTGTCGAGCAGCCGGCCCATGCGGGTCATCGTGCGGACGTTCGTCGAATGGATGATCGCCGTGTGGCGGAAGCCGTGCTCGCTCGCGTGGGCCCGGTCGATCGCCTCGTCGGCGTCCTTGCACCGCACGAACGGCACGAAGGGCATCATCTGCTCGGTCGGCACGAACGGGTTGTCGTTGTCGGTCTCGCCGAACACGAGCTCGAGCCCGGCATGGCCGGTCGCCCCGGCCGCCTGCGCCAGCAGCGATGCATCCTGCCCGAGCAGGTCCTTGCACGGCACCCAGTGGCGATGGGCCCCTTCGCCGGTCATCACGATCGCCCGCTTCGTGAGGGCATCGACCTGCTGGGCGTTGAGGCGGAGCGCTCCGGCCCGCTCCATCGCGGCCATCATCCGGTCGAACACGCTCGCCACGACGAACACCTGCTTCTCGCCGATGCAGAGCAGGTTGTTGTCGTAGGCCGCGCCCGCGATGATCGAGCGGGCGGCGTTGTCGAGGTCGGCCGTCTCGTCGACCACCACCGGCGGATTGCCCGGGCCGGCCACGATCGCCCGCTTGCTCGACTGGAGCGCCGCCTTCGCCACGGCCGGGCCGCCGGTCACGCAGATCAGCTTCACGCCGCGGTGGTTGAACAGGGCCCCGGCCGACTCGAGCGACGGCTCGGCAACGAGCGAGATCAGGTTGTCGACGCCGAGATCCCGGTGGATCGCGGCGTTGAACCGGCGCACGCCCTCGGCGGCGATCTTGCGGCCGCTCGGATGCGGGTTGACGACGACGGTGTTGCCGCCGGCGAGCATGTTGATCGCATTGCAGGCGATCGTGGGGAGCGAGTGGGTGACCGGCGTGATCGCGCCGATGACGCCGAACGGGGCGTGCTCGATCACGGCCAGGCCGTGGTCGCCGCTGAACACCTCGCTCTGCATGAACTCGACGCCCGGCACCTTCTCGCCGAGCACCTTGAGCTTCTCGATCTTGTGGTCGAGCCGGCCGATCTTCGTCTCGGCAAACTCCATGCCGCCGAGTTCCTCGGCGTCTTCTATGGCGATCCGGCGGACGTGGGCGATCGCCTTCTTGCGGCCCTCCACGCCGAGTCGCTCGAGCTGGTGGAAGGCCTCGGTCGCGGCGGCGACGGCTTCGTCGACGGACGAAAAGACGCCGTTGGCGCCTTCGTACGACCCGGCCGCCGTGCGGGCGGCGGCCGCGGGGGACTTGGGGGCGGCGGGAGCGCCGGGCGCGGTCAGCTCGGCGATGACCTGGCGGACGATGGCGGCGATGTCGGGGGCGGTCGTGGTGCTCATGGTCAGGTGCGTTTGAAAACTTCGGTGCCTTCGATGCGGACGGTGTCGACGAGGCCGATCACGACCGCGTCGATGGGGAGGGATTTGGTTTCGGGGGTGAGGCGGGCGCTCGAGCCCTGGGTGACGAGCACGAACTGGCCCTCGCCGGCGCCGAGCGTGTCGACGGCGATGAAGGTGCGGCCCGTGGAGACGAGCTTCGTGCGGGTCTTCTCGTCGAGCCGGTAGGGCTCCACGACGAGCAGCTTGTGGCCCGTCATCGATTCGGCCTTCTGCGTGGCCACGACCGAGCCGGTCACGAGTGCGACGAACATCAGCCACCTCTCTCGTTGGAATGTGCGGTGCCGCCGGCCAGCAGATCGCGGGTCTGGCGGGCGACGATCAGTTCTTCATTGGTGGGAATCACGAACACCTTCACGGCCGACTCACGGGCATGGATCGGTCGTTCGCCCGACGCCTTCGCGTCATTGGCCGTCGGATCGAGCCGGATGCCGAGGTCCTCGAGACCGGCGAGCACCGCCGCACGGGTCAGCGGCGAGTTCTCGCCGATGCCTCCGGCGAAGGCCACGCCGTCGAGGCCGCCGAGCTCCACGATCCCCGCACCGAGCCAGTGCCGGATCGACGCCACGTAGACGTCGATCGCCGTCTGCGCCCGGGCGTTGCCGGCGGCTGCGGCCTCCTCGAGATCCCGCATGTCGCCCGACGTGCCCGACATGCCGGCCAGGCCGCTGTTGCTCGACAGCTCCACGAGCAGATCCTCGAAGCCTCTGCTCGTCGCCTTCGCCACGTGGACGAGGGCGAACGGATCGAAGTCGCCGGCCCGGTTGTTCTGGGGCAGGCCCGACTGCGGGCTCATCCCCATCGACGTGCCGACGCTCGCGCCGTCCTTGATCCAGCAGACGCTGCTCGAGCCGCCCAGATGGCAGGAGATCACCCGCCGGCCGCGCGGGCCGGCCGGCACGAGTTCCGTCATCCGTTCGGCCACGAAGCGGTGGCTCGCCCCATGAAAGCCCCACCGCTTCACCAGGTGCTTCTCGACCCACTCCGTGGGCACGGCGTAGAGCGAGTTCCGCGCCGGGATGGTGGCGTGGAAGCCCGTCTCGAACGCCGCCACGAGCGGCACCTGCGACATTCGTTCCCCGAGCAGCCGCATCGCCCGCACGTAGGGCGGATTGTGGGCCGGGGCCACGAGCGCCATCTCCTCCATCGCCGCGAGCACGTCGGGTGTGACGCGGACGACGCCGCTCACCCGACCGCCGTGCACCGCCTTGAAGCCGACCGCCGCCACCTCGTCGACGCTCGCCAGCGGCCCGCCGGGGGCGGTGAGCTGGTCGAGCGCCGCCTGGAGGGCGACGGCATGATCCGGCACCGGCATCACCGCCTCGAGCTTCGCCGGCTCCCCTCCGGTGGACGTGCTGGCATAGACGCGGCTTTCCGCCGCGCCGATGCGTTCCACGCCACCGCGGGCAAGCTCCCGCCCGCCGACGGCTCCCCGGGATTCGGGGAGGTCGAAGAGGCGGTACTTGAAGCTGGTGGAGCCGAGATTGGCGACGAGGATCTTCATGATGCGGGTGCCTTCCGTGGCGGGGGTGGAATCAGCTGAAGAACGCCGAGACGAGGCTCTCGGCCGGGCGCGGGATCACGTGGCTGGCGACGAGCTCGCCCACCTGCTGGGCCGCGGTGGCACCGGCCTCGACGGCCGCCCGCACGCTGCCCACGTCACCCTGCACGACCGTCGCCACGAAGGCGTTGCCGATGCTGATCCGCTTGAGAATCTTCACGTTGGCCGCCTTGGCCATCGCGTCCGTCGCCTCGACGAGGCCGACGAGTCCCTTGGTCTCGAGAAGTCCGATTGCCGTGTTCATGCTCTTTCCTTCTGGTTGGGTCCGTCTGGTTCTGTAAGTGGGGAAAAGGTCCAGTTGCATCTGTCGAGAAGGGCCTGTTCAGCCCTGGTTTTCATTCAGCCCTGAGTTGGCAGCACGATCCCGATGTCCTCGTGAGGACGCGCGATCACCTGCACGCTCACCACGTCGCCGATCCGGCCGCCGGCCGCCGCACCCGCGTCGGTCGCCGCCTTCACCGCGGCCACGTCGCCCGAGACGAACGCCGTCACGAGTCCGCTGCCGATCTTGTCCCAGCCGATGAAGGAGACGTTCGCCGCCTTCATCATCGCGTCCACCGCCTCGACGAGGGTGACGAACCCTTTCACCTCGATCATGCCGAGGGCTTCGACGTTCTTCGCCATCTGTTGCCTTGCTCCTGTGTCATTCTGCCTATCAGCCTTCGCGGGGCCGTCCCCGCCGACCGCACCGGCACGCGCCGGTTGCACGGTCATGTTTCGTGGTCGTGATCGTTTGGTTGCCCGCTTTCGGGCCGGCTTCTTCTTGGCCATCGGCGCCTCACTTCTGCCTGACGAGTTCGACGCTCGTCGCGTGGTCGAGATCGGCCGCGTTGCCCTCGTCGGTGTCGATGTGCACCTCGAGCTTGCTCGTCGCGTCGGCCCGCACGAGCAGGTCGCGGAACACCGTGGCACAGCTGCCGTTGATCGCGAGGCTCATGCGGTCGCCGTCCTTCACGCCGAAGTGCTCGGCATCGGCGAAGCTCATGTGCACGTGCCGCTCGGCCCGGATCACGCCCTCGGTGAGTTCGATCGCGCCGGCGGGGCCCACGAGCACGCAGCCGGGGGTGCCCGCGATCTTGCCGCTGGGCCGCACGGGGAGATCGATGCCGAGGGAGATGCCGTCGGTGAAGGCGAGTTCGACCTGCGAGGCCTTGCGGGTGGGGCCGAGCACCCGCACGGTGGGCAGCATCTTCCGCTTCGGGCCCACGAGCATCACGGTCTGTTCCGCGGCATAGAAGCCGTCCTGGTAGAGGCCCTTCATCGGCGTCAGCTTTTGGCCGGGGCCGAACAGCTTTTCGACGTGCTCGTCGGTGAGGTGGCAATGGCGGGCCGAGATGCTCACGACGAGCTTCGGCTCGGCCTTGCCCTTCGCGGCGGCCTGGGACGGCGGCGGTCCACCGGCCGACCGCAGCACGATCTCGCGGACGATCCGCTCGACGCTCGCGCGATCGAGTGCCGTTGGAAGGCCGGCGAAGGGGGCGTGCGAACCGTTCATGGTGGCGGTCATGCGGGGCGGTTCCTGCGCGGGGGCGGGGAAAAGTCGGTGTCGGCCTGCGGCACGTCGGCGATGATCAGCCGGGCACCGGCCTTGGAGATCCTGTGTCGCCAGACGTCGGAAAGGCCGTCGTCGGAGACGAAGACGTTGATCTTGTCGAGCGCGGAGACGAGCGTGAGGCTCTTCTGGCCGAACTTCGAGCTGTCGGCCACCACGATCACGCGGCCGGCGGCCTTGAGCATCGCCTGCTCGGTTTCGGCGAGCAGGAGGTGGGCGTTGAACAGGCCCTCGTCCGCGATGCCCGCCGCGGAGAGCACGGTCGTGGTGACGTGCAGCCGCCCGAGCAGTTCGTTGGCGTAGGGGCCGAGGCAGACTCCCGTGCGGGGCGAAACGTAGCCGCCGAGCAGCACGAGATCGGTGCGGGCCTCCGATGCAAACAGGTTGGCGACGGGCAGGCTGTTGGTCACGACCTGCAGCGACCGTCCGACGAGGAGCCGAGCGACCTCGTAGGTGGTGGTGCCGCCGTCGAGCAAAACGGTCTCACCGTCGCCGATGATTTCCGCAGCTTTGATTGCAATCGCGCGTTTGGCCGCCCAGTGTGCGGGTTGTCGTTCATCGAATTCCGCCAGGCGGGGCATGCCGCCGGCGTACAGCACCCCGCCGTGGGTTCGCTTTGCCGAGCCCTGTTCTTCGAGGGCGTCGAGGTCGCGTCGCACCGTTGATTCCGAAACGCCCAGCTCGCGCACGAGCTCATCCAAGGCCGCGAATCCGCGGATGCGAATGAGGTCGAGCAATCGGCTACGGCGATCGTGGTTTTGCACGTCTTCTGGCTTCCTGCAGCCGGCATTATGAATGAAAGCCATTTTATTGCAATCTTTTTATGACTGATTTCACTCGCCCCGCGACAGAATACGGGCTTGTAACCACGCAAGTCGTTGCCAGCCATTAAGTTATGTCGCCTGCGTAAGCCCTGCGGCCCTCAAGCCTAGGTCGCATTCTGCGGCGGTGGCGGCCAACGCGGTTCGTCGCGCGGCTGGTACGATCCGGCCACGCGATCGTCGCCATGGCACCACACCCCCACACCGTCGAGCCGTCTGCATCGGGCGGAGCCCCGCACCGGAAAGGTGCATCCCGCCGGCTGTTCTTCGGGCTCATCCTGGGCGTGATCGCCGGGCTGGCGGCGAATCGACTCGGAGCCGGAACACCGCTCGTCGATTACGCAGTGGCCGCGGCCGACGTCGTCGGCAATCTGTTTCTTCGTCTGTTGTTCGTCATGGTGGTGCCGCTCGTCGTCTCCGCATTGGCCCTGGCCGTCGCCGAGATCGGCGACCTCGCGAAGCTCGGTCGGCTCGGGCTGGCCACGCTCGCGGTGACCGTCGTGCTGTCGAGTTCCGCGGTGCTCATCGGCGTCGGGCTCGTGAACCTGATCCGGCCCGGCGATGCGCTCGCCGCCGCCCGTGGCCATGAGGCCGATGCGTCGCCCGCCGCGGAGACGGAGCGGGTGCTCACCCAGGCGACGGGGATGAAGAAGCTCCGTGACATCGTCGTCGACATGATTCCGCAGAACCCGCTCCAAGAGATGGCCGGGGCGATCGACGGCAGTTCGAAGGGCAATGGCATGCTGGCGGTGATGGTGTTCGCGCTCCTGCTCGGGGCGGCGATCGCGGCCAATCCGGACACCTGCCGGCCGCTGGTGGGCTGGCTCGAGGCCTGGAATACGGTGGCGATGACGGTGATCGGCTGGGGCATGGCGTTCGCCCCCGTGGGCGCCGGCTGCCTCGTGTTTGCCACGGTCGCCCGGCTGGGCTTCGACGCGCTCGTCTCGCTGTTCTGGTTCGCCTTCACGGTGCTGGCCGGGTTCGCGATCCAATTGGTGGTCGTCTATCCGACGGTCCTGCGAACGCTGAGCCGATTTCGACCGGGGGATTTCTTCCGGCGGTCGGCCGAGGCGATACAGGTGGCGTTTGGCACGTCGTCGTCCAACGCCACGCTGCCCACGGCGTTGCGGGTGGCCGAGCATGATCTCGGGCTCCGCCGCGACGCCGCCCGGTTCGTGCTCACGGTGGGGGCCACGGGGAATCAAAACGGCACGGCGCTCTTCGAGGGCGTGGTGGTGCTGTTCCTCGCACAGGTGTTCGGCGTGTCGCTCACGGCGGGCCAGCAGGTGCAGGTGGTGCTCATGTCGATGCTCGCCGGCATCGGCACGGCCGGCGTGCCGGGCGGCTCCCTGCCGCTGGTGGCGGTGATCGCCCAGTCGGTCGGCGTGCCCGCCGAGGGAATCGGCCTGATTCTTGGCGTGGATCGGCTCCTCGACATGTGCCGCACCGTGCTCAACGTGACGGGCGACCTCGTCGTCGCCGCCTGCGTAGCCGGACCGTCTGGAAAAGCGTAAGCCAGCGTCAACTCGGCAGCTGCAGGCTCAGGAACGCCGCTCCCGACGCCAGGGCAAGAATCAGCCCATCGGCAACCGCCGACCGATCGCGACGGACGACCGCCAGGCATGCCGCTGCGAGGATCGCCACGGCGGCCACTGTTTCGACGGCGAGCACCCGCGGCGTGGCTGCCTGCAAAACGCGGATCACGAGAAACACGAGGACGATGAGTCCACCGGCGGCACTGGCGGGGATCAGGCCTCGGCCGCCGACGGTCAGCGCCGCATGCGCGGCGAGATACATCGTGAACGGAAAGAACAACTCCCGGTCGCCCGTCAGCCGGAACGCCGCGAGCCAGCCGAGGCTCGGCAGGATGAGCCAGACAGGTTCTTGCCACCGGCCATCCTGCCGCCTGCCGAAGACGCCGAGTACGGCGAACGCGATGGCAGCGACGACGGTCCAGGGTGGCCCGCCGGCAACGTGGGCCACGGCCAAGAACGCAGCCTCGAGGAGCAACAGTCGGATGGGAAACATTGAGAACAGCGATCCGTGTCACGGCCGAAAGGAACAGCCTGGAGAAGCGAAGGATCATCACTTGTGGGCCAAGTCAGTGTCGATTTTCACCGCATCATACGACTCGGAACAATACGCTCGGAATGCCTCGCTTTGTCGTGACAAGAAGGCCGCGTTAGACTGCCTTCCGGCAATCCTGAAAGGCGTTCCAATGGCAGCGTCAACCGCGATCGTAGATGCTCAGAGACTGCTCGGCATGGCGGACGACGGGCAGCGATATGAACTCGTGGAGGGAGTCCTGCGCATGATGTCACCAGCAGGCGGGCGGCATGGCCGCGTGGCACATTCGCTCGGCCTGCTCGTCGGGGCTCACGTCCGAGCCCGGCAGTTGGGAATCGTGTATGCGGCTGAAACCGGCTTCCTTCTGGCTCGCGATCCCGACACGGTCCGTGCTCCCGACATCGCCTTCGTCAGCCAGGCGCGGGCTGTCGCGATCGATGAAGACAGTGGGTTCGTGACCGTCATCCCTGATCTCGTCGGTGAGGTCGTCTCGCCACGGGACTCGTTCAGCGAGGTGGAGGAGAAGGTGCTCGGCTGGCTCGCCGCGGGCACACGGCTCGTCGTCGTGGTCGATCCGAGCACGCGCACGGTCCACGCCTACCGCCGTTCCGATCGGGTGGTCGTGTGCCGCGAAGACGAGTCGCTCGACGCGAGCGATGTCGTGCCGGGGCTGATGATCGCCGTTGCCGACCTCTTTCGCTGAGCCCAGGGTTCACCGGGGGCTGGGAGTCTTGAACGTGCGGTCGTGGTCGCCGGCCGCGGGCGGCACGCCGCCGGATGCGGCCGGGGCCGGTTAGGCGGCGCCGAGGCCTTCCATCCGCCGCCAGGCGCTCATCTGTCCGAGGTGCATCATCATGTGGCCGCCGCAGTAGAAGGCCTGTACGGAGCCGATCGTCGGAAACAGCTCCTTCATCCGGCCCTCGGCTGGGTTGGGCTGATCGAAGACGGAATCGGGCGTGCCGCGGAGGGCGCCCGACACCATGCGGTGCCCTTCCAGGAAGAAGGCGACGATCTCGTCCATCGACGGATAGAGGTCTCCGTCGAAATCGTCCACGCACGTCGCCTCCTTCGAGAACCGCACCTCGAACTGGTCGGGAATCGACGGCGCGGGGTGGCCGATCTGGCGGAGGATCTTGGGGGCGTAGAGGCTCAGGTGGCCGTAGATGAAGGCCGGATGGTTCGACTCGACCGCCACGCCGCCGACGGTGGCGAACCGCGCGAACCGGTCGGCCGACACGCCCTTGAGGAGCCGCTCGGCGTAGCCGACGGAGAGCTGGAGCGAATCGGCGATCACGTTTCCGAGTGAACGATGCATGCACGGACCTTTCACGAGGGGTTTAGGACGGCGTCCGCGTTGCAATGCGGTTGATGGCTTCGGGAAGCGCCTGACACTCGGCCGTGAAGACGCGGGCGGCCAGCGACTCTGGCGTGTCGCCCGGCTCCACGGTCACGGCCTGCTGGAGCAGGATCCGGCCGTGGTCGTATTCGCCGTCCACGAGGTGCACGGTGCAACCCGAGATCGTACAGCCGCGGTCGAGGACGGCCCGGTGGACGTGCATCCCGTGAAACCCCTTGCCGCCGAAGGCCGGCAAGAGCGACGGATGGATGTTGATCACGCGGTCGGCGAAATCCGCCGGGATCTCGACGAGATGCAGGAAGCCCGCCATCACGACGAGATCGGCCCGGGCCGCGCGGCAGCGGTCGAAGATGTCGCGACTCCAGTCGGCGAGCGGCCGGCCCTGCGGCGGGAGCACGTGCACCGGAATGCCCGCCGCCCGGGCGATCTCGACGCCGCGCACGTCGCCGCGGCTCGACACCACCGTCTCGACCGTGGCCGCGAGCGTTCCGGCGGCGATCCGCTCGAGCAGGTTGGAGAGCGTTCGCCCCCCTCCGGAGATCAGCACGGCCAGCCGAAGCGTTCGGAATACGGTCATGCGCCGACCTGACGGATCGAGATGGCGAGGGAGTGGCCGTCGATGTCGATCGGCTCCGCGGCCGCTGCGGCGAGCGGCGTGCAGACCGCCCGGGTGGCCAGCGTTTCGGCGGCCACGTAATCGAGGTGCTTCTCGAGCGCCGCTCGCAGTTCGGGCGAGTCGGTCGCGAACTCGAGCTCGATCCGCGCGGTGAAGTCGAGGTCGAGCGTTTTCCGCTCCGACTGCACGGCATGCACGACCTCGCGGACGAGCCCCTCGGCGACGAGCTCGGGCGTCAGCTGGCTGGCGACGACGACCACGGCCTGCGGGCTCTCGGCCGCCGCCCAGCCCTCCTTGGCCGTCGTGCGGATGAGCACGTCGTCCTTCTCGATCACGGCCTCGCCTCCGCCCGGCAGCGGCAGCACAGCCTTGCCGTCGCGGGCAAGAGCGGCCAGAAGCGCCGAGGCATCGGCCTTGGCCAGCGCATCGCGGGCTTTCGGCAGGTTCTTGCCCAGCTTGGGGCCGAGCTTCTTGAGGTCGGGCAGCACCTGCCGCGTAATGTAGCGATCCGGCTCGCGACAGATCTCGAATTGCTTGACGTTCAGCTCGTCGCAGACGAGGTCGGCGTGGGATTCGAGCCAGGCCGCGTCGGCGGGCGTGGCATCGGCGAGGATCACCTCCACCTTCGAGAGCGGCTGCCGCACCTTGAGCTTCTCCGCGGCGCGGGCCGCCCGGCCGAGCGACGAGACGTCGCGGACGACCGCCATCCGCCGCACGAGGTCGGCATCGACGAGGGCCGGCTCGCCGACCGGATAGTCGGTGAGGTGCACGCTCTCGGGCACCTTCGCGCCGAAGGCCGCGACGGCGAGGTTCCGCCAGATCGCCTCGGTCACGAACGGCACGAACGGCGCCGCCAGCTTCGAGATCGTGAGCAGCGTCTCGTAGAGCGTCCAGTAAGCGTCGAGCTTCTCCGCGTTGCCCTCGGGCCCCGTGTCCGCCTTGCCGGCGGCCCAGAACCGGTCGCGGCTGCGGCGGACGAACCAGTTGCTCACCGCCTCCACGAGCGCCGAGAGCCGGCCGGCCGCGCCGAAGTGGTCGTAGCGGTCGAGCCGCTCCACCATTTCCGCCGCCGTGGCGTTGAGCTCCGAGAGCATCCAGCGGTCGAGTTCGCCGCGTTCGGCCACGGGCCGCCAGCCGCGGGCCCGCGCGAGGTCGGCATGAGCGAGGCTGCCCGGGGCGTCGAGCAGGGCCGCGGGATCAAAGCCGTCGATCCGGGCGTAGATCACGAAGAACGAGTAGACGTTCCAGAGCCGCAGCAGAAACTCGGGCACGCTCTCGCGGATCGACCGTTCGCTGTAGCGGATGCTCGTCCAGGGGGCCTGACCGGCGAGGAAGAACCACCGCAGGGCATCGGCGCCATAGGTGTCGAAGATGACCGCCGGCTCCTTGTAGTTGCGGCGGCTCTTGCTCATCTTCTGCCCGTCCTCGCCGAGCATGTGGCCGAGCACGATGCAGGTCTTGAACGGGTGGGGGTAGGGGCGGCTCGCCGCGCCGGACTCACCGAACAGGAGCGTGCTGATCGCGAGTTGGCTGTAGAACCAGCCCCGCGTCTGGTCGATCGCCTCCGAGATGAAGTCGGCCGGGAACTGCCGCTCGAACTCGTCGTGCCCCCGATGCGGCCAGCCCCACTGGGCGAATGGCATCGCGCCCGAGTCGAACCAGCAGTCGATCACCTCGGACACCCGCCGCATCCGGGCCCCAGGTGAAAACGGCGAGTCGTAGGTGACGGCGTCGATATAGGGCTTGTGCACCTTCAGGTCGTCGGACAGCTGCGGGTTCGCCGCCTTCGCTTTGTCGAACACCTCGGTGCCCTGCACGCCCGGCTTGGCGAGGAGCGCGGCGTAGGAGGGCACGGCCTCCGCCTTTCCCGTGGCCTCGCACTTCCAGATCGGCAGCGGCGTGCCCCAGTAGCGCTCGCGGGAGAGGGCCCAGTCGACGTTGGTCTCGAGGAAGTTGCCGAACCGGCCGTCCTTGATGTGGTCGGGCAGCCAGTTGATCCGGGAGTTGTTGGCCAGCATCTGTTCGCGGAACTGGCTCGTGCGGATGAACCAGCTCTGCCGCGGATACTGGATCAGCGGATCGTTGTCGGCCCGCCAGCAGAACGGGTAGTCGTGGACGTATTGCTCCTGGTGGACGAGCAGGCCGCGGGCCTTGATGTCGCGGGTGATGTCGCGGTCGCACTCCTTCACGAACCGCCCGCTCCCCATCGGGAAGGCGTCGGTGAACGTGCCATCGGGGGCAACGCAGTTGATGAGCCGCGGGCCTGCGCCCGATCCAAACCGGGCCTGCTCGGCGACGAGCACGCCGTAGTCGACCTCGCCGAAGGCCGGGGCGATGTGCACGATGCCGGTGCCGGAGTCGGTGGTCACGAAGTCGGCGGCCACGACCCGCCAGGCGACGGGCTCGGTGCCGCCCGCGGCGAGGGGTGCGGTGGCGGGGGGGCCGGCGGGCCGGAACGTGTCGAACGGCGGCAGGTAGCTGCGGCCGACGAGATCGGAGCCCTTCAGCCGCTCGACCACGGCGAACGTCTTCTTGAGCTTCTCGCCGAGGGCCGCCGCGAGCGGCTCGGCCACGATGAGCTCCGCCTCGCCTGCCTCACGGAGGACGACGTACTCGAGATCGGGCTTCACCGCGGCGAACTGGTTGGAGGGGAGCGTCCACGGCGTCGTCGTCCACGCCACGAGGCTGCGGGACGTCGGACGGCCGGTCTCGTCGAGCAGCGGAAACGCGACGTAGACGCTCGGGTCGGCCACCTCCTTGTAGCCCTGGCCCACCTCGCCGCTGGAGAGCGCGGTGCCCCCCTGGGCCCACCACCACACGATCTTGTGCCCCTCGTAGAGCAGGCCCTTGTCGAACAGTTCCGCCAGCGCCCACCAGACGCTCTCCACGAAGCTCTGGTGGTAGGTGACGTAGGCGGCGGAGAGGTCGATCCAGAAGCCGATCCGCTCCGTGAGCGTCTCCCACTCCTTCATGTAGCGCCAGACGCTCTCCTGGCACTTGTGGATGAAGGGCTCGACGCCATAGGCCTCGATCTCGGCCTTGGAGTGGATGCCGAGTTCCTTGCAGACCTCCACCTCGACGGGCAGACCGTGGGTGTCCCAGCCCGCCTTCCGCTCGCAGAACTCTCCCCGCATCGTGCGATAGCGGGGGTAGAGATCCTTGATCGTCCGCGTGAGGCAGTGGCCTGGGTGGGGCATCCCGTTGGCCGTCGGCGGGCCTTCGAAGAACACGAACCGCCGCGCATCCCGCCGCCGGTCGAGCGACTTGGCATAGATGCCGCCGTCGCGCCAGAAGGCGGCGATCGAGGCTTCGAGGGCGGGAAAGTCGGGCTTGCCGCGGACGGGTTCGAACATGGGAAATGGCCGGCTGGAGGCGGGATTCTGCCGGCAGATCGTACCCCGGCCCGCGGCATCGCCACAGGGGAGGTTACATTCCCCGCAGGAGGCTGCCATGCGTCGAAACCATAGCCAGTGGCAAGTGCTCGGGCTCTTGATCGCGGGCGTGATCGCCGCGCGGGCCGCCGTCGCCCTCGAACCCGTGCGGCCGCCGAACATCGTCTGGCTCACGGCGGAGGACATGAGCCCGTGGATCAGGGCGTATGGCGATGCCACGGTGCCCACGCCGCACCTCGACCGGCTCGCGAGCGAGGGGGTCGTCTACGACAACGCCTTCGCCACGTCGCCCGTCTGCGCGCCGGCGCGGTCAACGCTGATCACGGGCATGTTCTGCACGCGGATCGGCACGATGCACATGCGGAACAATCGAGCCTCCGCCGACATCCTGGCCTACGAGGGCCTGCCGCCCGCATTCGTGCGATGCTTTCCGGAGTGGCTGCGGGCAGCCGGCTACTACTGCACCAACAACGACAAGAAGGACTACCAGTTTCGGGAACCAGTCACGGTGTGGGACGAGTCTGGCAATCGAGCCCACTGGCGGGGCCGAGCCGAGGGGCAGCCATTCTTCGCCGTCTTCAATTTTATGGGCACCCACGAAAGCCAGGCCTTCCCGGATGCGAAACGGAGTCCGCAGAAGGTCGCAGCCGAGGCCGTGCCGCTGCCGCCGTTCTATCCCGACACGCCGCACGTGCGCGACGCCGTCGCCCGCACCTACGACAACATCGCTGCCCTGGACGCCTGGGTCGGCGAGCGGATCGGCGAACTGGAGGCGGCCGGCCTGCTCGACGACACGGTGGTGATGTTCTTCAGCGATCACGGCGTCGGCCTGCCCCGCGGCAAGCGTTCTTGCTTCGACACCGGCCTCCGCGTGCCGCTGATCGTGCGGCAGCCCGACGGCGTCGGCGCCGGCACCCGCAACGCCCGCGTGGTGAGCTTCGTCGACTTCGGCCCGTCGGTCTTGTCGCTCGCGGGGATCGAGCCCGACAGCCGGCTCGACGGCACACCGTTCCTGGGCCGCTTCGCGTGCGAGCGCGACGACTATCGCCGCGGCTACGCCTATGCCAACGCCGACCGTTTCGACGAGGTCTACGACCGCGCCCGCACGGTCTCGGACGGCCGGTTCCGCTACACGAGGAACCTCTGCCCCGAGCTTCCCTACCTCATCCGCAACGCCTACCGCGAGCGGCTGCCGATGACGGCCGATCTTTACCGGCTCGAGCAGACCGGCCCCCAGCGGCCGGAGCAGAGGCAACTCGCTGCCGGACGGCGACCGGTCGAGGAGCTGTATGACTCGCAGAGCGATCCCTGGGAGGTCGAGAACCTGATCGATGCCCCCGAGCACCGCGAGCGGATCGCCCGGCTCCGCGAGCACCTCGACGCCTGGCTCGCCGCCACGGGCGACCTCGGCTTCGTGCTCCCAGAGAGCCGCCTCGTGCGCGAAAAGATCTGGCCGCCCGACGGCGTGCAGCCGACGACTCCCGCCGCCGAGATCACCGACCAGGCGGTGCAGCGCGGCGACTCGATGGCCTACGTCGTCTCGCTCGCCTGCGCCGACCCCGGCGCCTCCATCGGCTACCGCCTGAGCACCGAACGCCGCTATGCCGGCCCGTGGCAGGTGTACACCGGGCCGTTCGAGGTGCCGGCGAACCGCCGGTTCATCGAGGTGCAGACCCACCGCATCGGCCACGAGCCCACCACCACCGGCGCCTTCCTCGGCGGCGAGTGACGGGCGAGATGAAGACCCAACAAGCCCCCGGCGGGAGCCGGGGGATCCCCGGGCTTCCACCCGGGGCTTTGTGGGAACAGCGCGCGGATCGAGTGTGAGCCGGTATCAGGCCCTGCCGGCGTCGCGGACGGCGGCCGTGATAATCGCCCGCAGCTTGGGCTCCGCCGACCGGGCGACCGCCAGGATCGCCTCGACCGTGGCTACCTCGAGGGCGTCGGGCAGGCACATGTCGGTGATCACGGAGACGCCGAGCACCTTCATGCCAGCATGAACCGCAACGATCACCTCCGGCACCGTCGACATGCCCACGACGTCGGCCCCGATCGTCCGCAGGAAGCGATACTCGGCCCGCGTCTCCAGGTTCGGTCCCGTCACGGCAACGTAGACGCCGCGGTGGGCCGTGAAGTTCTCGCGGCGGGCGACGGCGAGCGCGGCGTCGATGAGGTGCGGCGTGTAGGGCGCCGACATGTCGGGGAACCGCGGCCCGAGCCGGTCGTCGTTGATCCCGATGAGCGGGTTGTCGTTCATCAGGTTGATGTGGTCGTCGATCACCATCAGGTCGCCCGTGCGGAACTGCGGATTCAGACCGCCGCAGGCGTTGGTCACGATGAGCAGGTCGGCTCCCAGCCGCTTCATCACGCGGACCGGAAACGTGATCTGGGCGAGCGGATAGCCCTCGTAGGCGTGCATCCGCCCCTCCATCACGATCGCGGGCACGCCGTCGAGCAGGCCGCAGACGAGCTGGCCGGCATGGCCGTGGGCGGTCGAGCGGGCGAAGTGGGGGATCGTGTCGTAGGGGATCGTCACCGTCTCGGTGAGGGCGGCGGCCGCGGCGCCGAGGCCGCTGCCGAGGATGATCGCCACCTTGGGCTTGTGGGCCCACCTGCCGGAGATGAACGTGCAGGCTTCCGTGATCTTGTCGAATTGGTCGAGCATGCGTGCTCTCGGGAGGAGAAATGCCGGGCCGGCATCATACCCGACAACGGCCGCTCGGATTCTTCAAAAGCCCCGGGCGGAAGCCCGGGGATGGTCCCCCGACTCCCGCCGGGGGCGTCCCGGATCATGATCAGACACGACGAGCGTTCCGACCCGCGCTCAGTCGGTGTCGAGCAACGCCTTGAAATCCGGATGGTCGCGGAGC
>CAZXIG010000002.1:0-36913 GCA_964640405.1 uncultured Candidatus Kuenenia sp.
CTGCCGACAAGCCCGTGGCGCAAGCCAGGGTCTGCCTTTTTGCCGACAAGCCCGTGGCGCAAGCCAGGGTCTGCCGACGGCCTTCCGGTGATGCCACGCGTATTCCCTTGCTTGCGCAACGGGCTTCCAGGCAGCCTCGTATGCCTCGTCGCTGTTTTTCTCGCCGTGCCGTGTTTCGCGGCGCCGTCGTATGAGCAGGAGATCGCGCCGATCCTGCGGACCTACTGCTCGGGCTGCCACAACGAGCGGGAGGCGGAGTCGGCATTTTCGGTCGAGCGTTTCGCGTCGCTCCGCAAGGGGGGCGACGGCGCCGGGGATCCGATCGTGCCGGGCGACGCGGCGGCGTCGGTGCTCATTCAGCGGATCAAGAGCGAGGATGCCGACCACATGCCGCCGGCCGACGAGCCGCAACTGACGGCGGCCGAACTCGCCACGCTCGAGGCCTGGATCGCGGCGGGGGCGCCCGGCCCGGCGCACGACACGTCGATCCTCGAAACACTCGCGGTGCCGGCGCTCGCCCCCTACCGCGGCACGAAGCCCATCACCGCGCTTTCCCGCTCGCCCGATGGCACGCGGCTGGCCGTGGCCCGCGGCCGCGCAGTCGAGATCGTGGCCGTCGCCGACGGCGTTCCTGGGAAAGTGCTCGCCACCATGGCCGACCTGCCGGGCAGCATCATGGCCGTTCACTTCAGCCGCGATGGCGCGCGGCTCGTGATCGCCGGCGGGATCACGGGGCTTCGCGGCGTGGCCGAGATCCGCGATGCGGCGACTGGCAAGCTCGTGAAGGCGTTCGCCGGCCACCGCGACCTCGTTTACGACGCCGAACTCTCCCCCGATGAGCAGACGCTCGCCACGGCGGGTTACGACCGGTCGATCAAGCTCTGGAACGTGGCCGACGGGGCGCTCGTGCGGTCGATCGACGTGCACAATGGCGCCGTCTTCGACCTCGCCTGGCATCCGTCGGGCAAGCTGCTGGCGTCGGCGAGCGCCGACGAGACCGTGAAACTCTGGCGGGCGAGCGACGGCGTGCGGCTCGACACCTTGAGCCAGCCGCAGGGGGAGGTGGCGAGCGTGGCCTTCACGCCCGACGGCGGCCATGTGATCGCCGCCGGCCGCGACAAACGGATCCACCTCTGGAAGCTCGTCTCGCTCGACGCGCCGGCGATCAACCCGTCGCTCCGCTCCGTGTTTGCCCACGAGACGCCGATCGTGGCGGTCGCCCTCTCGGCCGACGGCCGCCGGCTCGTCACGACGGCCGAAGACCGGTCGCTCAAGGCGTGGAGCGTGCCCGACCTCGCGATCGAAAAGGAGCTGCCGCGGCAGCCCGACCTCGTGGCGGCGATCGTGCCCGAAGGCGCAGGCGGGTTCCTGGTGGGCCGCCTCGATGGATCGCTCGACGCCGTGCCCTTCGCGGGAGCGTCAGGCAGCAGGCCGGCACCGACGGCGGTCGCGACGCAGCCGCCCACGGCTCCCGCTTCGGCCGACATCGGTGCGCCGACCGACGTTCCCGCCGCGACCGGAAGCGAGGCCGAGCCCAACGACACCGCATCCCAGGCCCAGCCCGTGGCCATTCCCGTGGCGATGAAGGGAGCGATCGGCGTTCCCGGCGACGCCGACTGCTTCCACTTCACCGCGCGGGCCGGCGTGCCGCTCGTGCTCGAGGTGATCGCCGCCTCGGGCGAGCCGAAATCGAAGCTCGACTCGCGGATCGAGGTGCTCGATGCCGCCGGGCAGCCGGTGGAGCAGGTCGTGCTCCAGGCCGTCCGCGACTCGTGGCTCACGTTCCGTGGAAAAAACTCCTCGCAGAGCGGCGACTTCCGCCTGCAAAACTGGGAAGAGATGGATCTCGATCAATATGTCTACGTCGGGGGCGAGGTGGTGAAGCTCTGGCTCTACCCGCGCGGGCCCGATTCAGGGTTCGAGGTCTATCCAGGATTCGGCAATCGCCACACGTTTTTCCACACTTCCGCCGTCACCCATGCCCTCGGCGAGCCGGCTTGGGTCGTGGAGCCGCTGCCTCGCGGCGCGGCGGCCGTGCCCAACGGCCTGCCCGTCTTCCGGCTGCCGTATGAAAACGACGATGAGCCGACGCGTCGGCTCGGCACCGACTCGCAGCTGATCTTCACGCCACCGGCCGACGGCGAGTATGTGGCGCGGGTGAGCGACGTGCGCGGCTTCGGCGGGGCGAGCGACTACCATTACACGCTCGGCATCCGGCGGCCGAATCCGTCGGTCACGGTGGCCATCGAGGGGAAGGATCCGAAGGTGAGCCCCGGCAGTGGCAGCGAACTCACATTCAAGGCCACCCGGATCGAGGGCTTCGACGGCCCCGTGCGGATCGAGGTGGCCGGCCTGCCGGCGGGCTTCACGTTCCACGGGCCCATCGAGATCGAGGCGGGGCAGCACGATGCCCGCGGCGTGCTCTCCGCGACGGCCGACGCCCAGGCGCCGGACGAAGCGGTCGACAAGGCCGTGAAGGTGCGGGCGGTGGCGATGATCGACGGCCGCGAGGTCACGCAGGATCTCGGCACGCTCGGCGACATCCAACTCGGCGAGAAACCGAAGCTCACGGTCGAGATCGCACCGGGATCCGATCCCGCCGTCGTCAAGCAGGTTCCGGGCGAGCCGCTCGAATTCACGATCCGTCCCGGCCAGACGATCACCGCGAAGGTGAAGGTGGTGCGGCACGACTTCAAGGATCGCATCGACTTCGGCACGGTGGGCGCGGGCCGCAACCTGCCGCACGGCGCCTTCATCGACAACCTCGGGCTTAACGGCCTGTTGATCGTCGAGGGGCAAAACGAGCGGGAGTTTTTCATCACCGCCGCCCCGAAGACCTCGCCCGGCCGCCGGCTCTTCCATCTGCGTGCCAGCCCCGACAGCGGCCAGGCCTCCTTTCCGGCGGTGCTCAACGTGTTGCCGTGAATGAAGCCATCAACAACGTCCGCGAAGCCATTGCCGCCTGCCTGGAGACACGCGCGGAGCGAGGATGCCGCTCGCCGTGTCGTGGCAACAGCAGGGTCGGCTCGATTCAACCGCCCGCGCAATCGAGCATGCGCCCGGCGAGATGACGACTGAAGCGGCCGAGCCCGCACTTGATCCGGCGAAGCTTTTCGGCATCGATGACGACGCGGCAGGGCTTCATCCACGGGCTTCCGAACGGCACGACCGACGCCCCACCCAACGCGACGAGCTCACGCGGCCCACCGCCTCGTGCCCGCCCCCGCGAGCCGCGCCTTGACCATCATGCGGGCGACGTCGGGCATGCAGTACCTCGCCTGCCAGTCGATCGCCTTCCTGGCCCGGGAGGGGTCGGCCCGGCCGCAGGCGATCCCCGTGGGCCGCATGAGGCTGCGGTCGTGGCAGACGTGGTCCTTCCAGTCGAGGCCGACCGCGGAGAACACCTCCTTCACGAACTCCTCGAGCGAGAATGTCCGCCCGGTGGCGATCACGAGATCCTGCGGATCCTCCTGCTGGAGCATCCGATGCATCGCGACGACGTACTCCGGCGCCCAGCCCCAGTCTCGGCGGACGGTAAGGTCGCCGAGGGAGAGCGTCTGCTGCTCACCGGCCGCGATGCGGCAGGCGGCGGCCACGATCTTCTGCGTCACGAATCGCTCGGGCCGCAGGAGGCTTTCGTGGTTGAAGAGAACCCCGGTGCAGGCGTGGAGCGAGTAGGCCTCGCGGTACTGCGCGACCTGCCAGAAGGCCGTCGCCTTCGCGATGCCGTAGGGGCTCCGCGGCTTGATGGTTGTTTCCTCGGTGGCGGGCGCGTCGCCCGTGTTGCCGAACATCTCCGAACTGCCGGCGCTGTAGAGGCGAATCGGCACCTTGAGCATCCGGATCGTTTCGAGCAGGTTCACGACTCCGACGACGACGCTTTCGAACGTCTCGACGGGCTGCTCGAACGACACGAACACGGAGGTCTGGCCGGCGAGGTTGTAGATCTCGTCCGGGCACTCCCGGGCCACCACCTGCATGGTGGATCGGAAATCGACGAGCGACATCGACTGAATCGTGACACGGTCGCGGATGCCGAGGGCGGCCAGCCCCTCGAACCGCCCCGACGTGGCGTCGCGACTCGTGCCAACCACGCGGTAGCCCTGCGACAGGAGGTGGGCTGCGAGGTAGGCGCCGTCCTGGCCGCCGATTCCGGTGATGAGAGCCGTCTTCATGCAGGGACGGTAGCAGGCCGCCCTCGGCCGATAAACCTCGGAACGCCCAGTAAAAACGCTGCGTTTTTCAGAACAATACCTACGGCCATGACGTGCGGCTCCTCGTCTCCTCGCTCATGTGTCGTTCTCCACGGTGCTCACTCGCAGTAGGATCGTGCCATGCTCGACCAAGACTCCCCACCCGTTGGAGGCAGCCTCCGCACGCACGCCGTGGTCATCATGGGCGTGTGCGGTGCCGGCAAGACGGAAATCGGCCGGAGGCTGGCGAAGGCCCTGCAGTGGACCTTCCTCGACGCCGACGACTTTCACCCGCCGGCAAACGTCGAAAAGATGCGGGTGGGCACGCCGCTCTGCGACGCCGATCGTTGGCCTTGGCTCGACGCGCTGGCAGCGGCTCTGAAGGATGCGACGGCCGGACGTGGAAACGCTGTCTTGGCATGCTCTGCGCTAGCCCGCCGCTACCGCGACCGGCTCGGCCTGCCCCACCCGCTCATCCGACTGGTGCACCTCGACGACGCGGGCGGCATCATCCGCCAGCGGATGGAACAGCGGGCCGGCCACTTCATGCCGGCCACGCTGCTCGACAGCCAACTGGCCCTGCTCGAGAGCCCCGGTGCCGACGAGCGGCCCATCGTCGTCGACGTGGCAGACGAGCCCGACGCGATCGTTCGCTCGATCCTGGCGGCGCTCGACTGATGCGAGCGACGGCCGGTCTCGTGCCGCGTTGGAACGAACGCGGCAACACCAGACGGACGAGCCTGCCTCCCGCCGCTTTGTCCCGACCCAGTGCATCTTTGCCTCAGGATGGGCGGCCAGAACTGCCCGAAACTCCGAAACTTTCATCGACAACCTTTCAGCAAGAGCCGCTCAAGGAGGCGAGCAACGCCAGCACCTTTTTCTCGATCAGATCCCTCACGCCCCGAAACTCCTCGGGCGACATCTCTCGAGGGTCGGGGATCTGCCAGTCTTCACGCCGGGCGGCGAGCACGAGCGGGCATTCGTCGCCGCACCCCATCGTGACGGCCACGTCCACCGCCCTGCCGTTGAAGGTCTCCAAGCCCTTCGAGGAGTGCGTCGTCAGGTCATACCCCAACTCCTTCATGGCCTCGATCGCCTTGGGGTTGATCCGCCCCGATGGCCGTGAGCCGGCGCTGGCGGCCTCCACCCCGCCTCCGCCGTGCATCCGGGCGAAAGCTTCCGCCATCTGGCTTCGATTCGAGTTCTCGACGCAGACGAATAAAACGGTCTTCATGAACATCTCCCGCTCTTGTCCAGCCCACCGTGCGACGGCGAGTGAACGATGTGCCATACATGCGCGCCCGCCAGCGCCCCGGCGATCGGGCCGAGGAGGTAGATCCACAGGTGATCGAGCCGCATCGCCACGACTGCCGGAGCCAGGGAACGAGCCGGGTTCATCGACGCCCCGCTGATCGGCCCGGCAAACAGTGCTTCCAAGCCGATCACCCCGCCGATGACGATGCCGGCCAGGATTTTTGCATCACTGCCGCCGGCGGACACACTCAATATCACGAACATCAGGATCAGGGTCAGCAGGAATTCGAGCACGAGCGACTGGAGGTCGCTGCCTGCGGGAATGGTCGCCCCGAGGGTGTTGCTTTCGGGAAACAGCATTCGGAGCGTGCCGCTGGCCAAAAAGGCGCCGACGCACTGGCTGCCGATGAAGGGCAGCACGAGAGACCGTTCGAACCGCCCGGCGGCATACAGCCCGAGTGTGACGGCCGGATTGATGTGGCAGCCGGACACGCCTCCGATGGCATAGATCATCGCCATCACGACCAAGCCGAACGTCAGCGCCACACCCACGTGCGTGACACCGCCTCCCGTCACCTCGTTGACGACCACCGCTCCGGTTCCGGCAAACACGAGGCAGAACGTGCCAAACGCTTCTGCACAGAGACGGCGAGACACCATGGGCTTGTTCATCATGTTGGCTGGCAATCCCTTTCGGACCGACAAACTTTCGGTATCCGGCGAACCTGCTTCTTCACCCGCCTCAACAGCATCCGCCGCCATCCACCCCGCACTTCTCCGGAGCAAGGCACGCAGTGTGCTTGGTGCCAAGATAAAACAATAGCCCGGCGGGCGTGACTTCCACACCGCCAACCGGGTACTGCGAGATCGTTCCCTCCTCGTACTCGACTTCGACCGGCAGATCGTCGCTCTTCAGCACCGCCCCGGCGACCTCCATGATTTTCGCCAACTTGGTGGTCTGCAGCCGGTGGTCCTTGTCGTCGGCCACCCAGATCTGGAGCAGGCATGAGGCCAGAGATCGGATCGTGCCGCCGCAGTCGATGAAATCCTTCTGAACCCGTCCCACTTCGGTGATGTGGTAGTGGTCCGGAACGAACGACTTGTCTGGGAGCATCCAGTGCATCTTCGTCTCAGGATGGGCGGACAGAATCGCTCGCAACTCTGCAACGTTCATCGACAACCTTTCAGCAAGAGCCCCCTCGGGGACTGAGTAACGTCAGCACCTTCATCTCAACGAGATTCCGCACGCCCCGAAACTCCTCGGCTGACATCACTCGGGGATCGGGAACCTGCCACTCCTCACGCTGGGCGGCATTGCCTTGCCCCTGGCTCCGCCGTGCATTCGGGCGAAGGCTTCGGTCAGGCACAATCCCTGATCGAGCAAGCTTCGGACGCACAGGTCCACGACCCGATAGTGGACATTCACTCCGGCTCGACGGGCCTCGACGATCCCGAGACTGCCGAGTCGTTGAAGTTGGTTGGAAACCGCCTGTGGCTTCATGCCGACCTCATCGGCCAGTTCCGTGACACACAGCTCGTCGGCCCGCACGAGGGCGTGCAGCAGCCGAAGCCGAGTGTCGTTGGCCAGCACCTTGAACACCGCCGCCAACCCGCCCGCCTGAATGGGCGACATGAGCGGACGATCTTTGAGCGATCGGGGCTTGCAGCACCCGGCAGCAGCAGCGGAGCGTTTCTGAGCCATGCGGATACGCTACACGATTACACGATGACGTGTAAAGTGGCTGTGGCAAGAGTCCGCCGCGAAGCCGTCACGATCTACGAGGAATCATGAGCCGTCGTGACCCGCGAATCACGCTCGCTCAGATTCGCGACGCCGCACGACGCCGCTCCGCACGATACGCCTTGATCTCGGAGTCGATCTCTTCGGCCGTCATGGGCGGCATATCGGCCGGAACCATCTTCTGACGGAGGGCTTGCATCTTCCCGACGCGAACTGCCGCGAGTCGCTCGCGAAGGAGCGAGTCCAACGCGTCGGGCTCGAAGAGGCCTTCGGCGGCGGCTTCCTTGGCGAGGGCGTCAGGAATCGTGATCTGGACGGTAGTCATGAGGCTATTCCAAAGACATCGCTATTGTACGCGGAAAACAGTCTCAATCGCCGACAGCCCCCCGGCAGCCAGCCCGTCAGCCGATGATCAAACCGTCACCATGTTGGAGTTCCTGAATGCCGACCGTTGGATAATGCTCGGAAAGGCGCCTCGCGGCTGGCGGCTCGTCACGCATGGGGAATGCTCGTCGCGAAGTTAAAAAAAGATTGCGCGATATCTCTCCAAGTGGACGATGGCCGAATATTCGGTGATCGGACAAAATACGCTTCATGCGTGGGATGTCTGTCATGGTGCTCGCCCTTGCCGTGCTGGCTGGCCACGGGGTGTCGGTGATTCGGCTCGCTGCCGCCGCCGATGAGCCCGCCGCCAGAGCGGCGACTCTCTCTGCGCCTCCGGAACAGCGCGAGGTTTCCCTCGTCACGAAGCAACCGCTCGGTTTGCTGGCCGTGGCGGGGCGGCTGTCGATCGACCTGCACGCGGAGTTCATGGTGTCGCGCACGTACGGCACCGAGATCGCCCTGAACTGGTACAACTGCGGCTATTCGGGAGGCGGCGGCGAGGGGGGACAAATCTCGAAAGTCGGCGGTCACTTCGGTGACTTCGGGTTTCACTTTCCCTACGAGGAACGCGACAAACGATACCCGCGCGCCGTGACAGTGGGGCACGTGCCAGCGGTGCGGTTCGACGGCAACGACCTCATGAAGGCCAACTTTCCCATCGAACCGGCCATCCTGGATTCGGGCCACATGGCCATCGAGGTCTGGTTTCGGGCGGAAAAGCCGGCGCAAGGTGAGGTGATCCTGGGCTGGCAGTCGCCGAACGGAAAAAACTCGTCGGCGCCGCTGGCGTATCCACCCCAGGTCACTGGTTCGCCGAAGTGGCGGCACCTTGTCGTCAACTGCACGCCGACGCAGGAGGAGTGGTATCTCGACGGCGCCAAAGTCGCCGGCGGCAAACGGAAGCTGAAGGTCACCGCCGGGCACGTGATGGTGCTCGGGGGTGCGTCGCAGAATGCACCGTCATTCAACGGCGATTTGGCCGCCGTCCGTCTCCACGACGGATCGATGACGGAGCGGGAGATCGTGCGAAACCACGAAGGCGGCGTCATGCTCGGCACCGAGATGCACAACTGGTGGCGTCTCGAGCCCGATCAATGGTGGGTCCAGGACTCCGAGCATTTCCGTCATTGCGTCGAGAAGGAGAAGATGGCCACCTGGAACGAGCAACAGATGCAAGAGTTCGAGGCTCGCGTGCCCGGCATGTTCAAGCTGGCCGAACTTGCCTACCACTGCTACTCCGAGCGTATGGCCCTGCGGACGTCCGTCGTCAGTTGCATTCCGGAGGAGCGTGGCGACGGGATCAAGTATCGAATCCCCATCCAGCCAACCGATGGAGCCAACTTCATGGGGTTCGACGGCCATTTCGGCTGGTCGTGCCAGGGCCCCGGATTCATCAATCCGCACGAACTGGTCCACGGATTCGACGCGATGACCGGCGGCATGGCCGGCGCGTTCTGGGAAACGCACGCCAACTTCCCGCAGACCTACATCGGCTTCTATCAGACGGAGCCGATCCTGACCTACGACAGCTGCCTGCATCCGTCCAACGGCCGGACGTACTACCACGACCGCGGCATGTTCGAGCATCTGGCGCAGACGCCCGAATACGGTCCGATGTTCATCTCGAAGCTCTGGTACGACGGCCCGACGAAACGCGAATACTCCGCCTATCCGTGGCAGACGTTCAACCGCATCAACCCGCACCCGGATCGCACGCTCGCCGACGAGTATACGCGGATGGCGATGCGGAACGTGACAATGGACTTCGTGATCCACAGGGACTACCTCGAGCACGAAAAAGGCAACACGCCCTACGGCTACGACGGGTGTGTGACGGATTTCAACCGCTATCGCGCGGCGATGGACGACCTGAAAACTGACGTCGCACAGACGATGCTCCGGCATGGCAGGGTGCTGCTCCGCGAGATACCGTACGAGCCGGGATGGTGGCGGGGGCCCAAGCAGCAGGCGCCGCAGCAATTGGGATGGAACATCTGCCCGCTGGCGTGTGCCCCGGGAACGGTGGGGGCCACGCTGGAGGGCTACGCCAACACCATCCGCGGGGCCGACTGGCGGGCTGGATTCGTCGGTGTGAACGTCGATGAGAAACCGGTGTATGGCCGCGTTTTCACGCCCGGGGAACGGGTCACCTTCGACGTCGATGCGACCATCCGCGAACTCTATCTGGTGGTCTGCGCCGCGCCGACGAGGATCATGGCCATCGGGCCGGACTACCGGTCGTTCGACCAGGCACAATTCCCATGGAAGGTGAAGCTCGAAGGGTGCCGGCCGTTGGATGTCGTGGTGGCGGGCCGGCCGCCAGCGTCCGGGGCTCCGCATCCAAACGGCGGCGGGCTCGTGGCCCCGACGGCGACAGTCGCGCCCACCGCGTACGTCGGCCCGAACGCCCGCGTGCTCGGATCCGCGAAGGTCCTCGGCCGGGCACGAATCGAGGATCACGCGGTCGTGATGGATGCCACCGTGCAGGACGAGGCGGTCGTGTCGGACCACGCCTTGGTCTACGAAGAGGCGACGATCGCCGAGAGAGCCCGTGTGCGCGGCTTTGCCGTCGTCCAGAAGGGAACCACAATTCGTGGCAACGCCAAGATTCTCGAGCACGCGAGAATGATCGCCGAGCGGAAGACCTGCTCGGACAACGTGACCGTGAAGGGGGGCGCCGTCTGCTACGGCGGTGACCAGAGCGGGACGGCGATGATCGACGGCTTCTATGCGAAGGGCAATGAAATCACCAAGGGGCGTTGGTTCACATGGAGCTGGGGCGTGGGAAAGAATCCCGGAGAGGACGACAAGGACTTCGGCGGGCTCTACGCCGACTACGACTTCAACACGCCGCACGACTCATTGGCCCTCGACGCCTTCGGGGCGACGTGGGGCTACCTCGTCAATGGCGCGCAGATCGAGATGCAGAGGGACCGTGACCATGGCCCGAAATGGGAAGACGCCGTGATCCCGGCGATCGAGCTCGAGTGGCCGCCCAGCTCCGATGGCTCCGAAAATCAAGACAAGATCGTCGAGCAGATGGTCGGCTACATCACGCCGCCCGCGAGCGGCGAGTACACGTTTTGGATCGCAGCCGACGGGCAGTGCGAGGTGCTGCTCGGCGAGGCCAACGCCGAGGTCGCTGACACGCTCATCGGGCCGCGGCTGACGAAAGGCACGCCGCCGAAGAAATTCGACGTCCACCCCGAGCAAAAGCTCGGTTGCGTCGCGCTGCGCAAAGGCGGCACCTATCCGATCATGGTGCTGCACGCGGGCAATCAACGCGGTGGCCACGTGTCGGTGGCGTGGAGTGGGCCTGGCGCGGATCAACCGCAGGTGATCGGCGGCCCGTTGTTATCGCTCGGGCCGAAGCGGAAAGTGCCGGGCATCCGCCGACGGCTCTGGCCCGGGAAAGACTCGATCGACCGCGTGCTCGACGACCGCGACTACTCGCCCGACCTCCGTCCCGAAACGGTCTACGACGGGGCGGTGCGGCTCGATGGCACGAGCCAGTTCGTCGAACTCCAGCCCGATGTCGCCGACATGCTGAACTGTACGTACACCGCCGAGGTGAACTGGGACGGAGCGTCGGAGGAGGCGCACATCTTCGAATTCAGCAATCCGAACGGCGACGCCATCGGGCTCTTCCCGGCGAAGAACGGGCAACTCGTCTTTGCCATGCGGCAAGGCAAGCGGCTCGAAACGCTCTCGGGCGCACCGCTGAAGAAGAATGTATGGACCACGGTGCAGGTCGTGCTGGACGGCTCAAATGCGACGCTGTACGTGGACGGCGTCAAAATCGCGACAAATAACAGCGTGTCCATCCGCCCGCACGAGATTCGCGCCACGCAGTGCTATCTCGGCCGCGGGGCAAAGAACGGCCATTTCGGCGGACTGATCGGCCGTTTCACTGTGCATTCGGTGCCGGTGGGCCGCGTGAGCCTGCCGGCGGTCTGTCTGTCGCCCTGGGACGAGGTCGAACTCTCGACGATTCGCGGGATCATTGCCTCCGAAAACCTGCCGACCCTCAACACGAAGGGGCTGTTCGTGCAGAGAGTGAGCGGCGAGGGATCCACCCTGCCCCTCAAGCGAAATGACGTGATTATCAAGCTCGGGAAGGTAACGATCGGGAATGCGAAAACCGCCGCCGAAGCACTCGATGCCCTCGCTGGTATGACCGAGGTGGAAGCGACGGTGATGCGGCTGGAGGCCGAGCCGCTGAAGCCGCCGCGCTGGAAGAAGCGGGTCGTGAGAGTTCCGCTCGTTGTGACCTCTGCCGAGGACCCGGCCGCTGCCGCAGCCGACTCGCCGTAGCCTCCGCAAGGACACGGCGGGAGCGTCTGCCGTGTCGTCAGCTGAGCGGCCTGACGAACGGACCGTCCGCGGCTCGGGTCGTGAAGATAGCCGGATCGATGCTCGTCGCCCGCTGGTATCCCGCCCGGATCGCGGCGATCGCTTCACACGCCCGGGCATTCTTCGCGAGCGCCACGACGCTGCCACCGAACCCGCCGCCGGTCATGCGGCAGCCTATGACGCCTGGCAATTCCGCCGCGATCCGGACGATCGCGTCGAGTTCCGGGCAGGAGACCTCGTAGTCGGTCGCGAGAGACGCGTGGCTCTCCAGCATCAGCCTTCCAGCGGCTTGCCAATCACCGCGCTCGAGGGCATCGACGAACGCCAACACCCGCTCGTTCTCCGCGATCACATGCCTGGCCCGCCGTTTGCAGACATCTGGCAGCGACGCGGCGGCCGACTCAAGCTGTTCCCTGCTTGCGTCGCGAAGCGACGGTACGCACAGGCTGGCTGCTGCCAACGCACACTCACGCCTGCGAAAGTGTGTTCGGCGCGCTGGCAGAGCAGGGCTTTGTCGCTGGTGGGAAGCGAGCGGCCGCAGAGCGTCTCGACGACGGTTGCGACGGCCATTTCCAACGCGGCCGAACTGCTCAGTCCGCCTCCGGCGGGCAGATCGGTGGTGATCGCGGCGTCGAATCCCGGGATCGCGAAGCCAAGGGTTTGATAGCCGGCGATTACACCCGCCGCGTATTCGGCCCAGCCGCGGCCGGCTGGCGCGAGCTGAGAAGCGAGGTCGAGCTCGGCCCTTGAGACGATGCCCGCACGCTCACTTGTGATCACGGCAGAGCGGTCGGGGCGCCTTGTGACGCGGACGCGAATGGCGCGGTCGATGGCCATCGGCAGCACGCAGCCGTCGTTGTAATCGGTGTGTTCGCCGATCAGATTGACGCGGCCGGGGGCCGTGACCTCGAACGAATCGAACGGTTGGTTTCGCATGATCGGTCAAGCTCGAGGGGCTGCCGGCCAGCAAGCTGCTCGTCCATGAAGTCTATTCTCCAGCTCTCATTGGTCTGCCCGACGGACCTTGCCCGGGAGCACGAGCCATTCGTCCATCTCGACCCAATGCTTTTCATAGACGCCACGGGGTGTCGTGCCATGCTTGGCCGCCACGCTCGCCGCTGCCGCTGCCCGAGGCGGCGGTGGCCAGGCCGCCCGGAGCAGCGCCGAGGGACACGTTGCCGTTGTTCATCAGTCCCCCGGCAACTCCAGCGAACCGACTCCAGCCCGCCCCAGCACCAGAGGGCTGACCCGGGAGCCGCCGACGATCACAGGCCGCTACGACCGCCACCATTCCAAAGTCGAAACGAGTCTGGTGACGGTGGAGCATGGGCATGGCCGTGCGAGCAAAGGCCCCCGAAACACGCCGCGAATGTTGGCCAACGCGTCGGCTCCGGCCAGATTCAGCGGAAAAGTTCTTGACTGGCCGCTGAAGGCCGGTCGCACGGTCAGGCGAACACAGCCTCGACCGGTTTCCCCTTGCCGTCCTCGGTGGCGTAGAAGGGGCGGCCCTCGATCTCGTAGACCGTCTTCGGGCTGATCCCCATCGCCGTGAAGAGGGTGGCGTGGAGATCGGTGATCGTCACCGGATTCTCGACCGCCAGGCAGGGCCGCTCGTCGGCCGTCTTGCCGTAGACGAGCCCCCGCTGCATGCCGCCGCCGAACATCACGACCGTCGAGCCGCCGGTGAAGTGCCGGTGCTGGCCGTAGTGATTGGGCTTCTGCAAAAAATCCTTGGGCGAAGTCGCCTGGTCGCCCGCATCGGCCCCGCCCGGCCTGCCCTCGATGATCATGTCGCGGCTGAACTCACTGGCGATCACCACGAGCGTGCGGTCGAGCAGACCGCGGGACTCCAGATCGCGAATCAGCGTGGCGATCGGACGGTCGATCTCCTTGTGGAGCTTCGCGACCGTATCGTGGCCGTTGTCGTGGGTGTCCCAGTGGACGAACGGGATGTATTCCGTCGTCACCTCCACGTAGCGTGCACCGTTCTCCACCAGCCGGCGAGCCAGGAGACAGCCGCGGCCGAACCTGCCGGTGTCGTACTGCTCCTGCACCTCCTTCGGCTCGAGCGTGATGTCGAAGGCCTCCCGTTCCTTGGCCCCGAGCAGTCGGTGGGCGTTTTCCAGGCTCCGCAGCATCGACTCCTGGTGGTAGTCGCTCGTGAACTCGGCCGCGGGCGAGGCCTTGAGCAGCTTCTTGTAGCTCGCATACCGGCTGCCGAACCGGCCCGGCTCCATCCCCTTCGGCGGCCGCACGGCGAGGGCCGCCTGCTCGGGGTAGGGCAGGTTCATCGGGCCGAACTCGCTGCCGAAGAAGCCGGCCGTCGTGAAGGCCTTGATCTCCTCGTTCTCGCCGATTCCCTCCAGCCGCTGGCCGATGTTGACGAACGCCGGCATCACGGGATTCCGCGGCCCGAGCACGCGGCTCATCCAGGCGCCGATGTGCGGACAGGCAACCGTCTGCGGCGGCACGTAGCCCGTATGCCAGTGATATTGATGCCGCGAGTGGAGAATCGCGCCCAGGTCGGCCTGCACGTGCGACCGGATCAGCGTGGCCCGGTCGAGCACCTGCGCGATCTCGGGGAGCCCATCCACGATGCGGCAGCCATCGAGGGCCGTGGGGATCGACGGGAACGTGCTGATCACGTCGGCCACTGCGAGCCCCGGCTCGAACGGCTTGTATTTCTTGGGGTCGAACGTATCGGGGGCCGCCATGCCGCCTGCCATCCAGAGCACGATCATCGCGTCGGCCTTCGGAGCGGGGTGGACGATCGTCGCGGCGGTGCTCGCGCGGGCCCGGGGCTCGGGCAGGGCGAGGGTCGTTGTGGCGGCGGCGGCGAGGCTCTTGAGATAGTCGCGTCGGGTCAGCATGGGGTTTCTCCTAAGGGAGATGCGAAACCGTATGTCGTGTGGTTTTGGACGAAAGCCCGAGGCGTAAGCCGAGAGGTGAGTGGGCGTGGTGGCAGCGAGGAGTGGCAAGGAGAGAGAGGCGGGGACGGTGCGTCGCGCTGACTCGCGGGACTTCGTCTCGTGCCTCTTCGGCTCACACCTTGGGCTTTCATGGGCGGTCAACGTATGAGTTGGAATTCCGGAAGCATCACGAGTGCCCAGAGGCAGTCGGCGATGGATTCCTTGGTTGGCTTGTCTGTGAGGATGTCGCGGGCGGCGGTGGCCTCGCCTGGGGTCGGCGAGCGGGAGAGCGCCGCGTCGAACATCCACTTGGAAATAGTATCGGCGGCCGGACCTTTGGCCGCGAGAATCCGGCTGCCTCCCTTCGAAAACTCGTCGTAGAGGCCCTGCTCGTTGGCGAGCTGGATCGCCTCGAGCGTCGTGAGATCGACGGGGCGGCTCGTCACCACCTGGTCGCGATTGGGCCGGCCGAGGGCTGCCATCAGCGGCGTACTCTTCACGAGCGCCGCCCGCACCATCGGCAGCGGACCGGTGGCCGTGCCCTCGACGAGACGCTGGGCGAACAGGCCATCGCTCGATGCCCAGACATCCTGCTTCGCGGCCGCGGCGGCCTGCCAGTCGGTCGGCTGCTTGTCCTTCGCATAGCCGCCTTTGCCGTCAGGGAGCGTTGCCGTCCACTGCCAGGATTCATCGGTCGCCACGGCCTCGTCGGCTTCGTTCACGAGCCGGGCCCGCAGTTCTACCCGCACGCCCGACAGCCCGCCGGCGTCGCTGACCACGACGACGAATTCGTTGTCGCCAGCCCGCAGCTCGTTCGTGGCCATCGCCATCACCGGCGCCTGCCAGTCGGTGGTCGTGACCAGCTTCCTACCGTTCAGGAACACGGTTGCCTCGTTGTCGGCCGCCACGACCACGGCCGCACTCGCGGCCGCAGCCGGGAGCTTGAACGACTTCTTGAAAGCGAGCTTCGTGGCCTGAGCGGGCGTGCCCTCGGGATTCGACCAGATCCACTTGGCGACGGGTGGCTTCACCTCGGCCGCGCCGGGCTCCGGCACGAACCGCTGCACGTTGGCCTCCGGCCGCGTCGGCGCCGCACCCGTGAGCTGCCAGACGGCGTCGCTGAATTGCTCCGCCGTCATCCGCCGCGGCAGCGGACCCTTGAAAACGAAGTCGGCGCCCTGCGGCTGTCCGTTGACGGCGGGCGTGGCCGCCCCGTACGCCTCCGACGTGCAGATCGTCTCGAGCACATGCTTGATGTCCCAGCCGTGCGTGACGAGATCACCCGCCAGCGTGTCGAGCAGATCCTCGCTCCAGGGCTTCGTGCGGAGGCTGTCCACCGGGTGCACGAGCCCGCGGCCCATGAGCCGGTGCCAGAGCCGGTTGACGAGGTTCCGCGAGAGCCAGCCGTTCTCCGGCTTCGTCATGATCGCCGCCAACTGCTCCAGCCGCTTCTGCGGAGGGGCCGCGGCATCGACTTGGCCGAGATCGGCGAACAACCACGCTGGCGTCGCCTGCACGCCCGTGGCCTTGTCGCAGCGGTGCAACTCCAGCGGCTTGGGAGAATAAATCGCGGCGAGGTCGTAGGTCTCCTTCAGCTTCCAGCGGTCCACGAAGCTGTCGTGGCAGCTCGCGCACTTGAGATTGATGCCGAGGAATGTCTGGCCGACGTTCTGGGCGAACTGGATCGGCACGGTCTGACTGGCGTTGACTACGCCTCGCCACACGATCCCGTCGATGAACCCCCGCGACTCGTCGGTCGGCGCGATCAATTCCCGTACGAACCGATCGAAGGGCAGATTGTCGCGGAGCGACCGGTGGAGCCAGGTCGTGATCTGCCGGCGGCCGCCGGTAATGAAGCCGGTGCCCGTGTAGTCGTTCCGCAAGAGATCGTTCCAGAACGTGAGCCAGTGCTCTGCATAGCCCACGCGATCGCCGAGCAGCTCCCGCACGAGCACGGACCGCTTGTCGGGATTCGTGTCGGCCACGAAGGCCTCGACCCGGGCCGGATCGGGCAGGAGGCCGACGAGGTCGAGACTCGCGCGGCGGATGAACGTACGGTCGTCGACCCGCTGCGGCCGGGCGATGCCCTGTTCCTTCCAGTAGGCATCGACGATCCGATCGACCGGATTGGTACGGCCGTCCTGTACCGGTGGCAGCGGCACGTCGCGGAGCGACAGCGGCGGCTCCCAGCCCGTGCCCTTGAAGGCGAAGCCTGGCTCCCAGGGCGCCTTCTCGTCGATCCATCGCTTCAGCATGGCGATTGCCTCGGCGGGCAGCGGCTCGCCCTCGCTCGGCATGCGATAGTCGGGGTCGTCACTCGTGATCCGGGCGATGACCTCGCTCTCGGCGGCCTTCCCCTCGACGAAGCCCGGCGTCCCGGAGTCGCCTCCGGCGAGCAGATCCTCGCGGGTGTTCATCGAGAAGCCCCCCTGCCGGGCATCACCCGTGTGGCACTGGCCGCAGTGCACACGCAGGATCGGCACGACGTCGTGGGAGAAGTCGATGGCGACAACCGAACCGCTACCGGCAACAAAGACGACCGCAAAGACGACCGCGATGAGCCGGAAGTGTGACGACGCCGGAACGGCAGAAGTCTCTTCGCGGTGGGCCGGGGCGGCCCAATGCTCCTCGAGCTTCCGCCGATTCCGGCTCCCCTGACTGAAACTATTGCTTCCGGAACCGCGCATCGTTCTTGTTTCCTCGGGAGAGCGTGTAGGCCACGAGGTCGAGCACTTCGGACTCGTTGAGCTGATCGAGCTGCCCCTTCGGCATGAGCGACTCGGTCGAGGGCAGGATCTCCTCGATGTCGGACCGGGGCACCTGCACGAACTTGGTCGCGTTTTCGGGGTCGGTCACGATCGTAATCTGGTCGGGCGTCTCGGCCACGATCCGGCCCGCGGCCTGGGTGAGGTTGGGCCCGGTCGCGCCGCCGTTTGAATCGGTGACGCGATAGAGCCCGCTGCCGGGGCCGTCATTCCAGACGACATAGAGAGCGTCGAACGCCCAGAGCAGGCCCTGGGCGGCGGAGATCGCCACGGGGATCTTTTCGACGACGGTCGGCTTCGAGCCGTCGAGCGGCGCGGGCGTGATCCGCACCAGGCCCTGGCCCCCTTGGTCGCTGGCGATCAGCCGGCCCTTGGGATCGGTGGCCAGACAGACCCACGAGCCCAGCTGATCCTTCGGCACGGCAAACAACCGCTCCACTGCGAAACCTGCGGGCAGGTGGAAGGCCGGCGGAGCCCCGGGCTTCGTCGCAGCTTCGTTTCCGGCGATCGGCATCGGCTCCGCATTCTGCTCCCAGCTGGTCTGGGGTGCCGGCTTTGGTGACGGCTGGGGTGCGGGCTGCGGGGCAGGGACTTCGGCCGCGGCGGCGCCAGTGGCCGACTTTTCGGGGATGTCGAGTGGCGCGTCGAGCGTCGCGCGGCGGGTTTGACCGGGCAGTTTGAGAAGCTCGTCAAGTTCCGCCCAGTGTTTCTCATATACGCCACGGGGTGTCGTGCCGTGCTTGGCCGCCACGCTCGCCGCCTTGCCCACCACCTCTCCCATCATCCCACAGGTCTTCATCACCCGCACGGTGCCGAGGGCCTCGTGCGTCACCGAAATACAGCGGCCCGCCATGAAGAGGTTCTCCACGTCCTTCGAGTAGAAGCAGCGGTAGGGAACCGGATAACCGTATTTTCGATCGATGCGTTCGTCGAGCACGGCGATCGAGATGAAGGGGTTGTCGGGGAACTTCTTCGCGTATTCCTTCTTCGGATAATGGAGATCGATCGACCACGTGCTCGGCACGCAGCCGTCGGGAAACTCCTTCTTCGCGACGATGTCGTCCTGCGTGAGCACCACGTCGCCGAGAATGCGCCGGCTTTCCCGGGTTCCGCCCACGTAGGCCACCCACGTCAGCACGGCATTCGTGTGCTCGGCAGCCCCGTCGCCGTTCTTCATCGCGTTCCAAGCCCCGAAGACGGCCCGCAGGTTCCAGTCGCGAATGCCTTCGGCGTCGCCCAGCGGATCCTTGTCGTAACCGCTCTCCCAGTACCACGGCCCGTGGTAGTTGCGCGGGTAGGGGAAGTCGGCCATCGTGAGCGGCAACGCCCAGGGCGTCTCGGGGAACGACTGTGGCGTCGCCTCTTCTGCCCAGGCCCACATATTGCTCATCCCCATTCGCCCCTTCGGCTCCATCACCGTCTCGGCGCCGGCCAGATGGCCAATCGTGGCGTGGCCCGTGGCATCGCAGAAGAACCTGCCGGTGAACACGATCTCCCGGCTCGTCTTGGTGTCGAAGCAGCTCACGCTCGTGATCCGGGCTCCCTCGCGGGCCACGGCGAAGGCGTGCGTATTGAGAAAGAGATCGATGTTCGGCTCGGCCCGTACCACGGCCTCCTTTTTGCCATCACCGAACTCTTCGTAGGTGCCCGGGCTCTTCTTCGCCTTGTCGGCAAACTCCTCCACGATCTCGCCGATGTGGGGATACTTGCCCCGCTTGATGAGCCCCATCGCCCACACGCGCACCTCGCTCGAGCCATTGCCGCCGAGCACGGGCCGGTCTTGGATGAGCGCCACCTTCAGCCCCATGCGAGCGGCCGAGATCGCCGCTCCCATGCCGGAATAGCCGCCGCCTACCACGACGAGGTCGTACGGCCCCTTCGTCTCGGGCTTCTCCGGCAGGCCGAGCGCCTGCCGCCGCCAGGCCGCGAGAATCTGCGAGTCATTCGGCGGCGGGCTCGACTCGGTCGTGAACACAATGCAATCGCAGCGGCCATTAAAGCCGGTGAGATCATGGAGGGCGACCGTCACCTCCCCGGCCGGCACGGCGACGGAGCCTCCGTCGTGCCATCCCCACTCCGCTCCCTTCGTTCCAAACGTCTCGGCGAGCGGCGTGCCATTCACCAGCAGCTGAAACCTGCCCGGCGTGCCCGGCGCGTTCCACCGCGCCACCCAGTCTTTCGTCCGCACGAACACGCGGTAGGTTCCCGCGGCGGGAAACGTGACCTTCGTCGTGGCGTCGGCCACCGGCTTGCCAAGACCATGCGCCAGGAGATACGGCGATCCCATCTCGCGGATGAACTGCGTATCGAAACTCCAGCCGCCTTGGTCGGCGAAACTCTCCGCCTCCACGAGAACCGTCGCCGCCGGGGCGACGGCACCGCATGCCATGGAAAGCATTCCGACGATGACTGCAAGCGTTCGTCTCATGGTCTCGCTCCCGTTGGTGGATATTCCTCAAGTATGCAGGCTCTCCGCATCGCGACAAGCGCAATGCCCCTGCGTATCACGCGACACTGTCGCATTCTTGAACCTACGAGACGCATTTCCATCGTTGCCGTGTCTTTCCACGTGTGGCAGGCTGAGGGTCGCCGGTGCGGAGTCCCGGTGTGCCTCGGGAATGCCTTGATGCTTCAGTCACGACGATGGGTCTTGGTCGGCCTGCTGCTTGTCGTGCTCTGCCTTCGCCACTGCGTGGTGGCTGGGGCCGCAGAGCCTTTGTCGCTCACGGGGCACCTGCACAGTTCCGCCGACCTCGGCACGCTGCGCGACCTCCGCGCGGAGTGGCACGACGGCGTGCTCACCCTCTCGTCCACTGCGGCCAATCTCTTTGCCCGGGCGGTCATCCCGGCGCCCCGCGGCGGCTGGGATCTGGCGCGGCGGGCGACGGTCGATGCCGAGATGACGAACACCGGCGAGAACCCTGTCGGCGTCATGCTCTGGGTGGTGGGCGACCATGGCTGGGAGGCGGCGCTGGCGAGCAGCACGCTCGAACCAGGCGAGACGCGCACCCTCTCCTGCAATCTGCGGGCGACTTTTCCCGACCGCACGCCACGGCTGAATCCCGGGGATGTGAAATGCGTCGAGGTCATGCTGGCCGAGCCGGTCACGCCGCCAAGCAAGCCTGACGAAAAGGTCCCACCCGCGACGCATCTCTCGCCGCGGATCACCAAGCCGATCGCGCTCGAAATGCGGTCGCTGGCGGCACACGGCGAGGCGCCGGAGTGGCAGTGGCCTGCGGGCCGGATCGAGGTCCCTTCGGTCGCAGACGGGGCCGCGGCGCCCGGGAAACGCGTCCGCTATCGGCTCGCCGGGGATGAATCGACCGGCATCTATTGCATCCTGAATCTGCCCGAGGATTGGCAAGCCGGGAAGAAGTATCCCGTGATCGTCGAATACCCCGGCAACATCTTCTATGGGCCAGCCTGCTTCTCCTCGGGGCTGCCCGATCAATGCGTCATCGGCTACGGCATGACGAAAGGGCGGGGCGCCATCTGCCTGGGGCTGCCGTTCGTAAACCGCGGCACCGGCACCATCGCGGAGAACGGCTGGGGGAATGCCGACGACACGGCCGACTACGCGATCCGCATGGTGGCGGAGGTGTGCGAGAAGTTTGGCGGCGACCGCGCGAATGTCGTGCTCACCGGCTTCTCGCGGGGCGCGATTGCCTGCGGCTACATCGGCCTGCGGCATGACCGGATCGCCCCGCTGTGGAAAGGCTTCCATGCCTGTCAGCACTACGACGGCTCGAACTGGAACGGTTCGACCATGCCCGATGCGATCGAACGCGCGTCGCGGTTCCAAGGCAAAGCCATTTTTCAGACCGATAATTCCAAAGAAAAGTTCCGGCCCGTGATGGACGTCATGAACACCGAGGTCACCTGGGCCAATTCCGGCCTGGGCTTCCACTCCACGGCGATGTTTCTCGACGACCGGCCATCGACGCTGCAGCTGCGCGAATGGTTTCAGGAACTCGTTACCGCTCCGTAGGGCCGGCTGGGCTGTCTGGCTGGGCTGCCGGGTCATCAATTTCGGAGGACCGATGTCTGCTTCGTGCCGTGCATGGATCGTGTGGCTCTGCCTCGGCCCTCTCCTGGCTTCCGCCGCCATCGCGTGGGCGGAGGAGAAGGGAGGCGACAAGGCCGACTGGGAATGGCTGTCGAAAGAAGGAACCGCCGCGTTTGTGCTCGAGCCACCGCAACTCAAGGGGGTCAACCGTTGGTTGCTGGAGAGTCCGCGGCACCGCGGCCAGATCAACTGCCTGTCGGTGTCGCCCGATTGCACCCGTGCCGCGACCGGCGGCCTCGATGGCGTGGTGCGAATCTGGAATCTCGAGACCGGCACGCTCGAGAAAGCGCTCGCAGGCCATAGGTATTACGTCTATTCGATGGATTGGTCGCCCGATGGCACGATGCTCGCGACGCACTCGTGGGGTGAGGCCAAGCTGATCATCTGGGACGTCGCCACCGGCGGCATGAAGAAGCAGTTCGACAACTCCATGCAGATGCGCAGCCTCCGGTGGTCGCGGGACAGCCGGAGACTGGCCGGTTGCACGCTTGGAAGCGGAATGATCGCCGTCACCGAAGGCCTCTCCGACTTCAAGAAAATCACCGCAATAGGCCAGCCTATCGCCTCGATCGACTGGTCACCCGACGGCACCAAGTTGGCCGTGGCCTGCTTCGGCAATCTGGTGAGCCTCGTCGACGCCAGTTCGGGAGTGGCGGGCACCACGATGGAAATGGATGGCAGCGAGTCATGTGTGATGGTCCGCTTCTCGCCCAAAGGGGCGACGCTGGCGACCGGCAACTCGGGGAAGGCCTCGATCTGGGACGCGTCCACGGGCAAGCGGATCGCGACGATCGCCTCTCCCGCCGCGGAAATGGCCTGGTCGCCGGACGGGAAGCAACTGGCAACGACGTCGACGCAGGGCGTGAAGCTGTGGAGCGGCAGCGATGGCAAGCCGGCCGGGGTGCTGCCGACACGCGGCACGCTCATCGAATGGAATGCCGCCTCGGGCCGGATCGTCGTCGGCTCGGACGAACGCGTCGAGGTGTGGGCGGCCGATGGCAAGGAAGCCATCACGTCGATCGATGCCGGCGGGGCGTCGGCACCGGTCTTTCAGGTGGGAAAACCCATCGTGACGGGACTCGGCACGCCCGTGCTCTCGCTCTGGGACCCGGCGTCGTTCAAGCGAATCGGTCGGCTTGAGGGTCACGAAAAGCCTGTGACCGTCGCGGCGTGGTCACTCGATGGCAAGCGGTTTGCGTCGGGCGACGAGGGGGGCGTGGTCCGAATCTGGGACGTCAAGAGCAAGGAACTTCTGCACGCATGTGCCGGCCACAAGGGGCGACTCACCTGCCTGGCCTGGTCGGCCGACGGCAAAGCGCTCGCCTCCGCGGGCCACGACAAGACGGCACGAGTCTGGTCGCCCGACGGCGAGTCTCAGGGCACGCTGGAAGGACACACCTCCTGGATCGAGGCCATGGCATGGTCGCCAAACGGCAAGCAGCTCGTCACCGGCGGACGCGACAAAAACCTGGTCGTCTGGGACGTCGCGGGCATGTCCGAGGCCAAAAAGATCGAGAGCGCCTTTCCGATCACGGCCCTGGCCTGGTCCGCGGTGAAGGGCGTGCCGACTCTGGCCTGCGGCTACGGTGACGGGTCGATCCGGGTCGTCAAGCCGTCCAGCGGCGAGGTGCTGGCCGCGGTGGCGGCAGGCCACTCGACGAGTTGGCTTCCGACGACGGCCCTGTGCTGGATGCCCGGCAATCGGCCCCTGCTTCTGGCGAGTCGCTACTATCTCACGCAGGTCTGGGATGTGCCGCAGGGAAAGACGCTTCAGCGACAGATCACGCCCGGAGGTGCCTCGACCGTGTTTCCGGCCGCGGGCGGATCGTTTGCCGTGGCCCGCACGGACGACCGCACCGTTCGGTTCTGGGATCCGACCAGCGGAAAATTGCGCGGCGTACTGCTCGCGGAAGGCGATGCGCTCGTCGGCATTTCGGCGGGCGGCGACGTGAAGTTCGATCCGGAAACGCAGCCCGGCTTGATCGCGATCGTGGAGACCGAGTCCGGCCAGCAGACGATCTCGCTCGACGACCTGGCGAACCAGCACGGCTGGAAAAACAACGCCAAGGCGATGAAGCTGCCGACCCGCCCTTGAGGGCCGCGCGTCGGTCAGCGGGCCGCGGAAGATTGCGGCACCGGAACGCCTTCGCGACCGCTATTGGTTGAAGCCGGCCTTCATGGCCCGTGAGTTCCGCTGGCCAAGCGTACGGTACAGGGCGAGATCGATCGACTCGCTGAGGAAATGCGTCGAGCCATCGGCCATGGTGAACGACGCCCCCCCCGGATGCTTGCTGCCGAACGTCGTCACCTGTTCACTCACCCAGATGTTCGTCCCGTCGCCCGGCGTGAAATTGATGGCCTGATTCGTGGCGCAGAGCCCCAACGGGATCGACAACCGAGCATCCGCAGAAGACCAGTACATCGTCGAATCCCAGCCCATGCCGCCGTTAGGGACCGTGGGTGCTCCGAGCGGCGACGCGTAGCGGGTCTCGCCGATCAAGATGACGTTCGATGCGCCGTCGAGAAGGTGGCCGGCCGTGATCCGCGAATTCGCGTAAAACACGCCATTGTGGAAAAAGAACCGACTCTCGCGGCTCATGCATTTCTTCAAATTCGGAGGAGTTGTTCCGCTCCAAGGCTGATCCGGACCGCCCCCCTGGCACGCGAAGTAGCTGGTGTTGCCATTGGGTCCGGAGGCCGTGTTCGGGTCGGCCGGGCAGGCGAAATTCGTGTTGAATGTGAACTGCTTTGCGCGATTGGTCGCCCCCGTAACGGCGCTGTCGAAACTGGTGAAGCTGCCATTCAGGTCGTACGAATCGTATCGTGACTGCCCTTCCATGAACGGCAGGAGCAGCACCGTCCACGGCGGCCCGCCGGTTGTATGGGTAGTCCCCGAAATCCGGCACTTCTCATCGTCGGTCAACGCGGCGTCGAGCCGCATGACGGCGCCGGGGGGAAACGCGTTGTTTTGGGCGTGGTACTGCTGGCACGCCAGCGACAACTGCCGGATCTTGTTCATGCAGGCACCGCGTCGGGACGACTCGCGTGCCGACTGCACGGCCGGCATCAGCAGGCCGATGAGCAGGCCGATGATCGCGATCGTCGCCAGCAGCTCGATCAATGTAAAACCGCGACGACTGTTCACGGTGGTGATCACGAGCGGATTTGCGCACGGGCGACGATGGATGCGAGCCTTCGCTTGCGGGCCGCGGCACCAATCGCCACGACGATGCCGATGCCGGCAAGAGCGACCGCGGCCGGCTCGGGCACGATCGCGTAGACGAGATTCACGTTGTTGCCGTCTTGCACGATGGAGAATGAGGCATCCGGACGGGCCGAAGCGAGTGATTGCGGCGTCGACTGGGCGTCAAGCCAACTCCCCGGGGAGCCGGCGAGCGTGAGGTTGCCGAAGTTCGTCGTCGTGCCGGTGACGCTGTAGATTGTCCACGTCCGCGCGGTATCCCAGAAGGCATCCGACCAGCTAACCGTGCTGCCGGCCGAGTTGAACGCGAGCGAAAGCGTAGTCAGGCTGGCGAAGTCGAGGTTGCCACCGACGATGATCTGGTCGAAGGCGAGCGGGCTGTTTGAAATCGTGTTTGCCGTCAGCTCCCAGAGTACCGAGGAGCTGCCGCCTGAATAGGTGAGGTCGCCGACGAAGGTCTGGATGCCGGGCGAGTTGCCGGGGCTGTGCAGACCCTGGACGGTGGTCGCGCCGCCGATCGTTCCCGACCCCATGAGCGTGGCCCCCGCCGCCACGCTGAACGCCCCCAGAGCCGACGACTGGTTGCCGTTCACCGCGAGGACGCCGTTCGACACGGTCGTGGTGCCCGCGTAGCTGTTGTTGCCCGAGAGCGTCACCTTGCCGGTGCCCGTCTTCACGAGCGAGCCGAGGCCGGTGAGCGTTCCGGCGTAAATCGTGCTCGCGTTGTTGCCCCCGATCGTGAGGCCGATCGCCGCCGCGGCGGAATTCCGCAGGGCGAGCGTGGCGGCGGAGTTCGAGGAGGAGAGCCCGCCGAACGTGAAGGCGTTGCCTGCCACGACCGAGTCGAATACCACGCCCCCCGTGCCGGAGAGCGAGAGCGTGGAGAACTGCAGGGCGGCCTGATGGCGCAGCTGGAGTGTGCCGGCGTTGACCGTCGTAGCGCCGGTGTAGGTGTTGGCACCGCCGAGGGCGAGCACGCCGGCACCTGTCTTCGTGATGCCGTAGCCATTGCCGCCGTCGCCGATCGCGCTCGAGAAGATCACGCCAGGCTGGCCGGCGCTCGTGCCGCTCGTGATCACCGAGTCGACCTGGAGCGTGCGCGATCCGCCGGAGAGGAGCGTCGCGCCAGTGAACGTGAGGTTCGGCTCGTTCGCCAAACCGAAAAACTGCGTGTTCGCCGAAATTGTGACGGCGTTGGCCAGCGTCCTGGGCGGCCCGGATCGCGACCGAATCCTCGCCCCGGCCAGGTCGAGTGTGCCTGTGCCGAAGGCGCTATTGTTGTCGACGACCATGTCGATGCCTGACTCGATCTTCGTGCCGCCTGCGTACGTGTTTGTGCCGCCGATGACCATGATCACTCCGCTCACGGTGCCGCTCGACGTGCCGTAGGTGAGCGAGGCGGTGGGGGACGTGCCGGAGATCACGGTGAAGTTGTCGGCACGCAGATCGGATCGGATCGTAGCGCCGCCGGGGCCGATCGAGACCGACCCGAACCCGAACCCAGCCAACGACCCGGTCGCATTCGCCGCGCTGACGAGCGTGCCGCTGTCGATCGTGTAGGCAAACGCCCCGCTCGGGTTGAGGGCATTGACGTTCGTGAGCACGAGCGACCCGCCGGCGATCGTGATTGGGCCCGTCAGGGTACTGGAACCGGAGAGCGTGAGGCTGCCGGCCCCTCGCTTCGTGAGGCCGCCCGTGTTGGTGCTGGCGAGGTTGCCGGCCCACGTGACGTTCTGGCCGTTGGTGTCGATCGCTATGGCGGAAGTGCTGCTCACGATCCGGGCCGCGATGTCGGCGGTATTCGACGAGGAATACTGGAGCGATCCGCCGGTGAACGTGACGGTGCCGGAACTAGGCAGTGCGTTGGCATTGCCAAGCGCGATGACGCCTCCGGCCAGCGTCGTCGTGCCGGTGTAGGTGTTGCTTCCGGATAGAATCCACGTCCCGGTGCCGGCTTTGGTCACGCTGGTTTTATTTGTTGCGCTGTTGTCGATGATCGAACCGGCGATTTCCCCGACGCCAGCCGTTGACCCCTGGAGCGTGAGCGTCTTGCTGCCAGCACCGCCGGCAACGAAATCGGCGCTGAATTTAAGCAGCCCGCTGCCGGACTGATCGATCACAGCCCCGCCAGTGGTGCCAATCAGGTTAATCTGGCGGTTGGTCGTCTCACCTGTGCCGGTGTAGAGAAGAGCGCCCCGGACGGTCTGGATGCCGATCTGAATCTGGCCATTGGCCAAAGTCGTCTGAGCCCCAAGGGCGGTGGGACCAGCACCCCAATTGCCGATGGAATTTACGCTCAAGACCCCCGAGGCTGCCTGCGTAGCCCCCGTGTAGGTGTTGGCAGTGCCGGTGACCACCACGACCCCAGTGTCATCCGACCGGTTTATCCAGTTGACCCCGCTGATCGTGCCACCGAGGACCAGAACGGTATTCGCCGCAGCGCCAACGCGGGTGTTGTTGATGGCAATGTTGCCAGCCCACGTATTCGACCCGCTGACGCTCCACATTACGGGGTTGCTCGAGCCCCCAGATGTAAAATTATTCGAGACGGTGATGCTGTTCGCCAAATCAATCCTGCCGGTACCATTCGAGGACACGGTGCCTGAACCGAGGGCACTCCCATGAGTGACTCTCACAATTCCTGAGTTCAGCGTGGTGACCCCGCTGTAACTGTTACTGGCTGAGAGCGTGAGTGTGCCGGCTCCCGTTTTGTTGAGCCCCTGAGTGCCAGTGATCACGCTCGAGATCGTCACCACCTGACTGCCCAAGTTCGCGACGTCGATCGTCGGCGTGCCGGACACGGTCGCGAGACGGAGCGTGCCGCTCGTGAGCGTCCAGCCGCCGTTGGTGCCGGTCGTATCACCAAAGAGAAGCGTCCCGCTGGTGCGCGGGCTGTCGAGCGTGATCGTCTGCACGCCCGTGATGTCGAGCGTGCTGAAGTTGGCGGTGGCGCCGGTGCCATCTGCGATGATGCTGCTGGACCAGTTGGCCTGCGTGCCCCATGAGCCGCCCGATGTGCTCGTCCACGTGCCGCTCGTCTGGCCGAGGGCCGCAGAGGGAGCCGTGACGGCTGCCCACGCGCACAAAACGCCGCAGACGAAAGATCGGGCCGTGTGGTGGTGTCTTGGCGACATGCTGAACCCTCTACTATTCGTGACGAGGTTTTCATGACCAGGGCGGGAGGCCCCCCGCCCAATCAACGCTGGTTAAGATAGGTCTTCGCGCGGCAGCCCGCTACCAGCCAATAGTGCGGCAAAATGTTCCAAAAATACGTCGCAAGAGCACGCTGATAGGCTAAAAAAAAGGAGGGTGGCAGCTAGCCGCCCTCCTTTGACAAAGCACCCCCTGCCCGGGTGGCCATGCCTGCCAAATCCCCACTTCTCGCCGCCCGTCCGCGGGTGACCGTGCTGATTCCGGCGCATACCGGCTGGGGCCGCGGTGTGATCAAGGGGATCGCGAACTTTGCCAACCGCCATGGTCCGTGGCAGCTGCATGTCGAGGCGGAGGGGGAGCGGCGGACGCTGCCCCACGGCTGGCAGGGCGACGGCGTCATCGCCCGAATCTCCACGCCCGCCGTCGCCAGGGAGATAGCGGCGCTCGGGGTCCCCGCGGTCAACGTCTCCGCGATTCAATTGGATACACCGACTGACTCCATTCCACGAGTCTGCAACGACCTGCGGGCGTGCGGCGCCATGGCGGCCAGGCACCTGCTCGACTGCGGCCTGCGCCACTTCGGCTACGTCGGTCTCCCGAAACTGGCCTATGTGAAGGAGCATTGCGAGGCCTTCGCCACCGCGGTCGCCGCGGCGGGGCACGGATGCCATGTTCACGCGCTGGGCCTCGACGACGAAACGACCTCGAAGGCGGGTCATCTCGCGGCCTGGCTTCGCAGCCTGCCGAAGCCGGTGGGCGTGCTGACATGGGCCAATGCCCAGGGGCGGGCGGTGATCGATGCCTGCCGGCAGGCCCACCTGCTCGTTCCGGAGGACGTGGCGGTCATCAGCGGTGACGACGACCAACTGCTTTGCGAGAGCTGTCTGCCGACGCTCTCCGCGATCGGCGTCGCCGCGGAACAGATTGGCCTCAAGGCCGCGGAGCTCTTGTCTCTGCAGATGATGGGGCAGTCGCTGCCGCCGACGCCCATCGCCGTGGCACCGCTCGGGATCATCACGCGGCAGAGCACCGACACATTTGCGATCGACGACCCCGATCTCCTGAAGGCGCTCGGCTTCATCCGCGAGAACGCCACGAAGGCGATCCGGGTGGAGGACGTCCTCGAAGCTGTGCCCATGTCGCGACGCACCCTGGAACGGCTCTTCCAGGAGCAGCTCGGCAGATCGCCGGCCGAAGAAATCCGCCGGGTGCGGCTGGATCGCGCGAAGCACCTCCTCGCCACCACCGATCTGACTGTGCCCAAGGTCGCCGCGGCATGCGGCTTCAGCACCGGCCATTACCTCGCCACCGTCTTCCGCCAGGAAACGGGCATCACGCCGTTGAAATACCGGGCCGCCGCCTCGGCCTCCGTCAGCCGCTGACGGGAGGTGATCGTCGCGAGCGGTTGAGTCCGGCAAGCAGCAGGAAAATCGCGACCGGATGGAGCACGGCCGCCGCGAGGAAGCAGGGCGCGTAGGAGTGCCGCTGCACCGCATCGGCCACGAGGATGTTCATGGCCACGCCCCCGAGGCCGCTGCCGGCGGCAATCACCCCGAAGCTCGTGGCCAGCATCCGTGGCGGGATCGCATCGATCGCCAGGGCGGTCAGGTTCGTCAGCCAGATCGCATGCCCAAAGGCCACGGCCATTCCGACCGCCAGCGCTGCCTTCCCGGACTCGACCGACGGAATTAGGGCCGCGACCGGAACGATCGCCGCCGCGACGACCATCATTGCGAGCCGGGCCGCGGCGGGCCTGGTTCCCCGCGCGACGAGCCAGCCTGACACGAGGCCGCCGCCGATCAGGCCCACATCGGCCGCGAGGTACACCAGCCACATGACCGACAGATCTTCCTGTGCGACCCCGCGTTCCGCATGTAGATACTTTGGAAACCACTGCTGGATGAAGTACCACACGCCGTCGGTGAGCAGCCGCGCCGTCAGCAGCAGCCAGACGATCCGCTGCGACAGCACATCCCGCCAGGAGACCGTGGCCCGCTCGTTTGCCTCCGCCGGTTCTCGACCATCCCGCGGCGCGAACAAGAGCCAGGGCACGAGCCAGGCGATGCCGGCGGTCCCGGTCGCGATGAAGGCCGATTGCCAGCCGTACGCCGCCGCGAGCCAGAGCGACAGCATCGGTGCGATCGTCGCGCCCACCGTTCCCCCGGCCGTGTAGAGGCCGACGACGAACGCCCGCTCACCGGCTGAGAACCAGCGGCCGACGATCTTGGGGCTCGCCGTCCAGCCGCCGGCCTCGCCCAGCCCCAGCATGAACCGGGCCGCGCCCAGTTGAATGGGCGATCTCGCAAACCCCGTCAGTGCATTGGCCAGCGACCAGAATCCGACAAACCCAGCCAGGCTCGTGACACCGCCGACGCGATCTAGCAGCCGCCCGGAAAGCAGGTAGCCCAGTGTGTAGGCGATGAGGAAGGCGCTGTTGATCCTGGCATAGCCCGTGTCGTCGATCCCCAGATCAGACTGGATCGTCGGCGCGAGGATCGAGAGGACGGTGCGGTCGACGTAGTTGAGCACCGCCGCCAGAAAGAGCATGCCGGCGATGAACCAGCGCCGCCACGACGGTGGCGGATTCGCACCATCGCTCATGACACGGGCCGCCCGTCCGGACCATAGGCCCGCAGGTCGACGATCGCAGCCGGTGCACCGCCGTCGGGATGCGCACATTCGACCACCAGCCGCGAGAGCGTGGCTGGCGGGTCGAGGCGGACGGTGCGCCGCGTCTGGTGATTACAGTGAAGGCGGGCCATTTCCCGGCCTGTCTCGTCGCGGAGCACGACATCGCGAACACAGAACGGACCGATCCGCTCCGGGTGTCCCATGAGGACCGACTCCATGGGGTGATCGTAGTCGGTGTCGAACACGATCTCCACCCGTTCGACGACACGCGGTTCGGACCACGAGCAGGTGAGCGTCGGCCGCGGATCGTCAGGGGCGGCCACCCAGAGATTCGGCTGCGACGTGGGGCGATTGACGCCGCTTTGCAGCTGCTCGACGCCGAACCGGTCGAGCGGCGGATCGATGCGGATCGCGAGATTGCGGCCGCCGGGCCGGCGCTCGGGCGTCCAGAATTCGAACGACTCCATGCCCGAGCCCTCGGGGGGCAACTGCACCGCCGACTTCGCGACGGCGCCGTTTTTGCGGTGGACGACCGCGAGCACGCCGCTCACCCGCAGGTCGCTGATATGCACGGCAACATCGGGATTGGCGTCGAGGCACCAGAAGGCATACCGCGGGGTGTCGAACGTGGCCTGCAGGTCGAGTGGCACCTGCTGGGAGTCGCCCGCGGTGAGTGCGATGCGGCACTCGGCCAGCACGACCCGGGGCGTGTGCTCGTCGGGACGACGGGCCACTCGGAGCGTCGCGCGAAGCGTGGTGGGCCGCGCGACGTCGACCAGGAGTGTGACCTGTGGCGCCGGCCCGGGAGCCACTGGAAGCATCATGGCCTGGCTCTCGGTCAGCGGTCGCGTCGAGCCCGACGACGGCAATTCACTCAGTCGCAGGTGGCTGGAGGCCGTCACCTTAGCTCGGCAGACGAGATCGTCGCCATCGTCGTGGACCGCGTTCGGAATGTGTTGCCCGGTGGCGAGGAGCGCCTGCTGGAGCCGCGACATCCGAGCCGGCTCGACGAGATCCCGCGGGAGGAGATTCTCCCGGCGGCACACGGCGGCCGCCATGCCGACCGCCTGCGCCGTGTGCGCACCGGTCGCCATCACGCGGGTCGAACCGAAGGCCACGTGGGAGGCACTGATGATCCGGCCCGCCAGAAAGAGGTTGGGCACGGACCGGCTGAAGAGACACCGGAACGGGATCTGATAGACGCCCTCCATGTGCCACTGCGTGCAGCCGTCCCCGGCCGCATAGACCCCGTCGGGCGGATGGAGATCCACCGCCCAGCCGCCGTAGGAAACGGCATCGGGCCACTCTCGCCGCTCCACGAGATCCTGCTGCGTAAGGATCACGTCGCCCTCGAACCGGCGGCTCTCCCGCTTGCCGGGAATCATGCCGACCCACTCGAGCGTGAGGGTCTCCGCCTCGGGAAAACGTCCCGAATTCTTGATGTGATCCCAGACGCCGTAGACGATCCGCCAGAGCTCCCACTTGATCGCGTGGGTGTCGTGGACGGTGTCGAGCCGGCCGCCATGCTCGATCCACCAGAACTGGCAGCCCTGATGCTTCGGCGTGAACTGCCGCCAGCGCGGGATGGTGGCGACGGGATCGATCGCGAACGCCGGTCGGGTGAACGACACGGGGCGGCCGGCGTCGCGGGTCATGAAATAGAGCGAGTGACCGAGCATGTCGCTCGAGCCGCCCGGTGGGGCGAGCCCTTCGCCAAACTCCTCGTGTGACTCAGCCCCCATGCGAAACGGCGCCCCGGCGAGGAAGGCGATCGTGCCGTCGCCGGAAGCGTCGCAAAACAGGGGCGCGACGAGTTCGTAGCGGGTGCCGTTGGATGGCGAGAAAGCCCGCACCGCGCGGAGCGAGCCGCTCGAGGCATCCTGATCCACTTCATACGCCACGGTGTCGAGCAGGAGCCTGATCCGCGGCTCGGAGGCCACCTTCTCGAGCAGCAGGGCGTCGACCAGCACGGGATTGCCCTCGGGGTTGCGATGCATGTTCTCGACGAGGATCTCGTCGATCACGCCCCCTTCCCGCGCCCAGCGGTTGTTGTTGCCCATGTGGCTGGTGGCGCCGAGGATCCAAAGCCGGACCTCGCTCGAGGCATTGCCGCCGAGCACGGGCCTGTCTTGCACGAGCGCCACGTCGATGCCAGCGCGGGCCGCCGTGATCGCAGCGCAGACACCCGCCAGCCCGCCTCCCACCACGACGAGATCCGTGACAATTCGCTCCGTGCGGAACGACCGCCCAGTTGCCTGCGAAAACAACTGCATGGGCCTGGATCACACTCCGGGGGAGACGGGCTGGCATCGGCCGTCCACTGAAGCGCAACCAGCTGACGACCTGGACGTTTAGCCTATCCGTGAGGGCGGCGACAGTGAGGGCAAGATTGCGAAATGTTTTTGTGGTTTCGCGTCACACCGGAATGACCCGGCCTGCTTTCACTGCTTCTGGAGGTTCCGGAGCAGAAAGTCGATGTGCGCTTCGTCGTTCCAGCCCGCCGTGCCGGGGTAACTTACGGTGGCTTCGACGCCGAGGGCGTCGAGAGTTTCCTTCAATTTCATTCCGTGGGCCGCGCCATGAACGGAATCGAGTTGTGGCTGGCCTGCGGGCTGTGGAGCCGCCGAGTAATTCAGAAAGACGGGCGGATCATCCCCGCTGGCGTGTTCAATCGGTGAATATTCCCTGATCCACGGCAAAATGTCGTCTCGCGCTGCCAGGCAGGCGGCCATGTCGCTGACCTCTCGCCCGCCCTCACGTTTAACAAATCCAAAGGCATGGCCGCCGTATCTGGGCGATTTAAACCACTGCTGAAGTTGTTGCGGATCGAGGCTCGATTGGGCATTCACAATGCCGACGCACGCCGGACGGCTGGACTCCCGTGCCACCGGGTCCGAACTTTGCGGATCCGCCATGTCGGGGTGCATGGCCAGCCAGAGGCTCGAGCAGCCGCCAGCCGAACTGCCGGTGAGGCCCAGGCGATCCTTGTCCATATTCCATTCACTTGCCTTGTGGCGAATGAATTGGACGGCGCGTGCGGCGTCACGCAAGGGCCACTCCACCGGTGGAGTGATGCCGGCCTTCCGGGCCTGAGGGACCAGGCGGTATTCGACCGCCACGAGCGAAACACCGCTGGCCAGGATCCTCCGGAGTCCTTCGCCGCGCTTGTTGTGTTTGCCGAAGACATCGGTGCGAATGATGCCGCCGGCAGTGCCGCCCCACCACCCTCCTCCATGGATGTAGACCATGACCGGCGCCGGGCCCGTGGAGCGGGCCTGATAGACGTCCACGAACTGTTGCGGAGCGCCGCCATACGGAACCCGCGCGAATGTCGGGTGAATGAGCGGTTCGGTGGCTTCTTCCGCAGTCACAACGCCAGCGAAGCCCAGGAAAATGAACATGAAAACCAAGCGTTGCATGGATCACTCCGCTGTATTCCGGCCGGACATATGAAGGCGAGAGCCGTTTTCCAGGCGCATGGGTTCGCGTGGCGAATGGATCCACCGGACGTCTTCCATGGTCACGCTGGGAACGTTGTCGAATTCCACGACTGTTTTCTCGAGCGTGCATCTCCTAAAGGCGATATCCCAGGCGTTGTCCACGTTGAGCGTGAGGCGGTCCCAGATGAAACAGTCTTCAAAGACAACGCCGCGCGGACGGGGGCGGTCAGCTCCCGAATAGATCCAGAAATGAATGTTGTCCAAATGGCAGGCCTGAAACTGGATGGGACATCGCAAACGGACGCTGGCCGCCTTTCCGAGGCGGGTCGTCTTGCAGTCACGGATGACCATGTCGCGGTTGAAGGTATCTTCATTGAGCGCGTAGTGCGCTGCCGAGAGGTCGAGCGTTCGGTCGAGCGTGAGACAGCCCTGCCGGGCGTCGATCGTGGCGATGCGGGCAATGCCCACCCGTTCCCGCTGGGGCAGGTCCCAAAAACTGATCCAATCGCCGGGGCGCCAACTTGTCATCCGGCCATTGTCCAGCCGCACGCTCGTGCCCGACGCCTCTCGTACGGTGGCGAGCACCAGATACGGGCTGAACAGGTCGTCATACATGAGGCCGCCGTCGAATGTGCCCTTTTCGATCAAGATGCCAAACCGATTGGCGTGAACATGCCACCCGTCCCGCCAGCCCACGAACAGCTCAGTTGACGGTGTGGGCGTCTGGATGTCGACCCCGGAAAATGTGACCGGCCCCCAATTGTCCGACGGAACAAATCCCATGTTGCAGTAGGAGTGGACGCAGACGTCGCGAACCGTCACCCGTCCGCTGTCGTGCACCACACAAAAGGCCAGCCCGTTATCGGATCGCTGGCCAAAATCCTTTTCCGGAACCACAAGCTCGGTGGCGTTGTTGTCCCTCGTTGCCTGCAGCCGCGCCTTCATGTCGTTGCGGAAAAAGACCCGTAGCCGCCGTCCGGTCGCGTCGAGTGGTTCAACGCGATCCATGTAGAGATGGAGCGAGCCCCCGACGCGCGCTAGCCCAGGCTCCTCCCAAAAGCACCGGCTGAATTGGCGACTCAACCATGTGCCGGTCTTGGGAACGACATACCGCTGTGGTACCTCGATGTCCATCGTGAGCGTTCCGGGGCGCAGGTCGTATTCAAGAATCCGCCCCTGAAAATATGGAAGGGGATCGTGCGCGACCGTGAAGCCGCTGATCTCTATGTTTTCGGCGTGCGTGATGACCGCAAACTCAAAGGCGGGGTGCATGACGATCCTCGCACCGTTTCCCTCCAGTTTGATGTTTTTCGCTGACTGCAGGTCAAAGCAATGGCCACCCTCGACAAAGTATGTTTTCGTGGGATCGAAGCGGATGATGCCGCCGCCGGCCGTTCGAGCGGCCCGTAGCAGCTCCTGGATCACCGGCCTGTCGTTCTTCTTGCCATCGCCCGCCGCACCGGCCTGCTGCATGTCGAAGATCTTGAGGCCCGAAAACGTCGGAGTGCCAAGGGCGGCCTGAAACCCCACGCGGTAGCTCGACCCTCCCTGGGGAACGGCGGCAACCTCGATGACGTCTCCGATTCTCAGGCCCTCGAGGCGTGTTTCAAACCTGGTTACGGCACTGCCGGCCGGGGCAGTCACGGTCTTCATCTCCTTGCCGCCGGCCCGAATGGCCAACGTGACGCCGTCGCCGACAGCGTCGACCTCAACCCAGGCGCCGCCGATCTGATAATCGCCAGCTGCTTTGACTTCATGCGACCAGTTCATGGGCCGAGAGGTGGCCGGTGCATCGACGTCAAAGACAATCGTCGCCCGCTCGGCGGCCCTCGTCTCCGTCGGGGAAATGAGCGACCGGCTGTCTTCTTCCGGCGACGCACTGCCCGCGAAGCCCAGAATGAGGATCAGGACAATCATCCGGTGCATGGATTTCGCCGCCGTGGTCATGGACGCTAAGGAGAGACTTTTATTTCCGGCACGTCGGCCGCATGTTTGTTGTGCGACGTGTGGAGATTCAGCGTCTTCTCGGCCGTGATCCACGCTCCCTGCTTGGGAGGTGTCGAGGATGCAAACTCGTTGTCGGTGATCGTCACTCCGTCGTAGCCGCGGACCGCAATCGCCGATTCGCGAGCTTCGGTGATCTTGTTACCGCGGACGATCACGTTGCTGCCGAGGCCCGAGGTGGACCACACTTCGATCGGTGTCCACCCACAGCGAACGATGGTGTTGCCGCTGACGACGACATCGTGGGCGCCGTGGCCGGAAACCTCAGAGGGGTAGCCGGCGAGCACGGCGTTGCCGTTGAGGTTCTCGAAGTGATTGTCGGCGATCCAGGCCCGCGTGCCATTGAACTTCACGCCGTGGGCGCGGCCTCCGATGTGACTGTTGCGGCGATAGACGAAGTCTTCGTTGCTCTGAGCGTCGCGGTAGAGAAACACCTTCGACCAGTCTCCCGACACGTCGCGGCCGATGGCAGCAGAGAACTCGGCGAGCGAACGATCGAGCTGCACTCGCTCACCCTGCACGGCCGTCGCCGTCGCTGCCGCGCCACGGCCGTTCGCGGTGTTCACAAGCGCGACCCGATCGCCAGCCCGCACGTAATTGCCGCCGATCCTGACGGCATCTGCTCCGTCGATGGCCTTGATTCCCTGTCGAAACGATTGCTGCGCGGGACCGTCGTCTGCAAGACACTCGAATTCGCAGCCCTCGATCCACTCGCCGATGCGACCGCTGGCGCAGTGTGAGTGGCCGCCGAAATAGTCATGCGCCGCGAGCCGCTTCACCTTGACGTTCAGAATGCTCTTCGCGTTGTCATTGCCGCC
>CAZXIG010000003.1:0-36814 GCA_964640405.1 uncultured Candidatus Kuenenia sp.
CCCGCTCGATCAGGAGCGGCTCGTACTCCTGCATCTGCGTGAACGCATGCCACACATGGTGGCGATCCCAGTGCACGAGTTCGTCGTGATTCATGGGGCGCGACCTTCGCAAACCTGAATAGCCGAACCAAGGCCGACGCCGAGTCGCTCGTCGGCACGGCCTTCGACGACGGCGGCCTCGATGAAGCCCTGCGAGCCTACCAGGGCGACGGCGGTGCCGCGGGGGGCGTCGCCGTAGGTGCGGACGAGGGTCGTCACGTCGTGGTCGCCGACCCGCAGGCCGCCGGCGGCGGCCACCCGGGGCCAGAGGCTCGCGGGCAGGTTCGTGACGAGGTTGCCGAAGGCGTCGACGTGGATCACCTCGCCGGCGATGCCGGTGGACGACTCGCGGGGCTCCGGCCACTCGAGCTCGACGAGCGAACCGACCGCGGGACCGAGCGCGTCGGGCGGTGCACCGTCCAGCAGTCGCACCGCCGCCGGCGCGAGCACGTCGCGGCCGTGGAACGTGGCCGAGGCCGCTGCGGCGACGGGCAGCATCCGTGCCTCGGCGAGCGGTGTGCGGCGCATGGCGAGGCCGAGCACGCCGTTGTCGGGGCAGAGAAACTCCTGGTCACCGAGCCGCGCCCAGACGAGCCGGCGGGGCGTGCCCACACCCGGGTCGACGATGACGAGGTGGAGCGTGCCCGCCGGAAAGGCGAAGCAGGCCTGGCCGACGAGCCAAGCCGCGGCGCGGATGTCGTGCGGCGGCATGTCGTGGGCGATGTCGACGAGCGTGATCGGGGCCCGCGCGTGGAGAAGTCGTCCCTTCAGCTCCGCGACGTAGCAAGAGCCCGCGCCGAAGTCGGTCGTGAGCGTGACGATGCGGGGCATGCGGCGACTCCCGCGGCCCGTCACATCCCGCGGATCAGGTCGAGGCACATCTGCCGGACCTTGCCGGGATTCACGTTCGGATTCTTCTTCTTCGCCTGGCCGATGAGGCCGGCCGCGGCCTGCTCCTTGCCCCCCTGCACGTCGGCCACGATCTTGGGGTTGGCTGCGAGCAGCTCCTTGCAGAGCGTGACGAGCTCGTCGTCGCTCACCGCCGCGATGCCCAGGCCGGCGACCACGTCGGCCACGCCCTTCCCCGTCGCCAGCACCTCCGCGAAGATCTCACGGCCGCGGCTGGTGTCGAACTCGCCGTTCTTCACGCGGGCGATGATGTCGGCCACCTGCTCGGGCCGCACCGGGAACTCGGCGATCGTACCCCCCCGCTCGTTGAGCGTGCGGAGCACGTCCTGCTGCATCCAATTGCTCGCCGCCTTGCCTTCGCCCACCCGCGTGGCGAGGTCCTCGAAGTAGGCCACCAACTCGCGGCCCTGGTTCACGAGCACGTCGGCGTCGTATGCGGAGATCTTCCACTTCGCCTCGAGCGCCTTTCGCAGCACGGCCGGCGGCTCGCCCATCGCGGCCCGGGCGGCGGCCAGTTCGGCCTCCGACACCGTCACGGGCACGAGGTCGGGCTCCGGGAAGTAGCGGTAGTCGCTCGACTCCTCCTTCTGCCGCTGCGGCCGCGTGATGCCGGCGGGATCGTCCCAGCCACGGGTCTGCTTCGGCATCTTCCCGAGCTCGACCTTCGTGGCCTGCCACTCCTCCCACTGCCGCGCGGCCTCGTAGGTGAGGGCCCGCTCGACCGACCGGAACGAGTTCATGTTCTTGATCTCGACGATCGGCGTCTTCGCGATCCGGCCGTCGGGCTGCGGGATGTGGAGGTTGACGTTGGCGTCGACCCGCAGGCTCCCCTCCTGCATGTTGCAGTCGCTCACGCCGAGGTAGACGAGCAGCAGCTTCAGTTCGTTGAGCCAGGCCCGTGCCTCCTGCGGCGACCGCAGGTCGGGCTGGCTGACGATCTCGCAGAGGGGCGTGCCGGCGCGGTTGAGGTCGATCCGGCTGTCGGCCGTGCCGGCGGCCTCGTCGTGCATGCTCTTGCCCGCGTCCTCTTCGAGGTGCACGCGGATGATGCCCACCTTCCGGGAAAAGCCCCCCTTGGGGTCGATCACCTCCAGGCAGCCGTCGCTCGAAAACGGCAGGTCGTACTGGCTGATCTGATAGCCCTTGGGCAGGTCGGGATAGAAGTAGTTCTTGCGATCCCACTTCGTGAACGACGCGATCTTGCAGTCGAGCGCCAGCGCCGCCCGCACGGCGAGTTCGAAGGCGTGGCGGTTCATCACCGGGAGCGAGCCCGGCAGGCCCAGGCAGGTCGGGCAGACCTGCGTGTTGGGCGGGGCGCCGAACGTCGTGGGGCAGCCGCAGAAGAGCTTCGTGCGGGTCTGGAGCTGGACGTGCACCTCCAGGCCGATGACGGTGGTGTAGGGCTCGGCGGTGGTGGCGGCTGCGGTCATGGCAGGCGGTCAGGAGGCGACGGGCTTGGGGCGGCGCAGGTGCCAGTCGGTGAGCCGCTGGAACCGGTCGGCCGCGTTGAGCAGGAGCGGCTCGGCGAGCGCGGGGCCCTGGAGCTGGAACCCGATCGGCAGGCCGCCGGCCGTGAACCCGCACGGGAAGGAGATGCCGCCGATGCCGGCGAGGTTGGTGCCGACGGTGTACATGTCGACGAGATACATCGCGAGCGGGTCGTTCGTCTTCTCGCCGAGCTTGAACGCGGCGGTCGGCGACACGGGGCCGCCGATGAGGTCGACGTGCCGGAAGGCGTCGAGGTAGTCCTGGCGGATGAGCCGGCGAACCCGGAGCGCCTTCGCGTAGTAGGCGTCGTAGTAGCCCGAGGAGAGGGCGTAGGTGCCGAGCATGATCCGCCGTTTCACCTCGGGTCCGAAGCCCTCGGCCCGACTGCGGCAATACATCTCGACCAGCGGCGACTCGAAACCGCCACTGCCCGGCGCTGAGGCGTATTGATGACCCTTCCCGGGCTCGGCCCGGTGTCCATAGTGCGCACCGTCGTACCGCGCGAGATTGCTCGAGGCCTCGCACGGCGCGACGAGGTAGTAGGTGGGGATGCCGTACTTCGCATGCGGCAGCTCGACGTCGTGCACGGTGGCGCCGGCCGCCTTGAAGACGGCGAAGGCCTCGTCGATGCCCTTCGCCACCTCGGGATCGAGGCCCTCGGCGAAGTGGGCTGCCACGCGGCCGATCCGCAGCCCCGTGAGCGGCTTCTCGAGCGACTGCATGTAGGCCGGCACGTCACCCGGGATCGAGGTCGAGTCGCCCGGATCGTGGCCGGCGATCGTCTCCATCACCAGGGCGCAGTCGGCGGCGGAGCGGGCCATCGGGCCGATCTGGTCGAGGCTCGACGCGAAGGCCACGAGCCCGCGGCGGCTGACCCGGCCATAGGTGGGCTTGAGCCCGGTGATGCCGCAGAGGCCCGCCGGCTGGCGGATCGAGCCGCCGGTGTCGGAGCCGATCGCCACCGGCGCCATGTCGGCCGCCACGCAGGCCGCCGAACCGCCGCTCGAGCCCCCCGGAGCCCGCGTCACGTCCCACGGATTGCGAACGGGGCCGAAGGCCGAGTTCTCGTTGGAGCCGCCCATCGCGAACTCGTCCATGTTCGTCTTGCCGATGATCACGGCGTCGGCCCGCCGCAGGCGGGCCACCACCTCGGCGTCGTACGGCGGTCGGTAGCCCGCGAGCATCTTCGAGGCGCAGGTCGTGGGCAGGTCGGCCGTGCAGAGAGCGTCCTTCACGCCGACGGGCAGGCCGGCGAGGGCCCCCAGCGGCTTGCCGGCCTTGCGGCGGGCGTCGATGTCGGCCGCACGGGCGAGCGCCCCTTCGCGGTCGATCTTCAAGAAGGCGTTGAGCGTGGCGTTGGCGGCCTCGGTGCGGGCCAGGAACGCCTCGGTGCATTCCACCGCGGTGAGGTCGCCACGGTGGACGGCGGCGACGAGGTCGGTGGCCGAAAGTTGAAGAGGTTGCATGCGAGCCCGGCTACGCGGCCCCCGAGTCGCCCAGCACGGCCGGCACGAGGAAGCACTCGCCGTCGTGCCGCGGCGCCGACTGCAGGGCCTGGGCGGTGGTGAGCGAAGGCTTCACCACGTCGTCGCGAAACACGTTCTGCGAGTCGAGCGGATGGGCCAGCGGGGCGACATCGGCCGTGTCGATCTCCTCGAGCTGCGACACGAAGCCCACGATCTTCGAGAGTTCGCCGGTGAGGCTGTCGAGTTCGGCTTCCGAGAGCGCGAGCCGCGAGAGCAGGCCGACCTTGGCGACTTCCTGTCGGGAAAGGCTCATGACGCTAAAACTCCACGACCGGTTCAGGTGGTGCACCGGCTCGCAGGCGGCAAAAGTCTCGTCTCGGTGGACCGGGGCGGTCCAATGCTCCTCGAGCTTTCGCCGACCCGCTCGCCTTCCTCGCTAGCCTTACGGACGGGCACGCGGTCCCGACGGCACCGCCTCTTCGGCGACCGGCTTGGCGGCGGCCTTCTCGACGGTGGGCAGCCGGAACGGCTTCTGCTTCACGAGCTTGGCGACGCTGCCCCCCTTGATGCACTGCGTGCAGACGAGGAGGGTCGAATTGGTGCCGTTGCCGACCGTCACGCGGATCCGCTGGAGATTCGGCTTGAACTTCCGCTTCGTGATGCCGGTGATCTTCGTACCGACGCCGCCGAGGTACTTCGCCTTACCGCGGATCGTCACCTGGTTGCCGATCGAAAAACCTTTGCCGCAAACCTGACAGGAACGTGCCACGGGATCACTCGACGGAGGGCGGGAAATACGGGGATAACTCGGGGAGTCCGAGGTCGACAAGCATACAGAACGGTGGGTTTCCGGCAAGGGCGGCCTACAATCTGCTTGATGCCCGTTTTTGACTACCGCTTCACCGTGACCGCCCCGCTCGCCGCCGTGCGGGATTTTCATCGCGACACGAGCGCCTTGAAGCGGCTCACTCCCCCGCCGACGTTCGTGCAGCTGCACTCGATCGAGCCTCTGGCCGAGGGCTCGGTCTCCCGGTTCACGCTCTGGGTGGGCCCGCTGCCCCTCCGCTGGAAGGCGGTGCATCGGGGCGTGAGCGACCGCGGCTTCACCGACGTGCAGGCCGAGGGGCCGGCGCGGAAGTGGGAGCACACGCACTCGTTCGTGCCGCTCGACGACTCGACCACGGAGATCCGCGAGCACATCGAGTACGAGCACAAGACCGGCTTCTGGGGCATCGTGACCCGGATCCTGTTCTCGAAGCCGAACCTCTATTTGATGTTCACCTACCGCATGCTGGTCACGCGGTGGTTCTTGCGCCGCCGCCCCTGATCGCCGCGGCGATCGCGCACGGCGGCGACATACCGCAACCCCGAAGCCCCCGGCGGGAGCCGGTGGGATGACGCGCGGCGATCACGAACCACGCGGTTGAGCAAATGACCGGATCGTGATGGCGGCGGTGTGCAGAGTGGCACTCTGCGAAATGCGGCTCACAACCGCATGGCGATGGCACGCGTCATCCCCGTCGCTACAGCGAGGCGTTTCAGGTGGGCCGCGACTCCTTGAGCGCCTTCATCGTGGCGGCTTCGGGCAGCGATTTGTAGTAGGCGTCGAGCGGATAGCAGCCGCTCTTGAGGCCGTTGCGCGGGGCCGTCGTGCAGTCGGAGAACGTGCGGCAGATCGCGCCCCGCACGAGCGTGCGGCCGGCGAGCGAATCGGCGGGCAATTCGGGATAGGAAAGCACCATCCGCCCGAGGCCCACCGCGTCGATCCAGCCCTGCCGCACCGTCGCCTGCGCGACATGCACGAGATACTCCTGCAGGTAGGTGTAGGCCGTGCCGACCATCGCGAGACCCGGCACCGCCGCCTTCGCCTCCCGCGCCGCGTCGATCTGCCGCCAGCAGCCCACGAGCGGATCCTCCGGCGGCGGATAGCCGTCGGAGGGGGGAAACGCCGCCGGCCGCGAGATATGGGGCACGGTGTAGGGACTGCCGGCCGTGAGGTTGACGGCGACCACGCCGAGGTCGCGCAGCATGTTGAGCAGTGAGATCGGCTCCGCGAGGTCGATCCGACCGGGATCGTCGGCAGCGACGCCGAAGCCGCAGTCGTAGGGGAGCGAGTCGGCGAACGGAAATGGCGCCCCGCGGCCCTCCACCATGTGCCAGGGCACCGTGTCGAAGAGCGACAGCCGCACGCCGATCAAGAGCCGCGGACAGGCCTCGCGAACCCGCTCGATGAGCGTGCAGAGGAGCCGCGTGCGGCCCGCGAAATCGCCCCCCCACTTCCCCGGCCGCCGCCGCGCCGCGAGAAACTCGTGCACGAGGTAGCCGTGGCAGGCCTTGATGTCGACCATGTCGAACCCGGCGGCCTCGGCGTTGCGGGCCGCGGCGACATACGCCTCGATGAGCCGCTCCACGTCGGCGTCGCTCACGACGCAGGCCTCGTCGTGCGGCGAAACACCATGCCGCGCGTCGAGCAGCGGATGATGAAACGCGATCCGCGGCTGCGGCCCGGCGGCCGAGGGCTTGCTGAACCGGCCGGAGTGCGTGAGCTGGAGCGCCACGACGAGGTCGTCGTCGCGGCCATGTTGCTCACGATGGCAGCCACGCACCGCCTCGAGCAACGCCGCGAATCCCGCGCGGCCGCAGGCCGGCGCGCAGAGCTGGTTGGGATTGGCTCGCCCCTCGGGCAGCACGGCCACCGCCTCGCCCCCCCAGATCAGTTTCGCGCCGCTGGCGCCGAACCGTCGCCAGCGGCGCAGGAGGATGTCGGTGGGCCGGCCGTCGTCTCCGGCGTCCCAGCCTTCCATCGGATGGATGCACCAACGGTTGCCCACTGTGCGACCGCCGAGCACAAGCGGCTCGGCCAGCGGCGAGCCGGCCGCGGCGGCGAGCGGCTCGTCGTCGAGCGGGATCGGCGCGGCGAGGGCGGCGAGGTGGGCCCGCAGGTCGGCGGGGGTGCGAAACCGCGCGATCCTGGGATACGACGTGGTGCTCATGGCGTGGCCTCCATCGCGGCGGCGATGCGGCCGAGGATCGTGGCGATGATCTCTCGGTCGGAGGCGGGCCGCCGCGGGCTCTCCGGATGCGGCTCGTCGCTGGCGAGCAGGCCACGCAGGTGGAGCGTCTGGGCCATCGAATGCTTGTAGGCGGGCACCGGGTGACGGAAAGCAAAGTCGCCGAGGGCCTGCAGCGCGTCGTCGAGCTCGTCGAACCGGGCGTCGCCGGCGGCCCACCAGGCGTCGCGGCGGGCGAAGGCCTCGGGATACGCCGTCGAGAGGCCGAGCAGCCAGTCGCTGCCGTAGCGAACCATGTCGATGGCGAGATCGTTGCCGGTGAAGACGTGAAACTCCGGCCGCAGCCGGTCGCGGAGGGCGAGCCGCTGCCATTCGAGCCGCCGGGAAAGCGACGAGTGCTTCGCGCCGATGCAGTTGGGGATCGCGACGAGATCGGCATAGGCGTCGAGCGAAAGCACGCGGCCGCTCGGCACGAACGCCGTCGAAAGCTCGAACCCGATGAACCGCTCCACACGGGCCGCCAGCCGGCGCACGCGGGCGATGAAGTCGGCATCGCTGCCGGTGGTGAGGCCGAACGACGGAAAGATCACGGGAATCCCGCCGGCCGCCGCGATCATGTCGAGCTGCCGGCCATACGCCCCCTCGTCGAACGCCGCGCCGGCCGCGTCGGCCACGCAGGCGCCCGCCACGATCTCGCCGGAGCCGACCGTCTCGCGGGCGATCGCCAGGGCCTGCCGCCGGGTGGCGTCGTCGATGAGCTGCACGTAGCCCGTGTCCATGTTGACGGCGGGCGCGATGCCGGCGGCATGCGTGCGGGCGACGTGGGCGGCGAAGGCATCCCAGTCGATCGAGAGGTCGGAACGGAAGGGGAGCAGGATCGCCGACATGCCGCGGATCTTGCGGCGCGGCCTCAGGAGCGCGGCGGGGTCGAGCGGAGAGACGGTGGTCATGAAAGATCTTGCAGCTGGTGCCGGTGAACGTGGTAACCAGACAGTTACACGCAAGGTATGATGGCCGATGCGCGGCGGCCTGCCAACCCCGCGGATCACCGGAGGCCAATCACCATGCCCGCCACCCGACCCCGAAAAGCCGCGGCCCGGCCCCGCAATCCCGTCCGCACGCGGGGCCGGCTGCTCGCGGCGGGCGTGAAACTCTTTGCGGCCCGGGGCTATCACGGCGTCGCAGTGGACGAGATCGTGGCCGCCGCCCGCTGCAACAAGCGGATGCTCTACCACTACTTCGGCGACAAGGAGGGCTTGTATGTGGAGGTGCTGCGGACGGTGTATGCGCGGATGGAGGCCGCGGAGATGGCCCCCTTGCCGCCCGACGGCACGACCGAGCAGGCGATCCGCGCGGTGATCGCGCGGCACTTCGAGTTTCTGGCCGACAATCCCGACTTCGTGAAGCTCCTGCTCTGGGAAAACCTCAACGAAGGGCGGCTGCTCGCGAAGCACCCGGGGCTGCTCTCCAAGGCGCCGATCATCGAGCGGCTGCGGGAGATTCTCGAACGCGGGCGGGAGCGGGGCGAACTCGCGGGCGACGGCGACGTGCGGCACCTGCTCGTGCTCATGATGGGAATGTGCTTCATCTATTTTTCCAACCGGCACACGCTCCGGCAGGCCGTCGGCCTCGATGCCGACCGATTGCAGGTGCGCAGCCGCGGCCTGCGGCTCGCGCAAGACGCATTCCTCGCCGCTGTCGGCCTCCGGCGTCGTTCGTGATCGCCGCGCGTCATCCCACCGGCTGCCGCCGGGGGCTTCCGGGTTGCGGCATGTCGCCGCCGCCCCTGATCGCCGCGGGGGATCACGAACGGCGTCGGCAATGCCCGTGTCGCTCGGCGGATCTGCGACTACAAGCACCCGAGCACGGCGTCGTGCACGAGGCCGTTGGTGGCCACGCCGTCGCCGGAGTCGATGCTCGGACGGCCGCGCCAATCGGTGAACCGGCCGCCGGCTTCCGTCACCACCGTCTCCACGGCGGCGGCGTCCCAGGCGTTGAGGAGCGGGTCGATCATCACGTCGGCCCGGCCCGTCGCCACGAGCAGGTAGCCGTAGCCGTCGCCCCAGGTGCGGACGACCCCGCAGGCCGATTCGATCCGGCCGCGGGCGGCGTCGCCGGCCGCGCGGCCGCCGTTCCACCGGGCGAACGACGTGAAGTCGCTGGAGCAGACGAGCGATTCGGCAAGCGTGGCCCGCGCCGACACACGAGCGGCAACCGCCGCGGCCGAGCCCCGCACGTGCCAGGCACCCGCGCCGCGGGCCGCGTAGACGAGTTCGTCGAGGGCGGGGATGGCGATCACGCCGAGCACCCCCTGCCCCGCCTGCCGGCAGCCGACGAGCGTGGCGTAGAGCGGCACGCCGCGGATGAACGACTTCGTGCCGTCGATCGGATCGACGATCCATTCATAGCCCGATGTGCCCGCCGTCGCGCCCGTCTCCTCGCCGAGGAAGGCGTCGTCGGGAAACGCTGTCAGCAGGTGGTCGCGGAGGATCGCCTCGGCGGCGCGGTCGGCCTGCGTCACGGGCGAGGCGTCGGCCTTCGTGTCGACCACGAGGGTCGGGGAGTTGAACCAGCGGAGCGTGTCGGCGGCTGCGAGTCGCGCGGCGGCGATCGCGACGGCCAGCCGATCGGCCACTGCCGCCTGGGAAGGAAGTGATGGGCGTGTCGTCATGCCGGGGGACCCTCGGGTGAGGCGGGTGTCGCCGACGGCGTCGGCCGCAGCGACACGAGCAGGATCAACCCCGCGCCGATCACGAGCCAGGTGTCGGCCAGGTTGAAGATCGGCCAGTCGATCACGCCGGGCAGCACGAAGTGAATCCAATCGCGGACGGCCCGCACCGGCTCGCCGAGCCGATCCGCGGGCGCGTGCCAGGTGAGGCCCGGCAGCCCGAGCCGGTCGTAGAGGTTGCCGATGATGCCCCCCACGATCAGGCCGAGGGCCGTGACCAGCACCGCGTCATCGCGGGTCGTCTGTCTGGCCATCATGGCCAGGATGCCGGCGATCGCCAGCACCGACACGCCGGCGAAGGCGAGGCCGAGCCCCTGCCCCATGCCGAAGAGCGCGCCTTCGTTGAGGTTGGTTTCCAGCATCAGCACGCCCGGGATGAGGTCGTGCCGGGGCCCCGTGCCTGGCATGCCGAGCCGGGCGAAGGCGATCGATTTCGTGACGAGATCCACGCCGGCTGCCGCTGCGGCCAGGAGGGCGAACCCGATCCAGGATCGGGATGCTGATCGGCTGATCGGGGTTGAGGAGTCCGACATCCCTGTCGCTCGGGGCTTCTTCGCTCGGAGGCCTAGCGGGGCTGCCGCGGCCGCCCGCCGTTCCCCTGCTCCATCTTTTCGGCACAGCGGATGCACATCGAGGCGAACGGAATCGCCTCCAGCCGCTTCTTGGCGATCACGCCCCCGCAATCCTCGCAGGTGCCGTAGGTGCGGGCGCGAATCCGGTCGAGGGCATGCTCGATCTGTTCCAGCGTGCCCTCCTCGCTTGCCATCAGGCTGAGCGTGAATTCCTGCTCGAACGCGTCGGAGCCGATGTCGGCCATGTGGATCGGCATGCTGGAGAGGTCGCCGCTGGCCTCCGAGCGGGTCTTCCGCAGGGCGGCATCGGCCATGGTCGAGACGTCACCCCGCAGCCGGGCCCGAAGCGATTCCAGGGCCGTCTTGAACACTTTGACGTCCGCCGCCTTCATTGCCGCCTTCATCGGTGCCAGCCCTCCCGAAGCGTTTCCAACCGGGGCCGTCGCGAGTTCCGCCTCCGACCGGCCGAATCTTGGAGGGTATCCCCCGGTTCGGGGCCTGTCAAACTGGCAGGCGTCCGGCCGGGCCGTCGCTTGCTGGAGCGAATGCGGCGACCTACCTTTTGACGATACTATGGCCGAACGCGGCTGCCTCCCGTCCGGGAGGGCCGGTCGCGGTATGGAGAGCGTCCGTTGTCCGTCCTTGCCCACACCGATCTTGCCTTTCAGCAGTGCATCTCGCCCGCCTGTCGGGCGACGTTCTCGGTGGACGAGGTGCTCACGAGTTGCCCGTCGTGCGGCAACCTGCTCGACGTCGAATACGACTGGGATCGGCTGCGGCCGCCGACGTCGTTCGAGGTGTTCGAGCGGAAGTGGATGCGGCGGAGCGACCCGCTCGCCTTCAGCGGCGTGTGGCGGTTTCACGAACTGCTGCCTTACGCGCCCCGCGAGTCGGTCGTCACGATCGGCGAGGGGCAGACGATGTGCCCCCCGTCCGACGGCGTGGCGAAGTACGTGGGCGTGGAGAACGGCCGACTGTTCCTGCAATACGAGGGCCTCAATCCCTCGGGCTCGTTCAAAGACAACGGCATGTCGGCCGCCTTCACGCACGCCCGCATGATCGGGGCCCGCCGTGCCGCGTGTGCCTCGACGGGGAACACGAGCGCGTCGCTGGCCGTCTACTGCGCCGTCACGCGGATGATGCGGGGCATCATCTTCATCGGCTCCGGCAAGATCTCCTACGGCAAGCTCTCGCAGGCGCTCGACTACGGCGCCCTCACGATCCAGATCGCGGGCGACTTCGACGACGCGATGGCCCGCGTGAAGGAAGTGGCCGGGAAGCTCGGCATCTACCTTGTGAACAGCGTCAATCCCTTCCGGCTCGAGGGGCAGAAGACGATCATGTTCCGAGTGCTCGAGTCGCTCGGCTGGGAAGTGCCCGACTGGATCGTGGTGCCCGGCGGCAACCTCGGCAATTCGAGCGCCTTCGGCAAGGCCTTCGCCGAACTGCGGAAGCTCGGCCTCATCGACCGCGTGCCGCGGCTCGCCGTGATCAACGCCGCCGGCGCCAACACGCTGCACGAGCTGTACACCCGCCGCGGCCTGCGGTGGAACGGCGGCCGGGCCGACCTCTCACCAGCCTGCCACTACTACGACGAGCTCGACCGCGACAAGAAGCGGGCCGACACGATCGCCAGCGCCATCGAGATCAACCGCCCGGTCAACCTCAACAAGTGCCTGCGGGCACTCGAAGTGTGCGACGGCGTCGTCCGCGAGGTGAGCGAGCAGGAGATCCTCGACGCCAAGGCCCAGGTGGGGGCCGGCGGCCTCGGCTGCGAGCCGGCGAGCGCCGCGAGCGTGGCCGGAGCGAAGCAGCTCGTGGCCGAGGGCGTGATCGGCAAGGACGAGCGGGTGGTCTGCATCCTCACGGGCCACCAGCTCAAGGATCCGACGGCCACCGTCGCCTACCACACCACCGACCAAAAACTCTTCAACGAGGTGCTCGGTAGCCGCGGCGTGAGCCGGGCGAGCTTCGCCAACCGCTCCGTGAGCGTGGGCAACCGCCTCGACGAAATCGTGCAGGCAATCGATCTCTATGGCTGAGTCCAGCGGCCCGTTGCGTCTCGTCGTTCACGGTGCCGCGGGCCGGATGGGCTGCCGGGTGGTGGCCTGTGCCGCGAGCGACACGCCCCCGTGGCGGCTCGTCGCCGCGATCGAGCGGGCGGGCCATCCGCGGGGCGGCGTCGATGCGGGCGTGCTCGCGGGCATTCCGGCTGCCGGCGTCGTGGTGAGCGACTCGTGGACCTGCCCGGCGGACGTGGTGATCGACTTCTCGCTGCCCGAAGCGGTGGCCGGGATCGTGGCCAAGTGCGTGCAGGCCAAGCTGCCGCTCGTCGTGGCCACGACGGGTCTCGAGGCCAAGGAGCATGCGGCCATCGCCGCCGCGGCGAAGACGATCCCGATCCTGCAGTCGCCGAGCATGAGCCTCGCGGTGAACATCGCGATGGATCTCGTGGGGCGGGCGGGCGCCCTGCTCCGCCGCGTGGGCGGCCGCACCGATGTCGAGATCATCGAGTGCCACCACCGCCACAAGGAAGATTCGCCGAGCGGCACGGCGCTGAAGTTCGGCGCGATCGTGCAGGAGGCGATGGGGCAGACGAAGGCCGCGCACGGCCGCGAGGGCCGGCCCGGCGCCCGGCCGGCCGACGAGATCGGCTACCACGCCGTCCGCGCCGGCGACAATCCGGGCGAGCACACGATCCTCTTCGGCATGGAGGGGGAGAGTTTCTCCGTCAACGTGCGGGCCACCAACCGCGACTGCTACGCCCGCGGCGCTCTGGCCGCAGCGCGGTTTCTCGTCGGCAAGCCGGCCGGCCTCTACTCGATGCGCGACGTGCTCGGCATCGCCTGAGAGGTGGTGGCCCTCGCGGTTCGCGATCCCCCGGCTTGCGCCTGGGGGCTTGGATGGGAACGCTGCGGATACACGCCGCGGCCTTTCCCATAAAAGCCCCCATGCGCAAGCAGGGGGATATTCCGGCATCCATCCCGAAGCGGCCCGGATCATCCCCCGGCTCGCGCCTGGGGGCTTGGATGAAAGCCCGGCCGTTTGCGGATAACAAGCCCCGGGCGGAAGCCCGGGGGTCGGCTTCGCACCGTGCTCAACCCCGCTCAGTCGCGATACTCGTACTTGTACTTGCCCGGATACGGCACGGGGTAGGTGCCGTCGGCGTTGGCCAGCAGCAGCGGCGGCGAGGAGTCGGTGAGCGCGTCGACGCCGGCCGTGAGGTCGTCGGGGCAGTTGAGCATCTCGTCGTAGGTGATCGCCTGTCCGGTGTGGGCCGCAAACCGCCCCATCGCCGTCACGAGGCTCGCCTGGGCTCCGCGGACGGCCTCGTTGTAGGGCGTGTTTTTGATGACAGCCTCGACGAGATCCATCCACTCCTGGCGGTAGGGCTGGGTCTCGCTCTTGTCCGCCGTCCAGATCGTGTTCTTGTCGTCGATCTCCTGGCCCTTGAAGATCGCCGAGCGGGCCGGATGGTGGCCGGTGCTCGAGATCCGGAAAGCGTGTTTCGAGCCGTGGCCGAAGAGCCCGAACTTTGACTCGGCCTTCGGGATCGTGCGGCCGAAGTAGAAGAACTTCGAGCCGTCGGCGAACGTGTATTCCACCGAGTAGTTGTCGAAGTTCTGGTCGTCGATCTTGGCCCGCATCTGCCGGCCGCCATTGGCCTCGGCCTTCACCGGCCAGGCGTCCTTCATCCAGCAGGCTTCGTCGATGTGGTGGATGTAATAGTCGCTGAAGATGCCGCCGCTGGCCCAGAGGAAGCAGTGGAACCGCTTCACCTGCCACTGCAGTTCCGTCATGTCTTTCGGCGGCCCCGGGAACAAATCCCAGCCCTGCACGGCCGGCTGCATGCGGTAGCCGCGGAGCGTGATGATGTCGCCGGCGGCCCCTTCGCGGAGCTGCTGGAAGAGTTCCTGTCGGGCGCTGTTGTGCCGGGCCATCAGCCCCACGCCCACCTTCAGGTTCTTCGCGTCGGCGAGGGCGGAAAGCTCGATGATCCGCCGGGCGCTTGGCCCGTCCACCGCGATCGGCTTCTCCATGAAGACGTTCAGCCCCTTCTCGATCGCATAGCGAAACATCGGTGCCCGGAAGGCAGGGGGCGTGGTGAGGATCGCGATGTCGCCGGGCCGCAGGGCGTCCATCGCCTGCTTGTAGGCCTCGAAGCCCACGAACTTCCGCTCGTTCGGCACGTCCACCTTGTCCTTGAACTGTTCGACGAGCGCCTTGTGGCGGGTCTCGATGTTCTGCGGGAAGATGTCGCACATCGCGTACATCTTCATGGGGGCGGAGGTCACGGACAGGGCGTCCGCCGCGGCACCCGCGCCCCGGCCGCCGCAGCCGATGAGGGCGAGGCGAATCTCGTCGCTGCCACCGGGTTGCACCGCGGGTGGCTTGGGCTCGGTCGCCTCATCGGCGGCCCGGGCCACGCCGGCGAGGCTGCCGGCTGCGGCGGCCATTTGTCCGGCGGTGCCGAGGAACGTGCGGCGGGTGCTGCCAGGAGCGTGCGAATCGGGGCGGGGCTGGTTCACGGCAAATCTCCACGAGGGTGAGCCACGGCTGCCCGGAGGCGGACGGGGCGAACGCTTCAGGCTCGGAGTATAAACCGCCGCGGGGTATCGCATGCTGGTCGCGAGGCTGCAAGCGAAACATTTTTGGAGCGACTCATAAAACCGTCCCCTCCCTCCACCTCACCGCGGCCGGAAAGAAACGGACGGGGGCCGACGCGATCGACCGCGAAAAGCCTTCCCCGTCGCGGGCATCACGGCCTGGCCGACGGCTGCATCAGGTAGGCGAGCAGGTCGGGCAGGTTTTGTTCGCCGATCTGGTCGAGCATGTTCGACGCCATCGGCGAGAGAGGCGAGACGGCCACCTCGTCGATGTCGGCGGCGGCGATTCGCAGCTCCTTGCCCGTGCTGTCGACGAGGATCAGATCGCCGCCATCCTCGCGGAGCTTGAGGCCTGAGATCACGCGGCCGTCGTTCGTCGTCACCATGGTCGTGCGGAAGGCCTCGTCGACGTTGCGATTCGGATCGAGGATGTCCTCCAGCAGCCGCTCCGCACCTCGCTGCCCCACGCCATCGAGTTGCGGGCCGACCTTGCCCCCCACGTCGGCGATGCGATGGCAGCTCGCGCAGGTCTTCGCGAAGATCGCCCGCCCCGCATCGATCGACGGCGTCGCCTTCGCATGGTCGGCCGCCACGCGGGCGATCACCTGCCGGATTGCGGTGTCGGCCGAGGGCAGATTGCGGGTGAGGTCGGCGATCCGCTCTTCGACGTCGGCCGCTCCCGAGGCCTGCAGCCGGTTCACGACCGGCTTGTCTTGCAGGAGCCGCGCCGACGCCTTCCCGGCGGCCACCCGCTCCAGAAGCAGCTCGGCGCCCTCCTTTGTCGAGGCGAGCGCCAAGGCAAAGGGCTGCTGCAAGGCTGCGGGCGCGGTGACGATCGCCGCGGCCAGCGTGCTGCGGGCCTCCGGCGTGTCGGTCGCGCCGAGCTGGCGGGCCACGGCCTGACGCAGCGGCACCGGCTCCGCACCACTGCTCACGATCGTCGCCAAGGCCGCAGCCGCTTGCCGCGCGTCGAGCGCGGCGGCCGTGGCGGCGGCGGTGGTGCGGACGTCATCCGGCAGCCCGGCATGACGCAACACGCCGAGCGTCTGGACGGTGACGGTCGCCAGCCGCAGCTGCTCCGCCACCTTGAGCGCAAGCGACACAAGATTGGCGGCGGGCAGCGGGCCGCCACTCGAATTCCCCACGAGGTTGAGGATGCTCGGCGCGAGGGAGGCGCCCCAACGCCCGAGCTCGTCGTCACTCGAGAGTTTTTTACCACCGCGAGCCAGGCCGTCGAAGAGCGACTGAAACGCGCCGGCCTCCGCAGCGATGCTCTCGCTATTGTTCGCCCGGGCAAACCTCGCGGCCTCGTCAACCCGCTCGTCGCCGCAGTGCTGGGCCACGCTCGCGAGGCAGCGGCTCACGAGGTCGGGCTCGGCGTCGTGGCCGCGCAGGTAGTCGAAGGCGAACCATGCGACTGCGTCGTCCGGCACGGCGACCGCGATCTCGATGAGCTTGAGCCACTCGGTGTCGGCGAGCGTGAGGCCGGCCAAAACGTCCGGCGGCGTCGTGCGCAGCTGGTTCCGCACGGCGATCCGCAGGGCCTGGATCAGCTGCACGTCGTCGCTCGGGGCCGCGAGCCACGCCTGCACGAGCGGCTGAATCGACGCCGGCTCCGGATGCTCCGCCAGCGCCTCGGCGGCCGCACGGCGAACGAACGGATCGGCGTCGGCGAGTTTCGCGCGAACGAGACCGCCTCGGGCCGCATCCCAGCCGGGCATGGCAGCGAGCGTTTTCATGAGGTGCACGCGAACGACCGGCGCGGGATCGTTCGTGGCCCGCGCGAGCGAGTCGCCAGTGAGCCTCCCGAGCCTCGCGAGCCCGCGGACGGCAAACGCCCGACGATCGTCGGCATGGGCGGCGCCCGAGACCGGCGCGGCGAGCACGCCCTCGAGTAGCGAAGCCACACCGTCGCGATCGCTGCCTGGCGGCGCGGCCCGTGCGATGAGCGTGTCGAACGCGAGCCGACGCATGGTCGCATTGCCATCCCCGAGCAGCGCCACGAGCCTGTCATTCTCCAGGCGGGTGAAATCGGCAGGCGATCCGGTCGCCCCCTTGCCATCCATCCCCTTCCAGACGATCCGCCAGATCCGGCCGCGGTGGCGGTCGCGGCGGGGATGCTTCAGGTCGACCTCGTAGTGGCCGATGATGCAGTTGTAGAAGTCGGCCACGTAGAGACCGCCGTCGGTGCCAAGCTGGAGATCAACCGGCCGAAACCACCAGTCATCGCACGACACGAAATCGGTCGGCTTCTCAACCCACGGCGACGAGCCCCGCCACTCGGGGACGTCGCGATGGATGATGTTGGTCATGACGTTGCCCACGAACATCGACCCGCGATACTCCGCGGGAAACTGTTCCGCCTCGTAGGCCACCATGCCGGCGATGCCGGTCGAGCCGTGGCCGTCGCCCGTGGTGAGCGGCGCGAAGCCGAGGCCATCGTGCGGTTTGCCGAAGCTTTCGTAATGACCGCCGCGGAGGATCATCATGATCGGCTTGGAGTGGCAGTCGGCCGTGAACTGGTTGCCCATCCGGTCGAAGCACATGCCGAACGGGTTTACCTGCCCCCACGAAATCTGCTCGATCGCCGAGCCGTCGGGGCGGAAGCGGTAGCTGTTGCCGGACGTCATTTCGAGGACGACATCCCCCTCGCCGCGCAGCTTCACTTTCGACGCATTGCGGAAGCCGTGGCAGGCGTAGACCCAGCCGTCGGCCCCGAGCCGGAATGCATTCTGGTTGCCGTGGGTGTCGGCGAAGTCGAACGGGCCGTAGAGCACTTCGCGGCGGTCGGCCTTCCCGTCGCCATCGGTGTCGGTGAGCTTCCAGATATTGGGGATCGACCAGACGATCACCTCCTGGCCGCGGCCGTCCGGCCTGCCGACGGGCAGCGGCAGCACGCCGATCGGGATATTCAGGCCGTCGGCGAAGAGCGTCGCCTTCGTCGCCCGGCCGTCGGGCCCAAAACCCTCGAGCACGGTGAGGCCGTCGCGCGGAGTGGTTCCCGGCGCGGCAGCGAACGGATACTCGACCGAGTGGGTCACCCACAGTCGGCCGCGGGTGTCGAACGCCAGGTTCATCGGCTTCTGAATCTGGGGCTCGCTGGCCACGAGCTGAATCTCGAATCCGGGCGGCAGTTTGAACTTCGCCCGCTCCTCGTCCGGCGTGAGGGCCTCGGTGGGAGCGACCGGCGGGCTGGCTTCGGCCCGGAGGCCCAACGTTGCGACGCACAACAGTGCGAGAATCGGCCGCCGGAGCATGGTCCGCGCGAGCATCAGGCTTTTCCTCCTCAGCCTATTGGCGGGGGCAAAAAGGTGTCAGGACTCTTTTCGGCACCGGGAAAGGGACGATAATCAGTAGAGTTCTGACACGGTCGTAGACTACCAAGAATTCGCTCCCGCCCCTATTGTTCATGGCCGCAGGTCACTCCCGATGTACAGCCTTCGTCTGATCGTCGTCGCGATCGTGGCCGGCGAGCTTGCCGCCTCTGGTCAGGCTGCCGAGAAGGCTCCCGACTTCAATCGCGATATCCGGCCGATCCTGTCGCGGAACTGCTTCGCCTGCCATGGCCCCGACGAGCACGACCGCCGCGGCGGCCTGCGGCTCGACGATCGCGAGGCGGCAATCTCGGAACTCGACTCGGGGGCCCGGGCGATCGTCCCCGGCCGGCCCGACGAGAGCGAGCTCGTCGCCCGCATTCACGAGACCGATCCCGACACGACGATGCCGCCGCCGGAGACGAACCACGTGCTCACGGCAGAGCAGAAGCAGCTGCTCGCCAAGTGGATCGCCGCGGGAGCCCCCTACTCTCCCCACTGGGCCTACGTGCCGCCCCACGCCCACGCGCCGCCGGCCTCGAAGCAGGCCGACTGGGGCGACAACTGGATCGACGAATTCGTCCTCGGCCGGCTCGAGGCCGAAGGGCTCGCCCCCGCCCCCGACGCCGATCCGGTCACGCTCCTCCGCCGCGTCACGTTCGATCTCACCGGTCTGCCGCCGACGCCCGCCGAGGTCGAGGCGTATCTGGCCGACACCCGGCCTGACGCCTACATGTTGTTGATAGACCGGCTGCTCGCCTCGCCGCGGCACGCAGAGCGGATGGCGGCCTGGTGGCTGGATCTCGTTCGCTACGCCGACACCGTCGGCTACCACGGTGACCAGCCCCACAGCATCGCGCCTTACCGCGATTGGGTGATCAAGGCGTTTCTCGACAACGTGCCGTTCGATCGGTTCACGGTGTTGCAACTCGCCGGCGACCTCGTCGGACCGGCCGCGGGCGAGCATCCTGAAGACGCGGTGCTCGCGAGCGCCTACAACCGGCTCCTGCAGACGACGCACGAGGGCGGCCTGCAGATCAAGGAATACCGGGCCATCTACCAGGCCGACCGGATCCGCAACGTGTCGGGCGTGTGGATGGGGGCGACGGTGGGCTGTGCCCAGTGCCACGACCACAAATACGATCCCTACACCGCCAAAGACTTCCACGCGTTGGGCGCGTTCTTCGCCGACATCGACGACGAGAAGCACATGGACAAGGGGGGCTTTGGCGGCCAAAACCTGAATACGTTGCCGACGAAGCGAGATCCCGAGATCACGCTCGTCGGGCCATTCGACCGCGAACGGGCCGCCGACCTCGATGCCCGCATCCACTCGCTCGAGAACGAGCTGCCGCCGCTCGTCTTGCCGCCACGGGCCCAGCCCGAGGAGCCTGAGCCGGAGACGGTGGTGGCAAAGCGGCTCGAGCTCCAGCGGCTCCTGGGCGATCGCAAGGCGCTCGACCGCAGGCTGATGGTCACGCGGGCGCTGAAGGAGCCGCGGCAGGTGCGATTCCTGCCGCGCGGCAACTGGATGGACGAGACGGGCGCGGTCGTCGAACCGGCCATCCCCGTGTTTCTCGGCAGCGTCGACGCGAAGGGCCGGCCCTCCCGCGCCGATCTCGCCTCGTGGCTCGTGCGGCCCGTCGCCGAGAGGGGCGTCGGCGAATTGACGGCCCGGGTCACGGCGAATCGCCTCTGGGCGATCTTCTTTGGCGCGGGTCTCTGCCGCAGCGTGGGCGACTTCGGCGGCCAGGGCGAACTGCCCGACCATCCCGAATTGCTCGACCGGCTGGGGCTCGAGTTCATGCGCGGCGGCTGGAATGTCCGCGACCTCGTCCGCACGATCGTATCGAGCCGGGCCTACCGGATGTCGTCGGATGCCGCGGCCGATCTGCTCGCCCGCGACCCCGACAACCGGCTGCTGGCGCGGCAGGGCCGCTGGCGGCTGCCGGCGGAGAACGTTCGCGACACGGCCCTTTTCACGAGCGGCCTGCTCGTCGAGCAGCTCGGCGGCGAGAGCGTGCATCCCTACCAGCCGGCCGGCTACTACCGGCACCTGAATTTCCCGATTCGGGAATACAAGGCCGACGATGACTCGCGGCAGTGGCGGCGGGGCCTCTATGTGCACTGGCAGCGGATGTTTCTGCATCCGCAATTGCTCGCCTTCGACGCGCCCAACCGCGAGGAATGCACGGCGGCCCGGATGCGGAGCAACACGCCCAAGGCGGCGCTCGTGCTCCTGAACGACCCCACGTTCGTCGAGGCGGCGCGGAAGCTCGCGGAGCTCGCGCTCACGTCGGGCGGCGCCGGCGACGATGAACGGATCGCATTTCTCTGGAAGCGGGCGGTCTCGCGATCGCCGGATGCGAGGGAGCTTGCGATCGTGAAAGACCTGCTTGCCCGCCGCCGCGATGAATTCAAGGCGAGCCCGCAGGCGGCCGGTGAACTCCTCGCCGTCGGCATCGCGCCGCGCGACAAGACGTTGAACGAAACCGAACTGGCCGCCTGGACTGCCGCCGCCCGCGCGGTGCTCAACCTCAACGAGACGATCGCGAGATACTGACACACCGCACGACGAGGCGACGGGATCGGCGTGAGGATCCCGAGCATTTGGCCGCCGCGGCCACCGCGAGGGAACTCATGCCGTCCCGGAGCCGGAACACCACCCACGGGTGACTGACATCATGCACGATCCTGCCGCAATTCACCGCCGCACGTTTCTCGCCCGGTCGGGACTGTCGCTCGGGGGCGCCGCGCTCTCGGGGTTGCTGGCCCGCGATGGGCTGGCGGCGGCCATCTCAACGCAGTCGCGAACGGGCGGATCTTCCGATCGCTATCCCGGCGCGGTCCACCCGCTCCACCATCCCCCGAAGGCGAAGGCGGTGATCTTCCTCTGCCTCGCCGGCGGCCCGAGCCACCTCGAGACATTCGACCACAAGCCGCTGCTCGCGGAACTCGACGGCAAAGAGATGCCCGAGAGCGTGACGGCCGGCCAGCCGATCGCGCAGCTCCAGGGGCAGAAGCTCATCTGCCTCGGCCCTCGCAAGGGCTTCGCGCGGCGCGGCGAGTGCGGCGCCGAGGTGAGCGATTATTTTCCGCTGCTCGGGGGCTTGGCCGACAAATACGCGATCGTGCGGAGCATGGTGACCGAGCAGATCAACCACGATCCGGCGCACACGTTCATGAACTGCGGCACGGCGCTCTCCGGCCGGCCGAGCATGGGCGCGTGGGTGACCTACGGCCTCGGTAGCGAGGCCGACGACCTGCCCGGCTTCGTCGTGATGACGAGCAAGATGGGCCGCAGCCCGCAGCCGATCGCCGCGCGGCAGTGGCACTCGGGCTTCCTGCCGGGGCAGTTTCAGGGGGTCGAGTTCGCGACGAGCGGGGCCCCCGTGCATTACGTCACGAATCCGCCGGGCGTGTCGGCGAGCCATCAACGGGACGTGATCGACACGGTGGCGGCCCTCGAAAACCACCGGCTCGCCACGCTCGCCGACCCCGAGATCGCCACGCGGATCAAGCAATACGAGCTCGCCTTCCGGATGCAGTCGAGCGTGCCGGCGCTGGCCGATCTCTCCGGTGAGACGGCCGAGACGCTCGCGCTGTACGGGGCCGAGCCGGGCAAGGCGACGGTCGGCACCAACTGCCTCATGGCCCGGCGGCTCGTGGAGCGGGGCGTGCGGTTCGTGCACCTCTACCACAGCGACTGGGATCACCACGGCAACATCAAGAGCCACATGGACGAGATCTGCCCGCCGACCGACCGGGCGGCGGCCGCGCTGCTCACCGACCTCGAGCGGCGCGGGCTGCTCGACGAGACGCTCGTCGTGATCGGCGGCGAATTCGGCCGCACGCCGATGGGGCAGGGAAAGGAAGACAAAATCGGCCGTGACCACCACATCAAGGGCTTCAGCATGGTGCTCGCCGGCGGCGGCATCCGCCCGGGCATCACCTACGGCGAGACCGACGATTTCGGCTACAACGCCATCAAGGACATCGTCCACGTCCGCGATTTGCACGCCACGATGCTGCATCTGCTCGGCATCGACCACGCCCGGTTCACGGTCGAATATCAGGGGCTCGACACGAAGCTCACGGGCGTCGAGCCGGCGAAGCCGGTGAAGTCGCTGCTGATCTGAACGGAAGTCGGCTGCCGTTCGAGCGGATCGCGGCATGCGTGGGGGCCACCTAGCTTCGGCCGAACGCCTGGCGGTCGTGTCAGGCTTGCATGAGGAAGTCGACGACGTTGTCGTGGCGAATTCCGCCAGGATGCTCCACGGGCACGGGGTCAAGGCTGAGAACGAGCTTCGGGTGGTTGTCGGGAATCTCTTCGAGAACACGAAATTCCCGCTCCCGCGTCTCCGCCGTCGGCATCAGGTAGGCGACCTGCACGTAGAGCCGCTCCCTGCCGCGATCGGCCACGAAATCGATTTCCCGGGAGCCGAACTTCCCGACCGACACGGCATAGCCGCGCCGCACGAGCTCCTGGTGAACCAGCGTTTCCAGCATCCCGTTGATCGAATCCTGCCGGTAACCGAGTACGGCATGCCGCAGTCCGATGTCACCGGGGTAATACTTTTCATTGATCTCGAGATGCCGCTTGCCGCGGAGGTCATACCGTCGCACGCGGTGGAATACGAACGCATCGCAGAGATACCCCATGTACCGCTGCACCGTGTCGACCGTCACCGCGAGTCGTTGACTCTTCAGGTAATCGGCCACCCGGTTTGCCGAAAAAAGCTGACCGGCATTATCGAAAGCAAACCGGCAGATGTTCTGAAACAGAGGCACGTTCCGCACCTCATGGCGGGAGATGACGTCCTTGAGCACGATCGTATCGAACACGGACGATAGGTATTGGTAACGACTGTGTTCATCATCGCCGAGCTGTTGAATGGCGGGCAGTCCGCCGTAGCGGAGATACTCCGGAAACAGCTCGCGGGCTCTTCCGGAAGGCGCCGCCCGAAACTGGAGAAACTCCGGCAGGCTCAAGGGCAAGATCGGGATCTCGACGTACCGCCCCGACAGGAGCGTGGCGAGGTCGGACGAAAGCATTCTCGCGTTTGATCCGGTCACGTAGATGTCGAAGCGGCCTTCCTTGAGGCACGAATTGACCACCCGCTCCCAGCCGTCGATCTCTTGAACCTCGTCCACGAGGAGGGCGGCGCGGCCGGTGGGCGCCTGCTTCTTGATCCACGCGGCCAGATGCCGATGGTCGCGGATAGCGTCGAATGCGACGTCCTCCTTGTCGACGAACAGCGTCCGTTTTTTGGGAACGCCGTGGGACTGCTGCAGCGATGCGGCCTGTCGGAGCACGCAGCTTTTTCCGACGCGGCGCATGCCCGTGAGCACCTTGATCACGGGCTTGCCGATCCAAGGCTCGATCCGGTCGTTGTAAAAGTTTCTGGTATGGAAGAAAGTATGCATGATCCCGTGAAAGTATCCTCCACGAGCGAAATACGCAAGAAACGCGACGGCTTGTCGAGCATCGACGCCTGCCCGGCGCGGCGGAAGTCCACCGATTCATGGCCGCGCGAGGCGAAATACGCCCTGCCCGGTCGGCGACGAGGTGAGCACGTACACCTCGCCCGCTTCGTCCTGGCCGAAGCCGAAGACGGGCAGGCCGTTCCATGGCACCGAGGCGTTCACGGTCTCGCGCGGATGGTCGTCGGGCCGCAGGGCCCAGAGTTTGCCGCTCACGTGGTCGCCGTAGAGATAGCTCCCCTCGAGGACGGCCAGCGGCGAGCCGCGGACCACGAAGCCGCCGGTGATCGACTTGCCAATCTGGTGGTCATATTCCCAGACGGGATCGATCGACGGCGTCGCGGCGGCGACGGGGCCGAACGGGCCGCTCCCCTCCCGCAGGCTCCAGCCGTAGTTGCCCCCCTTTTCCACGACGTCGATCTCCTCGCGGAGATCCTGCCCCACGTCGGCCGTCCAGAGCCGGCCGGTCGCCCGGTCGAATGCGATCTGCCACGGGTTGCGGAAGCCGAACGCGAAAATCTCGGGCCGCGCGTCCGCACGCCCTACGAACGGGTTGTCGGCCGGCACCGCGTAGGTCTTCCCGGCGTCGCGGCGCTCGACGTCGAGCCGCAGGATCTTGCCGAGGAGCGTGTCGAGCCGTTGGGCCGTGCGCAGCGGGTCATCGCGACCGCCGCCATCACCGATCCCCGCATAGAGAAAGCCGTCGGGGCCGAACGCGATCGAGCCGCCGTTGTGGTTGGGCAGCGGCTGCTCGAATTCGAGGAGCACCTCTTCGCTCGCCGGATCGGCCCGGTCGGGGTCGTCCCGCGACACGCGGAACCGCGAGATCCGCTCCATCCGCGGCTCCACCTCGCGGCAGTAGCAGATGAAGAATTCACCCGTCTCGCGATACCGCGGATGGAAGGCGAGGCCGAGCAGCCCTTCCTCGTTGGCCTTGCGCCACGGCGCGGTCTGCCGACGGATGTCGAGGAACAGCCGGGCCTGCAGGTTTTTCGTCGGCAGTTCTCGCGGCACTACGTGGATCATTCCGGATTGATCGAGCACGAACCGCCGGCCAGTGCCATCGCCCGCGTGCGCCACGGTGAGCGGCCGCAGCGGCTCCGCGGGCGTGCCGTCGTCGTTCACGGGCGACCAGCCCTCCCAGGTGATCCCGGGGAAAGCCGGCTCGGGCTGCAGGGGCAACGTGTCTTCAGGAATCGCCCCGAGCGGTGCCCCCTCTGCATCGAGCTCACGCACCTTGATCGAGCGGAAGGCAACCTCGTCGCCGTGATCCTGGAGGCAGATGTGCCCGCGCGTCGCCTTGCCAAACTCGGCGAATGTCTTGAACTTGCTCGCCGCCACTCGCTTCGCCCACTCCTCGTCACCCTTGCGAAATGTGACGTACCTCACTCCGTTGAGGCACACTTCTCCGGAGTCGGGGGCGACCCGCAGGTAGAGCTGGTTCCATTCGCCCGCCGGCCGCGTGGCGTCGAGCCATTCGTTTCTCAGCCGCCCCGCCTTGACCTCCACGTCGACGAGCCACTCGGGCTTCTTGGGGGCGTAGAGCTGGTAGAGCCAGCCCGCCTTCTGCCCTTCCCTGGCGGCCTGGTTGTCGAGGATCTGCACCTCCGGCCCGGTCATCCACGGGGCCCGCTCGGTCTCGGTCACATGGAACATCACGCCACTGTTGCCGCCGGGAGCGATCCGGTAGTCGAGGAGGAGTTCGAAGTGCTCGAACGTGTCCTTCGTGATGAGATCCCCTGCCCCGGCCGACCGCCTCACGAGCGCCCCTTCCTCCACCACCCAGCCAGCGGGCACATCGTTCCGGCGGTACCCACGAAACGCGTCTGATGATTGGCCATCAAAGAGCAGTCGCCAGCCCGACCGCCGTTCGGGCTCCGTGAGCGCGTTGGAGGGCGTGTCGGCGTGGGCGACTCCGTTGCAGATCCCCGCAAGCAGAAACGCGATCGCCAGTACCGGGTGATCGTGGGCCGTGGCCGTGATGCGCATGTGCAAACGGTACATCAATCGAACGTTGTGTGCGAAAAGAAGTCGTGCCATCACTTCCTTAGCTCATCTCAGCCTCGTCGTGGGTCGCGTGGAGCGCATCGAGGCCTGAACGGCCTGCAACGCCCACCAGCCGGCGAGAATCTGCACCACGAGCAGGGTGAGGCCGGCCCGCGGGCTTCCCGTGAGCTGGTAGATGCCGCCGAAGGCGAGGCTGGCGGCGAAGCCCGCGAGCTTCGTGCCCACCTGCAAGACGCCGAACGTGGCCCCTGCCCTGCCCTCGGGGGCGAGGTCGGCCACGGTGGCCCGGATCACGCTCTGGATGCCGCCGAGCACGAGTGCCAGCAGAACGGCGAGCGCATAAAGCTGTGGCACCGTGTGGACGAACCAGGCGAGCACCAGCACCGCGACCCAGCCGGCCAGGCAGACGGCGATGGCCACGCTGCGACCGGCCCGCGCGGAGAGCCAGCCGACGGCGAGCGCCCCCGGCAGGGCGACCGCCTGCACGAGCAGCACCAGCCGCACGAGGGCCTGGGCATCGAGCCGAAACTCCTCGAGGGCCACGCTCGAAAACTGGGCGATGGCCGTCTGCACCGCGCCGAGCACGAGCACGGCCCCGAGGAGCACCGCCGCGAGCGGACGGCCGTCGTGGCCATCGGTGGCAGGAGGCCGGGCGAGCGAGCGGGCGAAGTCGAAGAGCTCGCGGGCCGACGAGGCCGCGTGGTGCTCCCCTGCCCCGTCGCCAAACCGCGCGAATGCCGCCGGCAGTGAAAACCCGAGCCACCACAGGCCCGTGAGGGCAAACGCAGCCCGCAGTCCGCCTGTGGTCGTGAGGCCGAGCGAGTCGTGCATCGCGACGACCGCCGTGGCCGCGACGAGGGCGATCGCGCCGCCCGCATAGCCGGCCGCGAAGCCCGCCGCCGACAGTCGGTCGGCCCCCTTTCCCTCGGCGATCTTCGCCAGCAGGCTGCCGGTGAAGATCGCCGCCATGTCGAAGCCAACACTCGCCATCACGATCGCGGCCACGACGGCCAGCCGCATAGCCGGAGGCGCGGCGCCGAGCGCGAGCAGGGCCGCGCTCCCGGCGACGACGCTCATCACGACGGCCCGCTGATGGCCGCGGGTGCGGTCGGCCCAGGCGGCGAGCCAGGGGGCGGCGACGGCCGAGACGAGCATCGCGGCGGCGAGCGTCCAGGCCCAGACGACCCCGGCCTCCACGCCCCACGGCCGATCGGCGAACACCACCTTCTCGACGTAGGCCACGACGAGCGTGATGAGCACGGTCGAAAAAGCACTCGCTGCCCAGTCGAGCAGGATCCAGGCGACGGGGGCGAAGCGGGAGACGCGGGGCGCTGGTTGCATGTCCAATTGTGCTCCGCCGCCGCCCGCAGCGACCAGCCCGAAACGGTCACTGCCATCTCCTATACTTTCCCGCCATGCACTCCGTCGTCGTCTGTGGTCTCGGTCGGTTCGGCCTCCAGGTGGTGGAGGCCCTGCGGGGCTGTGGCTGCACGGTGACGGTCGTTTCCGACGCGAACACCAGCCGCGAGCGGATCGAACGCGCCGCGGCGGCCGGGGCGAGAATCGTGGCGGGGGATTTCCGCACGCCGTCGGTCCGCCGCGAGGCCGGTATCGACGAAGCCCAGGCCGTCGTGCTCACGACCGCCAGCGATGTGAACAATCTGGAGGCAGCCCTCGAGATCCGCGGCGAGTCGCCCCACGTGCGGATCGTGATGCGGCACTCGCAGTCGCAGCTCGCGCGGCGGTTCGAGGCCGACTTCGGCATCGCCGCGGCGCTCGCCCCGGCCGACCTGGCGGCCAGCGCGTTCGTCGAGGCGGCGTTGGCGGCCCCCTCCTCTGCCGCAACTCTCAGGCCTTGCGACCGCCGCATGCCTTTGCCCCGGCGGCCGATTCGCACCGAGTTCCTGGCGATCCCGCTGTTGCTCGTGGGCCTCTACGCCACGGCGATCGTCGTGTTTCGTGCCACGCTCGGCCTCTCCTGGATCGACGCCACCTACTTCGCGACCACTGTCGTCACGACCGTCGGCTTCGGTGACATCAACCTCCTGGATGCCCCCGGCTGGGTGAAGCTCTTCGGCGTCGGGTTGATGTTCGCGGGCGTGCTCCTGATTGGCCTGACGGCGTCGCTGCTGGCCGTGTTCGTGGTCACCGGCACCGCGGATCGACTGCGGAATGAACTTCGGGCCCGGCGGCTGCGAAATCACGTCGTGGTCTGCGGGCTCGGGTCGGTCGGCATGGCCGTGGCTCGCGATCTCTTCGAGCGCGGCAGCCAGGTCGTCGTGGTAGACCCCTCGGCCGACGACGAGCTGCACCGCGAGACCAACCCCCGCTGCCCGGTGATCGTCGGGGATGCGACGCGGCCGGTGATCCTGCACCGCGCCGGCATCGAGCGGGCGCGGGCCCTCGTCGCCTGCACTGGCAACGACGCACTCAATCTCGAGATCGGCCTCACGGCCCAATCGGTGGCCGAGGCGAGCCGCACGGATCGACCGCTGCGTCTCGTGCTCCGCTGCTTCGACGCCGACCTGGCTCGGCGTATCCATGCGGTGTCGGACAACTACACGCTGCTCTCAGAGGCCGCCATCGCCGCGCGCGTGTTCGTCGAGCGGGCGCTCGAGAAATAGTCGCCCTGGGCCGCCGCTCACGCCGCGTGCCGGGTGGCTGCGACGAGCATCCAGGCCGCGAGCACGGCCCGCACCGACCAGAGCACCGTCCGCAGCCAATTCGATCGCACGAGCGCGTTCACGGCGGCGGGCGAGTGGCCCTCGCGGGAAAGCCTTGCGTGGAGCGGCATCTGCACGCAGGCGGTCGAGACCCAGATCGCGACGACGATCGCGACACCCGCGACCGCAAGCACGCGGGGCACGCCGGCGGGCGGCGACCAGGCGATGATCATGGCCGTGAGTCCCTCGACGAGCATGAACGGGATCACCACTCGACCCGTGCGGGCCTGATGCTCGTCGGCAAACCGCGTGGACGACTCTCCTTCGATGCGCGCGAACAGTGGATAGTGCACCGCCTGCACGAACCAGATCAGGCCGCACATCGCGGCCGACGAGACGGCCTGCGCCGCGAGGACGATTTCGCTGAACGTCACGATGCTGCGGCCCGACGCTGTCCGGCCTCACTCGCGGCCGTTCGCATGCCGCCAAATCCGTGGGCCCGCGCGGCATGGTACAGGATCAGGCCGAAGGGCACCCACCAGACGAGATCGTTGGTGGGCAGCGTCACGCCGAAGGCCGGCGGCACGTCCCCCTGCAGCACGCCCATCACGTAGCCGAGCGGACCGAAGATCTTGCCGAGAAACCCGACGAGAACGATCGGCCAGTGGGTCATGGGATCGCGGGCGGCGGCGAGGTAGCCGATCCCATACACGCCCACGATCATCCCCACGCACTGCCAGATGAACGGATAGTTGGGCTGCTCCATTCCCGTGAGGTCGAAGAGCCAGCGGGGGTGGAGAACCGTGACGGCCCCCCAGGCGAGGTTGTAGACCCCGGCGGCCACGAGCCATCGCGACATCCAGGAAGCCGGAGTTGATTGGACCGCTGGGGTGGCCATGCGGGAAACCTCGTATGGGACTGCCGGCGGAATCCCGCCTACGGGTCAAACCGCACCGCCCCGCCAAATGCAACACGTCGGCCTGAAGACCCCGTGCCGCAACCTGCCGAATGCGGCCTTGAGGGCCGGGGGCGGCCCCGCTACCGTCCCGGCCTTCCCGGAGCGCTGGAGAACCCGAGATGACGCCTTCCCGCAGCCGCGTGTTCGTGTTCTTTTTGGCCCTGGCACTGCTCGGCTGGGTTGTCCCCTGCCCCGCCCAGCAGCCCGACGGGGAGATCATCGGCCACCCGGCCCTGGCGCGGGCCCCACGGGTGACCTCCACGAAGGACGGCCGGCCCGGCGACGCCGTCAACGTGGCCTTCATCGGCACCGACGAAGAGCTCCACCGCACCCTCGCCGCGGCCCGCTGGTATGCGGCCGACCCGATCACGCTCCGCACGTCGCTGCGGATCGCGGCCGACGTCGTGCTGCACAAGCCCTACGAGCACGCCCCGGTGAGCGACCTCTATCTCTGGGGGCGACGCGAGGACTACGCGTTCGAGCAGCCCGTGGGGAATAGCCCGAAGCAGCGGCACCACGTGCGGTTCTGGAAGTCGGCCGAGGTGGACGACAACGGCGAGCCGCTCTGGCTGGGCGCCGCAACGTTTGACGAACGGGTCGAGATCAGTCGCGAGGCGGGGGGCATCACGCACCGCATCGGCCCTGACATCGACCGCGAACGCAACAAGCTGCTCGTCGATGCCCGTGATTCCGGCGTGCTCGACGGCTTCTATTGGGTGGACCGGTTCCACCGGCATCGCGAGGGCCGCAATGGCGGCGGCGATCCCTACTACACCGACGGCAGGCTGGCCGTGGGCGTGATCATCGTGAAGTAGATCGTGACCCCGGCCATCAGCAGGCCGAAGAGCACGATCAAAGCCAGCGCGATGCCCATCATGCAGCCGGCGCTGGCATCGTCCTGCGAGAGCGCCCTGAGCTGTGCCTGGCTCAGCCCGGGCTCGCCCGGCGTTCCACCGGCCGCGGGTGGCTGCGACTGGTGGCGGTTGACCGCGCTATCCATCGCCAGCAGAAAACTCCGCGCGTGGCGGAAGAACGCCAGCGGAAAGAGCACGGCGACGGCGAGGCAGATGCCGAGCGTGGTGCGTTGCGGGAGCCCGAGGCCCAACGCCAGCGTCGCGTAGAGCAGGCCGGTGAGGATCACCGTGATCCCGTAGTTGATGTAGATCGAGCCGAGGTAGAAGCCTGGCTCGCGGCGGAACGTGAGCCCGCAGGCGGAGCAGGCGTCGTGCATCCGGAAGAGCCCGCGGAACAGCCGGCCGCTGCCGCACCGCGGGCACCGTAGGGCAAGGCCGCGGAGGAACGCCAAGGTACGTGGTGGATAAGGGGGCATCGGAAGTCCGTGAGCGAATCCGAAGAATAGCACGTGCCAGCCACCCTCCGCGGAGAGGGCGCGGTATCATCCTCCTTCGTCGGTCAGACGCCGACCCCGCCGCACGGAACGCATGACCGCCCCTCTCTCCAAGGCCGACGGCCCGCCGCCACGTTCGTCGCCGCTGTTCACCGTCAGCCTGGTGACGCTCGCGGTGCTCGCCGCCGCGGTGCCCTTCATCGTGCAAGCGGCGATCGCCGTGATGGGTACCGACACGACGACGCCGATCGAGTGGGTTCCCGACACGTTCGCGCCGCGGCAGGCCTACCGGAAGTTCACGAGGGAGTTCGAGAGCGGCGACGTGGTCGTGGCCTCCTGGAGTGGCTGCACGCTCGGTGCCCCGGCTATCCACCGATTCATCGCCGTGGCCAACGGCCCCGACGCCCCGCGCGATCCGCAGGGCAGTCTCTGGTTCGAGCCGATCGTCGCGGGCTCGACCGTGCTGGAGCGGCTCACCGCCCCGCCGCTCGCTCTCGATCGCCAGACGGCGATCGAGCGACTGACGGGCATGCTCGTCGGTCCCGATGGCGAGACCACCTGCCTCGTGATTCCGTTCACTCCAGAAGGCCTCGCCGATCGGCGGCGGGCCGTCGATTGGATTCGCGACACGCTCCGCAAGACGGCGACCCCGTCCGACGACGACCTGCATCTCGCGGGCCCGGTGATCGAGAACGTGACGGTCGACGAGGCGAGCGGCGACAGCCTGCGGCTCTACGGCGGGCCGGCAGCGGTCATCATCCTCGGTCTTACCTGGTGGTCGCTGCGTTCGCTGCGGTATGCCCTGCTGGTGTTCGTGCTCTCACTGCTCTGCGTGGGCATCTGCTTCTGGTCGCTGCACGCCTGGGGCGACCGGATGAACCCGGTGCTGATCGTGATGCCGCTGCTCGTGCTCACGCTCGGCGTGTCGGGCGGCATCCATCTCGTCAACTATCTCGTGGAGGCGGCGGAGAACGGGCCGCGGGAGGGAGTGGCGCGGCGGGCCGTCGCCCTCGGCTGGCTGCCGTGCAGCCTCTCGGCCGGCACCACGGCCCTGGGGCTGATCTCACTCGTGGTGAGCGAGCTCGAGCCGATCCGCGTGTTCGGTTTCCACGCCGCCTGCGGCGTCATGGCGACGCTCGCGGTGCTCTTTCTGGTGGTGCCCGGCATCTTCGAGCGGTGGCCGATCGGGAGCCGCACGCCGCATGCGAGTCACGGCGCATCGGCCTCGTGGTTCGCCGATACGGTCGTGCGGCGGTCGATGCCGATCACCGCCGCGTCGCTGGCGGCCCTGGCGGTGGCAGGCAGCGGTGTGCCGCAGATCCGGGCGTCCGTCGGGATCGACACGCTGTTCACGTCCGAGAGCGCGGTGGTGCGCGACTACCGCTGGCTCGAGAAGCACATCGGGCCACTCGCTCCCATCGAGGTGGTCGTGCGGTTTGCGTCGTCGTCGCCGCTCCGCCCGGCCGAACGGCTCGACATCGTCCGCGAGGTGGGCGACGCGGTCGCATCGCTGCCCGGCGTGAGCGGGCTCACGTCGGCGGCGCTCTTTCTGCCCGAGTTGCCCGAGGCATCGGGCCTCCGCGGGGCCCTGCAGAAGGCGGCGGTGGCCCGCAAGCTCGAATCGAATCTCACGCAGCTCGCCGACATGAGCCTGATCCGCGAGGTGGACGACGAGCAGCTCTGGCGGGTGACGGCCCGTGCCTCGGCGCTCGCCGGCCTCGACTACGGCGAGTTTCTCCGCCGCGTGCGGGCCGCCGTCGATCCGATCGTGGCGGCCCACGGCGGAGCGGCGTCCGGTGTCAGCGCCGACTGCACCGGCGTCCTGCCGCTCATCAACGCGATCCAAAAGACGCTGCTCGGCGACCTGTTCTCGAGCTTCCTCTCGGCCTGCGTGGTGATCACGCTCGTGATGATGGCGGTGGAACGCGGCATCCTGGCCGGCCTCGTCGCCATGATCCCGAACGTGTTTCCGATGGTTCTCCTCTTCGGCCTCCTGGGCTGGGCCCAGCTGCCGATCGACATCGGCAGCACGATGACCGCGTCGATCGCCCTCGGCATGGCGGTCGATGGCACGTTCCACTTTCTCACGTTCTTTCGCCGCGGGCTCGCGGCGCGGGCCGCGGCCCAGGATGGTACGGTCGACGCCGTCGATCGGGCCGGCGCCGTGCACGATGCCTATCGCCACTCGGCTGCGGCGCTGGCGCAGAGCGCGGTCGTCTGCGGGATCGGCATCCTGGCGTTCGCCGCCAGTTCCTTCGCGCCCACCCGTCGGTTCGCCTGGATGCTCTCGCTGCTCGTGTGGGCCGCGCTCGTCGGCGATCTCGTCGTGCTTCCCGCCCTGCTCTCTGGACCCGCAGGTCGGTGGTTCAAGCCCCGGCTCACGTCTCCTCTTCCACGCGGCCCCGGCCAACGTCTTCGACCACTGGAAAGCCCTCGACCGTGAACCAGCGGGTGAAGAGGCCGAAGTCGGCGGTATCGGGCCAATACTTCTCTTCGGGCTGCCATGCCCTCAGTTCGCGGCGAAAGATCTCTTCGAAGAGGTCTTCCACGACCTCCTCGACCTCCGCGGGGAAGTGGCAGGCCGGGATGAGGTAGATGGCCCGATCGGCGATCTCCTTCCGCTCGGCGATCTGCCGATCTTCGAGGCCGGTTGTCTTCAGCCAGCCGTAAAAGGCCGGTTCGTGGCCGATGGCCACGGCGCTGCGGTTGAGCATGGATTCACGGCCGAGTGTGCGGTCCGGCGTGATGCCCTCATACCCCTCCGTCGCCCTCCCTTGCTGCGGAGCCGAAGCAATCCTAGGCCGCGTTCGGATTCGCGGTCAGCTTCGCCCGCTCACGCGGCGAACGCATGCACTCAAGGGCCCTGCGCCCCGCAGACACCTGGGCGAATGGCTCCCGCGTGGGTGCGATGCACTGGGCGTCGTGCCGGACGTCGAGTTCGACGCCGCTGTTTTTCAAGGCGAATCAAGATGCCCCAAGGATGTCCCTCGGCCTGGTTTCAATTCGAGGTCACCCGCCCCGAGGTCCGGCCATGTCGGCGAATTGGTACGACTCGACAAACAACGAGCGCGAGGGCCCGGTCACGCCCGCGAAGCTCAAGAAACTGGCGAGCGACGGCTGGCCAAGCGGGAAAAACGACCAGCGGATCCGAACGAACTGTCTGTCGCGAGTGTGGCGTATTGCCGCGGAGCGGGCCCACTATGCCTCCGCGAGGATTGTCGCGCAGCGTAGGTTTCCGCGGTGCGCCGCTTCATGCCGCAGCCTGCTACCGGAGGTCTCCGATATGTTCCAAAAGCTCGTCAGATGCTCGAGCATCGCTGCCCTGATGTTGTGGTCTTTGGCATCGGCCCTCGCTCAATCACCGGCCGAAGACATTGCTCTCCGAGAGCGAATCGACGAGGTGACGCGGGAGATCGAACGGCATCCGGGCGATGTGTCGCTGCTCGCACGCCGCGCCGAACTCTATCAGTCAGGTGGTCGTTGGGAATTGATGAAATCCGACCTCGACCGCGTTATCGCCGTCAGGCCGCGGGACGCCAAAGCTCTCGCCCTTCGCGGGCTCGCATCGGGGGCAGCTGGCGATTCCAAGCGTGCGCTCGCCGACCTCGATGCTTCCCTCGAAATCGAGCCACGGAACGCCTTCGCCTTGGGGCTGCGCGGAAACGTGCTCATGCACCTTGGGCAGTTGGGCGATGCCATCGACTCCTTCGGGCGATCGATCGCGGAGAAGCCGCTGGCGCGAGTTCATTTCGATCGCGGCTTCGCCCACGAGTTGAACGGCGACCTGCAGCGTGCGATCACGGACTACTCTGAGGCCATGCGTCTCGATCCCGAACTGGTGGACGCCGCGTGTGCCCGCGGGCAGGCCTGCCAGCAGACCGGCGACTTTCGGGGCGCTGTGAAGGATTTTGACCACTGTCGGAAATGGAAGCCGGACGATCCACGGGCCACCCTGGCTCTGGCATGGCTTCTGGCAACCTGCCCCGATGCAGCAGTGCGCGACGGCCGCAAGGCTCTCGTGCTTGCCACGGATCTCTGCGATCCAATCTTGTGCTCGGCTCCGGAAACGCTCAACGCCCTTGCGGCGGCCTACGCCGAACTCGGGGAGTTCGGTAAGGCGGAGGCCCTGCTGGAGCGGGCCGTGGCTTTGAGCCACTTTGCACCGGATTTCCATGAGGCATCCTCCCGTCGGCTCCAGGTGATTCGCGGTCGACAGCCGATTCGGGAGGCTACGGTCCCCCTCGGCGTCCTTCCGCGACCGATGCAGGAAGTCCCGCGCACGATCAGCCCTGACGAGGCCCTCGCTGCACCAGCCGACGTGCTGGGCAGCCAGTATCTCCAGGCGCGCTCCATCGTCACTCTGTGCACCATCGCGAGCGCGGGAGCGACTGTCGATGCAGTGCTCGATGGGCTGCCGCTGAAAATTACAGCCGCCAATGCGAGCCGCATCCGGAAGTCGCTCGACAATCGCCTTGCGGCGTTCACGAGGGCCATCCGCCAGCGAGGGTATGCGCGGCTCGCTGGTGGCTATCGAGCCGAGGCAACCGGCGGCTGTGCGGAGTGGGGGCTCGACACGCGCCCGGTGATCATCGAGCAAGACGGCTTCGATATTCAGGTGTCGCAAGGAAATGTTCGGCACATGGGGGTGGTTGTCGAGTCGCAGGTCGAATTCCGTCACGACATGAACACTGACATCACGATCGGCGGCCGGATCGACGATAGCCGTATCGTTTTCGTCACAGCCGATCGGGGCGGTATTGCCGGTGCGGCCGACCAGCGCTGCACGCTGACGCTTACGCCGAGCGAGATCGCGGGCGCGGACTGGGCCGAAGCGTTCGCTGGTCGTGCCCTCGCGTTTCAGTCATACGAGGAGTACGGCCGCATGCTCGCCGACTTGGAACGGTCATTGGAACTGCGACCTGACGCGCAGGTGTACGCCCTCTTGGCGTACGTGCTGGCCACCTGTCCCGATGCAAAGATGCGAAACGGCAGGCGGGCAGTCGCCGCCGCGGAAGAGGCACGCAAGTTGGCGGTGGGAAAGATGGATGTGATGGTGCATATCTGCCTGGCGGTCGCACACGCCGAAGCCGGTGACTTTGCGGAGGCAGCAAAGCACCAGAGGAAGGTCATCGATCTCGTTGCCGGCGAGGAAAAGCTACAACAGACGGAGAGGCTGCGTTTGTTTGAGTCTGGGAAGCCCTTCCACGAGCGACGGGCGGTTGAGCCGTAGCGAACGAAAAGCGGCGATGGTCGTCCCACGGCTTCACGTTGAAACTCTCCACGTAGCCGTTCTCCCGAGGATACCGCAACGAAGGGTTCGCCAACCAGCATTACCGGCCACCATGAACACCGCTCTTGTCGTCGTCGATATCCAGAGAGACTTTTGCCTGGGCGGTGCTCTGGCCGTCCCGGATGCCGACGCTGTGATTCCATTTGTGAATGACTTGATCACGAGCTTCGAGCGGGTCTTTTTCACCCAGGACTGGCATCCGCGGGGGCACGTCTCGTTCGCGTCCAGCCATGAGGGCCGCCAAGCGTTCGACAGACTGGCCTTGGCGTATGGCGAGCAGATTCTCTGGCCGGATCATTGCGTCGAAAACACGGTCGGAGCCGCTTTTCACGCTGGGCTCAACGTGCCGGATGATCCCGTGGTCATTCGCAAGGGCACCCGCAGGGGCACCGACAGCTATTCGGCGTTTTTCGAGAACGACGGGCGCACGCCAGTTGGGCTGGACTCGCTGTTACGCCGAGCAAACGTCGCGGAGATCGTGCTGGCCGGTCTCGCGACGGACTTCTGCGTTTTGAATACAGCTTTGGATGCCCGCAGGCTGGGGTACGAGGTCATCGTGATCGAGTCCGGCTGCCGAGGGATAAACACGCACGGCTCCCTGGATCGTGCGTGGGCCCAGATGACGCAGGCCGGGGTTCACCGGGGCTGAGCTGGCCCGCGCCCAAAACGTGCGTTTTTTGCAGGCGTGCTGTACGCTGCTGCGGGTGGCCGTCTGGAAGCGGCCCGAACTCACGGAGGACTTCGCTATGGTGCGTCGAATTCTGGCTCTGGGCCTCGTCTGCGGCTCGCTTGTGTGTGCCCAATCGGCCTATGCCCAGGGGCTGTGGTTCGGCGGGGTCGGGTTCGGCGGGCCAGGGTTCTACGGGCCAGGGTTTTACGGCAGCACATTTGGCAGCGGCTTCTCGCCGTACGGCTTCGGGATCGCGGCTC
>CAZXIG010000004.1:0-35652 GCA_964640405.1 uncultured Candidatus Kuenenia sp.
GCGGCTACGCCAATACCACGGTCTCGGCCGGCCGGCTCAACATCAACTCGCTGCAGGCGCTGGGCACGCTGTCGGGCACGCTGTCGCTGGCCGCTGACACGACGCTCGGCAACACGTCCGGCAATGACGTGACGGTCGGTAATGCGAAGGCGATCGCTCTTGGTTCGAGCCTGAACTTCGTCGGCCCGTCGAACCTGAATGTCGGTGAGGGAGTGACCACGCTCTCGGCGACCAACACCACGATCAATGTTGCCGCAAGCACGCTCACGTTCGGCGGCAACATCGTCGGCAACGGCCTGGGGATCACCAAGACCGGCACCGGCGTGCTGGTCTTCACCCACCTCGGTGCGGGCGCCTACACCGGCAACACCACCATCAGCCAGGGCGAGCTGTTCCTCTCTGGTCTCTCTGTGCTGGGCGGGGGGACGAGCACGATCGTCACGATCGAAAACGGCGCGTTTCTGCGGATCGGGTCCAGCGCCTCGGCCGGACAGGTGACGGTCAACACGTGGACCGGTGGCCTCATCACCGGCACGACTCAGAACCTGAACGTCGTCTTCACCACTTCCGGCACGCTGACTTCGAGCGACTCGTTCATCAACGGCACACAGACGATCGCACCCGATGTCATCGTCTCGGCATCGTCGAACAACTTCGGCACGATCCCGCAGACCGCGGTGCCTGATCGGATCCAGATTCAAAGCGGCGGCGGCATACAAGCCCTCAACTCGTTCGACATCGAGCCGACGCAGGGATTGGTGCTGACGTCGGGCACGGCCACGTTCAACGTCACCGCCACTGGCACCCAGCGGCTGTTCGTGGAGTCGGCCATAAGCGGTTCCGGCGCACTGCGGAAGACCGGGCCGAGTAACCTGCGGCTCCTCGGCAACAACAGCTACACCGGCGGCACCATCATCGAGCAGGGGATCATCGGCATCGTCTCCGATGCCTCGCTGGGTGCCGTCTCCGGCGGCGTGCAGATACTCGGCAGTGAACTCGTCGGGGCGCAGACTGCGTCCGGGTCGGCGACCGACGTGACGATCGCCGCGGCCCGCTCGATCGCGATCGGCAACGGCCTGACCAGCGCGATCTCGGCCCAAAACGGCAATCGGCTGGCCTACGCCGGCACGATCACCGAGATCGCCAGCGGAAGCGCCGGCAACCTCCGCGTCGGTTTCGCAGGCCCGCGTCAAGGCACCGTGGTGCTCGGTGGTGCCAACACCTACCGCGGCTCGACGACCCTCGCGGCCGGCACGCTCGAAGTGGCCGTCCTCGCCAACGGCGGCGTTGCCAGCGGCATCGGTCAGTCGTCGAATGCGGCGGGCAATCTCGTGTTCGAGGCGGGCAGCACGTTGCGATTCACGGGGGCCAGCGCCTCGACCGACCGGCTCTTCACGATCGGAGCGGGCGGCGGCAAAATCGATTCCGGAACGGGGACGCTCGCGTTCACCAATTCTGGAACTGCGGCCTTGGCCGGTTCGGGAGCCCGCACGTTTATCCTGGGCGGCAGCGGAACGGGGCAACTCGCGACGATCCTGGCCGACCTGAACCCGTCGAACAAGACGTCGCTCACCAAGATCGGCGCCGGCACCTGGGAGCTTACGTCCGCCCAGCAGTTCACGGGCAACACGTCGCTCGACGGCGGCTCACTGCTCGTGAACGGTTCGCTCGCCTCCAATGTGGTCACGGCCGCCAACACGACGCTCGGCGGCTCGGGCGTGATCGCAGGCACGATTTCCGGTGCCGGCCTCGTGAGCCCCGGCAACTCGCCCGGCATCACCACGGCCGTGGCCTTCGATCCGACGGGCGGCCTCGACGCGGCGTTCGAGTTCACCCAGCTCGGGGCTCCCACCTGGGGCAACGCGACGGCCAGCGGCAACGACGTGCTGCGGCTCACGGATGCCACATCCCCGTTCACTGCGAACCTCGGGGCTGGCAACGTCGTCGACGTCTACTTCAACGTTGATGCCGCGTCGCTCAAGTATCTGGATGCGTTCCAGGGTGGCTTCTTCACCTCCACCTCCGAGTCGCCGGCCGAGATGCTGGCCGCAATTCAGAACGCCCAATACAACTTCTGGCTCAAGACCGATGGCGCGGGTGTCCGCACGTTCAATAGCGTGAACTACAACCCGCTGACCTACGACTACTCGGATTTCAGTGGCGCACGGGTGGAGGTCAAGCAGGTGACCGCCAACTTCGCCTCTGGCCCAGTTGCCGGCACCGTGACGAACTTCATCGTGGTGCCCGAGCCACACACGATGGCTATGAGCGGGCTGGGCCTTTTGGCTCTTCTCGGTCGATCCTGGGTGCGGCGGTTTCGCCGGGCCGGCTCATCCTCTTCGCTGCCTTCTCCCTCCAAAATCTGATTTTCCATGGAATCTCATATGAACGCCGTCCATTCGACTCGCCGGCTCGACTCTGCCGTCGGTTTTCTCGCCGACAAAACGGTCACCGCGATCGTCTGGGCCGCCATGGCGATCGCCCTGGCCCTGCTCTCCGGCACCGCCTCGGCCGGCACGCTCACCACGTGGACCGGCGGCGGCGGCAACGGCAACTGGTCGACCGGAGGAAACTGGTCCCCCGCGGCGCCGACCACGACGGGTGACTTCGATCTCGTCTTCGGCGGCACCGCGCAGGGCGCGGGGGCGGGCACGTCAGGCAACCCCCGGGTCGTGACGACGAACAACAATATCGGAACGGTGAACATCAGTTCGATCCAGTTCATCAATACCGGCACGATCTCGGCCGACGGAAACGCCTTCTTCAGGATCAACGGCTCGACGCTCGTGCTCAACAGCGCGACGATCACGACCGTTGCCGCCTCGGGCGGCCAATTCGTCTCCAACAGTGACGGCGACACGATCGCGGCTCCGATGACGCTCTCCGGCACGTCGACGATCATTACCAACAACCTGCACAACCTGAGCCTGGCCGGGAACATTTCGGGGGCCGGTGGGCTGATCTTTGACGACGGCTCCGTCGGCACGGTCGAATTCGCGTATCTCTCGGGCAGCAACAGCTACTCGGGCGGCACGCTGATCCGGGGCGGCTTCGTCCAGACCGGGGCCCGGGTGGACGTCAGCGGCTCGGCAACCACGTCGAACAACTTCGCCTTAGGCTCGGGCCCTGTGACCGTGAGCGACAACGGCACGCTGCTCCTGAGGAACAGTTCGATCATCAGCAATCAGCTCACGGTGAGCGGTTCAGGGAGCGGCGCAAATCCGGCGAATAACTCTGCGCTCGTGGGGTCCTTCGGTATTGCAGGCCAGACGGCTGAATACCGGGGCGACATCACACTGGCCGGCCCCGCGCGGTTCAGCAACTCCTCGGCAGCCGACGGCGACACGACCTCGAAGCTGCTCGTGAGCGGCAACGTCAACCTGGGGCCCCATCTGCTCACCCTGCGGTCGCGGCCGGCCATCACCAACGGCTCGGTGGGCATGTTGGTCGAGATCACCGGCACGATCTCCGGGAGCGGCGGAGTGAATGTTGAGAGCCTCAACGGATTGGGGCGGGCCCTGATCAGCGGCTCGAACTCCTACTCCGGCGGCACGACGGTCACGACCGGCACGCTCATCGTCGGCAGCAGTTCGGCCCTGGGCACCGGGTTTTTGGCCGTGAACACGAGCGGCCTCGACCTGAACGGCCAGACGCTCTTCGTCGGCCCGCTCTCGGGCTCCTCGGCCGGCGTGATCCAGTCGGGCACCAGCGGAGCGGCCCGGCTCGTCACGACGTCGGACACCACGTCGACCTACGCCGGCACGATCATCGACGGCAGCGGCACGGTGGGCCTCACGAAGGACGGCTCCGGACTGCTCTCGCTCACCGGCAGCAACGGCTACACCGGCAGCACCGAGATCGACGGCGGCGTGCTGGCGGTGGACAGTGGCAACGCCATCAACGGTGGCGGCGACATCACATTCGGCGGCGGCACGCTGCGATACTCGGCGGCCAACCAGGTCGACTACTCGGCCCAGTTCGAGCAGAGCACGGCCGCGATCTCGATCGATACCAACGGCCAGACGGTCTCCTTCAACACCGCCATCGCGAACACCAACTCGGGCGGCCTCACGAAGACCGGCTCCGGCACGCTGTTTCTCAACGCGGCCAATCAGTATGCCGGCACCACGACCGTGAACGCCGGCACGCTCACCGGCACGGGCAGCGTGCTCGGGCTGCTTTCCGTCGAGGCAGGGGCCGTGTTCGACCCCGGCTCCAGCCCCACGGCCACGACGATCTTCGGCGTGGGCTCCTTCTCCCAGGCGGCGGGCGGCACGACGCGGATGCAGGTCAACGGCACCACGGCCGGATCGCAATACGACCAGGTGCTCTTCAGCGGCACGTCGAAGACGGTGACGTGGGGCGGCCTGCTCGAACTCACGCTCTCGGGCAGCTACGCCAACTTCACCGAGTTCAACCTGTTCAGCGGCTTCACGAGCCAGTCGGGCGATCTGGCGGGGATTTCCTTTTCGGCAGCGTCTCCGTATTCGGCGCTGTCGTTCAGCGGGCCCTTGGCCGGCGTCTGGTCCACGGGCACGACGGTGGCTGGCCAATACCTCACGTTCGACCAGACATCCGGCATCCTGCGGGTGGTGCCAGAGCCCGGCACGGTGGCCTCGGCGATCGCCGGCATTGTCTCGATCGCTGCCGGGGGCCTGCGGCGGCGGCGGCGGCGGCGGGCCGCGGCCTGACCTCGCATATCGTCCGCACACTCCCACGGGTTCTCGACCGATGGTCGACCGTTCCGCCGCCGACGCCACGATCCGCGAGCATTACGAGCGGGTCTGGTCGGCAGGCGACGCTTGGGGTTTCGAGACCTCCGCATTCGAACGGGACCGCTACGACTTTCTGGCCGGACTCATCTCCGACCGCCGCTACGCCAGGGCCGTGGAGATCGGCTGCGGCTCCGGTTGCTTCACGACTCGCCTGGCCGGACTCGCCGAACACGTGCTAGCCCTCGACGTGGCGGCTGCCGCGATCGAACGGGCCCGCGGGCAGGCCATGCCCACGCCCGCGGGCCAGGTCGAGTATCTCGCGGCCAATGCGATGGAGCATGATTTCGCGACGGGCGGCCCGTGGAATCTCATCGTGCTCGCTGAAACGATCTATTCGCTCGGCTGGCTCTACTCCACCTTCGACCTCGGGATGTTCGCCCTCCACCTCAGGGAGTCGCTGGCGGCCGACGGCCGACTGCTCCTCGCCAACACCTACGGGGCTGAACGCGACTGGCTGATGCGGCCCTTCCTCATCGACACCTACCACGATCTCTTCCGCCACGTGGGGCTTGCGATCGAAAAAGAATCCTCGTTCGAGGGGGTCAAGGACGGAGAAACCTTTCGCGTCCGGGCGACCCTCTACGCGACGCCCGCATGACCGAACGTATACTGTTCGGAAATTGTGAGCGAGCCTCGAACCCATGCTCCCGACAGTGACGTCACCGCGGCCGCTCGACACCGCCGATCCGGCGCCGACGTCCGCTTGCCCTGTTGGACCCGTCGCCGCGCCGGCGGTCGTCCGCTCGCCGATCCCGGCCGTGACCGCGGCCCGCTGGCGGGTGGAGGGTCGGTCGTTCATGCGGGGCGGTGCGAAGGCCGCGCCCAAGGGTGTCACCTACGGCCCCTTCCCGGCCAACGCCGCCGGCGAGCCGTTCCCCGAGCCGGCCCGGGTGGCGGCGGATTTCGCCCTCATGCGGCAGGTGGGCCTCGACGCGGTGCGGACCTACTGGCTGCCCCCGGCCTGGTTCCTCGACCTGGCCGCGGAGCACGGCATCTCGGTGCTGGCCGACATCCCCTGGGGAAAGCATCTTTGCTTCCTCGATTCCCGGTCGGCCCGCAGCGCGGCCCGGCAGGCGGTTCGCGCGGCGGCTGAAGCATGTCGCGAATTTCCGAGTGTGCTCGGGTATTCGATCGGCAACGAGATTCCGGCCGACGTCGTCCGCTGGCATGGAGCCAACCGCGTCGTATCGTTTCTCGGCTCGCTTGCCGACACGGTGCGGCAGGTCGATTCCGCGGCGCTCGTCACCTACGCCAACTTCCCGCCGACGGAATACCTGGAACTGCCCTTCCTCGATTTCGCCACGTTCAACGTCTATCTCCACGACCTCGGCGCCTTTCGCCGGTATCTCCTGCGGCTGCAGAACATCGTCGGCGACCGGCCGCTCGTGCTGGGCGAACTGGGCATGGACACGCTGCGGCACGGCGACGAGGCCCAGGCCGCTTTCCTGCACGGCCATCTGCGCGAGGCCAGGCTCCTCGGTCTGGCCGGCGCGTTCGTCTTCGCCTGGACCGACGAGTGGCACACCGGCGGCCACACGATCGAAGACTGGGCATTCGGCGTGACGCGAACCGACCGGACGCCGAAGCCCGCCTGCCGGCTGCTCACCGAACTCGGCTCGGCGAGCCCCGCAGGCCTGCTCGAGGCCCATCCGCGGGTGTCGGTCGTCGTCTGCTCCTACAACGGCGGCCGCACGCTCGCCCAGTGTCTCGAATCGCTGGGCCGGCTCGACTATCCCGACTACGAAGTGATCCTCGTCGACGACGGCTCCACCGACGACACGCCGGCGATCGCCGCCCGGTTTCCCGACGTGAAGCTCGTGCGGCACACGACGAACCAGGGTTTGAGCGAGTCGCGGAACGCGGGGCTGCGGACCGCCACCGGCTCGATCATCGCCTACACCGACGACGACTGCTTCGCCGATCCCGACTGGCTCGCCCATCTCGTGCACCGGCTCGATGCGACCGGCGCCGACGCCGTCGGCGGCCCCAACATCTCGCCCGACGACGGCTGGCTCGCCGCCACGATCAACGCCTCGCCCGGCCAGCCCACGCACGTGCTCGAAAGCGACCAGGTGGCGGAGCACGTGCCCGGCTGCAACATGGCCTACCGCCGCGGGCCGCTCGAGGCGATCAACGGTTTCGATCCGCAGTTTCTCCGGGCCGGCGACGACGTCGACGTCTGCTGGCGGCTGCAGCAGGCCGGCGGCTGGATCACGTTCGCCCCCGGCGCGGTCGTCTGGCACCACCGCCGCCAGACTCCCCGCAGCTACCTGCGGCAGCAGTCGGGCTACGGCGAGGCGGAGGCCCTTCTGCGGTTCAAGCATCCGGAAAAGTTCAACGGCCGCGGCGGCTGGAAGTGGCGGGGCGTGCTCTACGGGGCCTCGCTCCGCGGCCTCCATCTGCGGGAGGCGCTCATCTACCGGGGCGTGTTCGGCACCGGCTTCTTCCAGTGCCTCTACCAGCCGCCGGCGGCGCACTGGGCCCTCATCCCGGCGAGCCTCGAATGGCATCTCGCGGCCGCCTTCGCGGCGGTCAACGCGCTCGTCTGGCGGCCGGCCGGCTGGATCGCGGCGGTCATGTTCGCGCTCTCGCTGGTGGTGGCGATCCTCCAGGCGCTCCAGGCGCGGCTCCCGGCGCGGCACGACGGGCTCGTCGCACGGGCCGCCGTGGCGGTGCTCAGCTACGCCCAGCCGCTCGTGCGGTCGCTTTCCCACTACCGCACCCGGCTCTCCTCCTACCGTGCGATCACCGCGCATCCCACGGAGCACGGCGTGCGGCGACACTGGAACTGGTGGCGCGGCCACGACGTCACCGAATGGTGGGCGGAGCACGGCGGCGACCGGACGCGGCTCCTCGCCGACGCCGTCGCCAACCTACGAACCGACCGCTGGGGCGTGACGCTCGACACCGGCTGGAGCGAATTCGACGCCGAGATTTTCGGCCACCCGTGGACCTGCCTGCGGCTGACCACGGTGCAGGAGGAGCACGGCTCCGGCCGCACGCTGATCCGGCTGCGATCGCGGCTGGCGTTCACCTGGCTGGCGTGGACGGCCCTGGCGGCAGCCACCGTCAGCATCGGTCTCGCGGCCATCTGGAGCCTGCCGCTGGCGGCGGCGCTCGCGACGGGCACGATCGCCGTGGCCCTCGGCATCCGCGGCCGCGGCGTGCGACTCGCCGCCCAGATCGCCGACGCCTTCGACGAGGCCGCCCGCGGCCTGAACCTCATCCCCTGCCCGACCGGCGGCCGCGAGAGGAAGTCCTGACGGCATGGGGCGAGACCGCAGGCTGATCGTGAACGCCGACGACCTCGGCTACACCGAGGCGACGACCTCGGGAATCCTCCATGCCCACGCGCATGGCATCCTGACGAGCGCCAGCCTGATGGTCCGCCGGCCGGCTGCCCGCGACGCGGCGGAGCGGGCCGCTGCGGCCGGGCTTCACGACCTCGGCCTGCACCTCGATCTCGGCGAGTGGGTGTATCGCGGCGACCGGTGGCAGCCGCTCTACGAGGTGGTCGACCGGGAGGATGCGGCCGCCGTCGCCGCGGAATGCCGGGCGCAGCTGGCTGCGTTTCGCGACCTCGTGGGCCGCGGCCCCACCCATCTCGACTCCCACCAGCACGTGCACCTCGACGAGCCGGTGCGGGGCATCGCCCTGTCGATCGCGACCGAACTCGGCGTGCCGCTGCGGCACCTCGCGCCGCAGGTGGTGCACTGCGGCGGCTTCTACGGCCAGAGCGGCCGCGGCGAGCCGGCGCCCGAGTTGCTCACGGCGGACTCGCTCCTGCGGCTGCTCGCGGAGGCCCGCGACGAGACAGCCGATGCCGCCACCGCCATCGAACTCGGCTGCCATCCCGGCTGGGACGACGACCTCGACACGATGTATCGGCGGGAGCGGCGGATCGAGGTCGATGTGCTCACGACACCCGGACTGCAAGACGAGATCGCCGCGGTCGGCTTCGAGCTCTCCACGTTCGCGGCCCTCGTGCCGAAGGGGTCGCAGGCATGACGGCGTCCGTCCGCGACATCCCCAGCGGCACCCGCCGCAAGATCGTGCTCCTCGGCATGATGACCCGCATCCCGGTCGCCGGCGCGGTGTGGGGCACGATGCACTACCTCGTGGGGCTCGAGCGGCTCGGCTACGAGCCCTACTACGTGGAGGCCCACGCCCGCACGCCGACGATGCTCATGACGCACGCCGACGACGACAGCTCGGCCCTCGCCGCGGGCTTCATCGACGGCGTCATGCGGCGGTTCGGGATGGCGGGCCGGTGGGCCTTCCATGCGCTGCACGACGACGGCCGCGTCTACGGCATGAGCGAGACGGCGCTGGCGGACCTCTACCGCGATGCGGCGATGATCATCAATTACCACGGTGGCACCGTGCCGCTGCCGGAGCACACGGCCGGTGGCAAGCTCGTCTATCTCGGCACCGATCCGGTGGACATCGAGATCGAGGTGCACCAGGGCCGGCAGGAGACGATCGACTTCCTCGCCCAGCATCGCGCCTTCCACACTTGGGGCCTGAACCTCGGCCGGCCCGACTGCCGCGTGCCGCTGCCGCTGCCGTTCGAGTTTCGGCCGATGCCTCCGGCCGTGGTACGCGATCTCTGGCACGCCCTTCCCTCCGACCGCTGCCGCCGCTTCACGACGGTGGGCAACTGGCGGCAGCCGTGGCGCGACATCGAGTTCCAGGGCGAGATCTACCACTGGAGCAAGCACCACGAGTTTCTTAAAGTGCTCGACCTGCCGCGGCGAGTGAGCCAGGAGTTCGAGCTCTCGCTCGGCAGCTACGAGCCCGCCGACCAGGCGCTGCTCGAGTCGCACGGCTGGCATGTGCGCGACGCGATGGACTTCTCGACCGACCTCGACCTCTATCGCGACTACCTCCGCGACTCGCGCGGAGAGTTCACCGTGGCCAAGGACCAGAACGTGCGGCTCAGGAGCGGCTGGTTCAGCGAACGCAGCGCCCAGTATCTCGCCGCCGGCCGGCCGGTGATCACGCAGGAGACCGGCTTCTCGAACGTGCTGCCCACCGGGCGGGGCGTGTTCGGCTTCCAGACGCTCGACGACATCGTGGCCGCCGTCGAGGCCGTGAACGCCGACTACGCCGGCCACTGCCGGGCGGCGGCCGAGATCGCGGCGGAATACTTCGACTACACCCGCGTTCTCCCGCTGTTGCTCGCGGACGTGTAAGTCGCCGCCCGGTCGATGTACAACGATGCAAGACCCACGAGACCCTCGATGAAACTCCTGGCCGCCGACAGCTTCGAGCCGATCTTCGAGCCCCTGCTCGGCCGGCGGGTGGGCTACGTGCCGACGGCCGGCGGCGTGGGCGATCTGCTCGTGGAGATGGCCGCGCTGCAGCTATTCGCGCATTTCGGCGTGGACTATCACGTCGAGACCCTCGGGGGCGAATGCGAGGCCGACGTGCTCGTGATCGCCGGCGGCGGCCCCGGCCCGCTCTGCCCGCCGGCCCTCGCCGCGCGGCTTGCAGACGCGGCGGCCACGATCCCCGTCGTGCTCCTGCCGCGGTCACTCGCGGGCGGCGTCGGCATCCGTGTCCGCCGCCTGCACGTGCGCGATCGGGCGAGCCTCGCCTGGGATCCCGACGCGATCCTGATGCCAGACCTCGTGCTCGGGCTGGAGGTGACGGCGCCGCGCGAGGCCGAGGAAGGCCCGGGCGTCTGGCTGCGCAGCGACGAGGAGGGGCTGTTCGCCGGGCAGGGCCAGGGCGATCCCGAGCTCGTGTGCGGCACGGCGGCCGAATACCTCGCACTGGCAGCGCGGCACCGCGCGATCGTCACCGACCGGCCCGAGTTCGCGCTCGCCGCGCTCGTGCAGGGCCGCGAGACCACGCTCGTGCCGGCGGCGTCGCCCGTGAACCGCAGTCTCTACGAAACCTGGCTCGCCGACCTCGGCTGTCGCTGGCTGGATGCCCGCGACATGGGCGAGGACGGAACGTCGAGCGTGGCCCGGCTCGCGGCCGCCGCCGGCGGTGTGACCGCGGCCGCGGGCGACCCGCGCCGCATCGAGCGGGCGCTGGCCCGCTGCGATGCCGCGCTGCGGGCGGTCGAAGCCCGGGTGGCCGCCCGCGACCGGGCGTTCGAGGAGATCGTCTCGCTCTTCGCGGCCGGCCAGGAGCGGCTGCTCCGCCGGATCGACGATCTCGAGGAATCGCTCTACCGGCTCCAGGCCCGCCAGCCGGCTGCCGCCATGGGGGCCGATGCCGACGACGTCGAGGAGCGGCGCAGATATGGCGAGCTCGTCGGCAGGATTCGGGGCATCGTCCGCGACCGGCTGCCGGCCGACGCCGCCGTGCTCGTCGTCAGCCGCGGCGACGACGAACTGCTGCGGCTCTTCGGCCGCCGCGGCGGCCACTTCCCGCAGGCCGCTTCCGGCGTCTACGCGGGACATCATCCGGCGGACGCCGCCGCAGCCGTGGCCCACCTCGAGGAACTCGCCGCGGCCGGCTGGGATCACTTGCTCCTGCCGGCCACGTCGTTCTGGTGGCTCGAGCACTACGGGCCGTTGGCGGCCCACCTTCACCGCTCGGCGGCCGTCGTCCACGACGACGCCGACTGCATCATCTTCGGACTCCGCGACGAGAGCCCCTGGGCGGCGCTCACCGGTTTCATCGCCGCCTTCAAGGCCGGGGAAGACCGGCTCCCCGCGATCCTCGACTGGGGCACCGGCTGCCGCTTGGAGCGGATCTTTCCGGAGGTGCCCGTGTTCGCACCCCCCGAGCCCGAAGCGGCCTGCCTGCCGTACGTCGAGGAGAGCATCGACGTGATCGCCGTGCCCGCGGGCGACGCCGACAAGCTCGAGGAGGCCCGCCGCGTGGCGACGGCGGCGGTCGTCGAGATCGGCCGGGGCACCGCGGACGCCGCGCCGCGGGTGGTCGTCCACCCGCTCGGTCGGCATGCGGTGGCGCCGGCCAGGCGCGGCCGCATCGTTCCCGCCGACGTCCGCGGGCTCGAGACGCGAGGGCGACTCCCATGATCGATCTGCAGCACCGCAACCTGCTCATCTGCTCCTACTACATGCCGCAGCCCGACTGCGACAGCTATTCCCGCAGGCTGTTCCACTTCGTGGGCTTCCTGCGCGACGCGGGCTGCCGCGTGACCTGCATCGCGAAGAACCCGCGGGGCGTCGACACGTTCGCGAGCCGCCTTGCCGACCGCGGCGTGCGCGTCTGCGTCGGCCACGACGAGCACCTCGGCCGGCTGCTCGCGGCGGAGTTCTTCGACTGGGCGCTGCTCGGGTTCTGGAACATGGCCGAGCCGCTCATCGAGCCGCTCCGCGCCGCCTCGCCCGCCACGAAGATCATCGTCGATTCGGGCGACATCCACTTCCTCCGGCATTCCCGGCGGATCCTCCAGGAGGCCGACGGCCGCCTGGGACTGCTCGGCGAGGACTTCGCCTGGGACACCGTCCGGGAGATGAACGTCTACGCCGCGGCCGACGCCGTGTTCGCCGTGTCGCGGAAGGAGGCCGACCTCGTCGCCGACCTCGTGGGCGACCCGCGCCGCACGTTCGCCGTGCCCGACTCGGAAGACCTCGCCCCCTCCCCCTTCCCGTTCGACCGGCGCCGCGGGATGTTTTTCGTGGGCAACTTCGAACATCCGCCAAACGCCGAAGCCCTCGCCTACCTCTGCGACGAGATCCTGCCGCACGTCGATCCGGCGCTGCTCGCCGAGCATCCGGTCTACGTGGCGGGCAGCCACATGACGGAGGCGGTCCGCGCACTCGCGGCCGGCTGGCCGGGCGTCCGCATGCTCGGCTGGGTGCCGTCGGTCGAGCCCTATCTGGAGCGGGTGCGGGCGTCGCTGATCCCGCTGCTGCACGGCGCCGGCACGAAGCGCAAGATGATCCAGACGCTCTCGATCGGCACGCCGACGGTGACGACGAGCGTGGGGATCGAGGGATTCTCGCTGGCCGACGAGCAGGAGGTGCTCGTGGCCGACGATCCCGTCCGCTTCGCGGCCGGGATCACGCGGCTGCTCACCGACCGCACGCTCTGGAACCACCTCGCCCACGCCGGCCGCGAGCGGATCCGCGCCGAGCAGAGCCACGACGTGGCGCGGGCCCGTCTGCTCGCGGCCCTCGCGGACATCAGGTCGGGGCCGACGGTCGGCAAGAGATCCGCTGGCAAGCGGCCGCGGATGTCGCACCGCGACTATGCCGAGGCGATCCGGCACGCCCGCGACGTGATCCGCCACTTCACGCCGCCTGGATCGACCGTCGCGGTCGTGAGCCGCGGCGACGACGCCGTCTTGAAGCTCGACGGTCGCACCGGCTGGCACTTTCCGCGTGGTGCCGACGGCGGCTACGCCGGATTTCATCCCGCCACCGCGGGCGAAGCGGTCAATCAACTGGAGGCGGTGCGGGACGCCGGCGCCGAGTTCTTCGCCATTCCCGCCCCCAGCGGCTGGTGGCTCGATCATTACCGCGAGCTGCGTGAGCACCTCGAGGCCCGCTATCGGCTCATCGATGCCGACAGCGGTCACTGCGTGCTCTTTTCGCTCGTCGAGCCGCCCGTCGGCCCACAACGGATCGCGGCCATCGCGGCGGGCGACGAGGCCGGGGTGGAGACGGATGGCGGCCGCGCGGAGCCGATCGCCTTCCAGGGGCTCGACGAACGGCACGCGGTCACGCGGTTCTCCGGCGCGGGATCGCCGACGATCAGCATCGTGATCCCGACGCGGAATCGCGCGGCGCTGCTCGCCGAAGCACTCGAGAGTCTGGCTGCGCAGCGGGCAGACCGCGACGTGTTCGAGGTCGTCGTGGTGAGCGACGGCTCGACCGACGCGACGTTCGACGTCTGCCGCGGCCTTGCCGACCGGCTGCCGCTCACGCTCGTCGAATCGCCGCCATCGGGCATCGCCGTGGCCAAGAACCTCGGCGTCGATGCCGCGGCCGCGCCGCTCGTGCTCTTCTTCGACGATGACGACGTGGCCGACCCCGGGCTCGTTTCCGCCCACCTCGAGGCCCACCGCCGCTACCCGCTCGAGCACGTGGCCGTGCTCGGCTTCACCGACTGGCACCCGCGGCTGGAGAAAACCGAGGTGATGCGGTTCATCACCGACGTGGGCCACTATCTCTTCGGCTACACGCCGCTCCGCGACGGCCAATTGCTCGACCACACCTACTTCTGGGGCGGCCGCTCGTCGTGCAAGAAGTCGCTGCTCCAGCGGGCCGGCGGCTTCCGGCCGGAATTCACCTTCGGCTCGGAAGACATCGAGGCGGGCCACCGGATCTCGCAGATGGTGGCCGCGGAGCGGCGGGGGGCGGCCGACGCGCCGGCCGCATCGACCGCGCCGGCAGCTGACATCAGCCTGACGGTCGTCTATTCCCGCGCCGCCGTGCAGCAGATGATCCGGCCGATCACCTACGACGACTTTTGCCGACGGTGCGAGCGGCAGGGACGGTCGCAGTGGCAGTTCAGCCGGTTCTACGACGACCGGCGGGTGGACGAGTGGTGCGGGGTGCATGGGGCCGCGCGGCGCTGGAGGGAGCTGCGCGGCGAGCTGGCGGCGAAGGTCGCACGGGTGCACGAGCTCGAGCCGATCGTGGAGGCCGCCCCCCCCGGTGACCGCGACGCCCTCGTGAAGGAACTCCACGCGCTCTACTGGTGGACGTTCGACGCCTTCAAGACGAAGGGCATCGTGGAGGCCGCGGGCCATGCCTGAGTCGACCCCGGTCTCGGCCCCGACGTTCGCCTACTGCCCCGACCCCGTGTTCGTGATCGGCGCGCCGCGGTCGGGCACGACCGCCCTGGGGAAGGCCCTGGGGCGGCACAGCCGCTTCTATGCGGGCGACGAGACGTTCTTCCTGGTCGATCTTTTCGGTAACGGGCGGGCCGAGGCCGTCTTCGAGCGGTGGGCGGAGCGGCCGAGCAGCTCGTGGCTGCGCCGCGAACAGGTGTCGCGGGAGCGGTTTCTCGCGGCGCTCGGCCTGGGGCTCAATGCCCTTCTCACGTCGGGGAGCGACGGCTGCCGCTGGGTGGACCACACGCCGAGCAACACGCTCATCGCCGAGACGCTCGCAGGGCTGTTTCCCGGGGCGGTGTTCCTGCACATCCTCCGCGACGGCCGCGAGGTGGTGCAGTCGATGATCAACGTCGCGCGGACGCTTCCCGGCGACCGCGCCGAGCAGATGCAGCAGGCCGCGTTCCTGCCCGACTGGACCCGCGATTTCCGCGCCGCCTGCGAGACGTGGCGGAGCCACGTGCGCGCGGCGGAGGATTTTCGTCGCGGGCATCCCGATCGCTGTCTCGTCGTGCGGCACGCCGAGCTCGAAGAGAATCCGGCGGCGACGCTCGCGGCCGTGCTGAGATTCCTCGGCGAACCCTTCGAGGAGCGGTCGGTCGCGTTTCTCACCCGCCATCGATTCAACTCGAGTTTCGTGCCTCCCGGGGGCTGCCGCGCGGCGGACTACCGTCGGCCCGATCCGCTCGCGACGTGGACCAACGACCAGCAGGCCGTCTTCGCCGAGGTCTGCGGCGGCGACATGGAGGCGCTCGGGCTCGCCTGAGCGGATGACAGTGGCGGCACGACCACGCATCGCGATCGCCGGCTCGCTGGCCCAGAAGCCGCGGCAGGGTGGGCACACCTGGCAGTTCCTCAACTACCTGCTGGGGTTGCGGCGGCTCGGGTGGGACGTGCTGTTCGTCGACCGTCTGGAGGCGGGCATGTGCGTCGATGCCGCCGGCGATCCCTGCGGCATCGACGACTCGGTCAATCTTGCCTACTTCCTCGACGTCATGCGCGGCTTCGGCCTGGACGACGCCTTCTCGCTCGACTTCGCCGGCGGCACGCGGGTCTACGGCCGATCGCGGGCGGAGACGCTCGAGTTTCTGCGGACGTCGGCGGCGGTCGTGAACGTGATGGGGTTTCTCGTCGACGAGGAGCTGCTCGCGGCCGCTCCGCTCCGCGTGTTCCTCGACACCGACCCCGGCTTCGGCCAGATGTGGTGCGACCTCGGGCAGGCGGATCTCTTCCGCGGCCACGACCGGCACGTCACGATCGCGGAGCATATCGGCACGCCGGCATGCACGATCCCCACCTGCGGCATCGACTGGATCACCTGGCGGCAGCCGATCGTGCTCGACCAGTGGCCGGCGCAGCCCCCTGCCCTGCCCGCCGACGGCGGCAGGTTCACGAGCATCGGCGCCTGGCGGGGGCCCTACGCGCCGGTGGAGCACCGCGGGAGGACCTACGGCCTCCGCGTCCATGAGTTCCGCAAGTTCATGGGCCTGCCGGCGATGACCGGCGGCCGGTTCGAGGTGGCCCTCGACATCCACGCCGCCGAGACCCGCGACCTCGCGCTGCTGGCCGACAACGGCTGGACGCTCGCCGACCCGGCGATCGTGGCCCGCGACCCGTGGGTCTACCGCGACTACCTCGCCGGCTCCGCGGCCGAGTTCATGGCCACGAAGGGAATGTACGTCGATACGAAGAGCGGCTGGTTCAGCGAGCGGAGCATCTGTTACCTCGCGAGCGGCCGGCCCGTGCTCGCGCAGGACACGGGGCTCGCCGGCCTCTATCCGCTGGGCGAGGGCCTCGTCGCCTTCACCACGCCCGACGAGGCGGCCGCGGGCGTCGCGGAGATCTTCGGCAACTACCCTCGCCACGCCCGCGCGGCCCGGGCCCTCGCCGAGGAATGTTTCGACTCCCGGATCGTGCTCGCCGATCTACTCTCCCGAATCGGCGTGGCCTGACGACTCGGCCGCGAACTCGGCGGCCAGGTCGGGCCACTCGTCGTCGAGCTCCCGGTAGATGCGGTCCATCCGCTCGCGCAGAAACTCCCGCATCGCCGGCACCGCGGCAGAGCGGCCACGCCCTCTGAACACCGGCTCGACCGCCTCCGGAAACAGGTCGGCGTGGAACGGGAGCCCCAAGAAGCGGCAGACGCCGGCGAGCAGGGCTTGCGGCTCCTCGCGAACCTGCCGCATCGAGGCCAGGAACAGGTTGCCGGCAGGCATGAGGCCACGCCACCGGCCGAGCCACCGCGGATAGTCGGAATACCGGATGAGCACGCCGATCGCTTCCGATCGCAGGATGCTCCAGATGGTCGCCTCGTCGGCGGCCTCGCCGGCGAGCATGGCGGCGTGCGACAAGGCTCGTTCGACCGGATCCCGCAGGATCGCGAGCACCTTGAGGGCGGGATTGATCGCCAGGGCATGCCGCACGCCCTCGCGCGGCAGGAGGCAGTATTCCGGGCTGATGTCGATGGCGATCTGGTCGGGGCCGCGGAAATCGAAGATGCCCGCGTACCAGGCGTCGGTCATTCGCTCGTCGGCGAGGTGTTCGAGCAGCATCAGCCGCTGCCGCCGCTCCTCGTCCCGGCCGACCGCGTTCTCCCACCAGACCCGCGATTCCCGGATCTGATTCTGGCGATGGCGGGTGTCGTCCGCCCGATGGCCGAGGACGTGGACGGAGGTGAAGAAGTTCAGCTCCTTGATCGGCGGCAGCCACACCAACGGGTGATACCCGAAGTTCTTGTAGAGCCAGGTCGTCGCGCTCTTCTGGGCACCGATGCAGAGAACGTCGGGCCCGTGGCCACGCTGCCGCCCGGCCGGCTCGCAATCCGGCCCATGCTCGAGCACGAGATGCTTGGCGCGGGCATAGGCGATCTCGGCCGCGTCGGAGCGGGCTGCACCGGCGGCGGAATCGGCACCGGCTCGTGAATCGTCGAGAGAATGCATGCGTGGCGGGAGAGGGACCGCAAGCGGCCGACGGGATCGTGAACCGTTCCCATCTTACAAAACCGCAAGCACACGCAACCCAGGCCGCTCGATCTCGAGGTGAACATCGCGCCGCGTCAGAAAATCTCACCCGCCCAGAGCCTGCGGCTGAACTCAGCGAGCGGCAGCACCGTGACCTGACCGTTCACGATCGTCCTGTCGCCGAGATAGACGCCGTACGCAGCCGAGAAACGGGGATGACCTGCGAGCATGTCGAGCGTTGCCGACCATTCAGGCCTCCATGAGTCGGTGGCCTTGGCCTCGATCGCGATCAGGCGGCTCGGCCGATTCAGCACCTTTCTCTCGGCCTCGACGACGATCTCTTCGTGGAGATAGGTGCCCACATAGCTCGCGAGCGTGTCTGCGGCGTGTGCGGGAGTCGCCAGCACATGCGGCAGCGTGCCGTAGTCGAGGCACAGTGGCAGGAGCGCCGGCCGCCCGATCTCGGCCCACGTCAGCGGGAAAAAGTCACAGGGGTTGCCCTGCCGCCGAGCAGGTTCACATCGGCCCGCTCGCTATTTCTAGCGATCGATCCGCTGATTTCGAATCCTACATCGGCGATGTAGGATTGGAAATGCGGTGAAAAAGCTCCCCATTAAGCATGCATTCGCAGTCATCTCCTTCCACCGCGTTCGTCGCCGGAGCCTTGGCCAACAAGCCAGGCAGCGGCGGTGAGGCGTGGGTGCGGCTGAGCTGGATCCGCGGGCTCCAGCGGCTCGGCTGGCGTGTCGTGTTCGTCGAGCAGGTCGCGTCGGCAGTCTGCGTCGACGCCCTCGGCCGGCCCGCCCCCTGGGAGGCAAGCGAGAACCGCCGGTTCTTCGACCGGGTCGTGGCCGACTTCGGCCTCGACGGATCGGCGGCGGTGATCGTCGATGGCGGCGCGGCCTTTCACGGGCTGTCGCGCGAGGAACTCCTCGACCGCGCCGCCGAGGCGTCGCTCCTCCTCAACATCTCCGGCCACCTCGATTGGAAGCCGCTCTTTTCCAGTCTTCGCAACCGCATCTACCTCGACATCGACCCGGGCTTCACGCAGTTCTGGCAGTCCCAGGGCACGGCAGGTTCGCGGCTCGAGGGCCACGATGCCTTCTACACGGTCGGGCTCAACGTCGGCGCCGCCGACTGCTGCATCCCCAGCTGCGGCCTGCGCTGGCGGCACATGTTGCCGCCGGTGGTGCTCGACGACTGGCCGGTGGCGGGGGGCGATGGCGGTCGCGAAACCATCGACCGTGACGCCGGCCGATTCACGACCGTCGCGAACTGGCGAGGGCCCTTCGGTCCGATCACCCACGCAGGCAAGACCTTCGGACTCAAGGTGCACGAGTTTCGGAAGTTCCTCGACCTGCCCACCCGGACGGGCCTGCCGTTCGAGATCGCGCTGGCGATCCATCCGGGGGATGCCGCCGACCGCGACAGGCTCGTCACCGCCGGCTGGCACCTCGCCGAGCCTGCCACGGTCGCAGCCGACCCTCGCGCCTTCCGCGACTACGTCTCGAACTCCCGCGCCGAGTTCTCCGTCGCTCAGGGCGTCTACGTCGACACCCACAGCGGCTGGTTCAGCGACCGCACCGTCCGCTACCTCGCCGCGGGCCGGCCCGCGCTCGTACAGGACACCGGCTTCAGCCGCCATCTCCCCACGGGCACCGGCCTCGTGACGTTCCGCACGCCCGAGGAAGCCGCCGCCGGCGCCGCCGACATCGTCGCGCGCTACGACGAGCACCGCGCCGCCGCCCGCGCGATCGCCGAGCATCACTTCGACTCCGACCGCGTGCTGTCAGCCCTGCTCGCCGACCTGCCGGCCTGACAGCCGGCTGCCGCGACCTACCACCCGATGAACTCGCCGGGAGGCGTGCCCCGCTTGCCGAAGATGAAGCCATCGGCCGAGGCGTCGGACACCATCAGGAGCGCCCCTGTCGCGTTGAAAAGGAAGATACGAAACATCTCGTCGTGCTCCGGCGTCGTGTCGCCCAGCACCCGGATGGAGATCGTCTTCGTCGTCTCGCCCGGTTGGAACGTGAGCGTGCCGGTCGCCGCGACGTAGTCCTCGCCGGCCTTCGCGCCCTCGGCGAGCCCCGGGGTTGAGAGGCCGTCCGCCGTCTGGAACTGCACGGTCACGGGCAGGTCGTAGGCGGCTGACAGGCTGACGGTGAATGCCACGGTCCCGCTCCGGCCGTCGTCGTTGTCGAACGCATTGGTCGTCGCCTTGATACTCAGCCGCGGCGCGCTGTCTTGGATCAGGACGGTGCCCCGGGCGTCGGCGATCGTGGCGCCGCGGGCCCGCTGCAGCACCACCTCGAAGCTCTCGTTGAACTCCGGCACGCGGTCGCCGACGATCGGCACGCGGACGACCTGCCGGGTCTGCCCGCGGGCGAACGTGAGCGTCCCCGACACGGCGGTGAAGTCGCTGCCGGCCCGGGCCGACCCGGCCACGGTCTGGAAGTCGACCTGCACGGTCTTGGTGGCCGGGGCGGCGAGCGTCACCGGCACCTCGACGAACTTCGTGCCGGACGTGCCCTCCATGACGACCACGTCGCCGATGGCGAGCCCCGTGGGCACGCAGCGGGTCTCGAGCGTTTCGAGCGCCAAGCCGCCAATTCGGGCACGGCCCGCGAGATTGCGATGACGACGCCGCATGTGAGGAGCCTCCAAAAGGGATGATGAAAGCATGAGCGATGCGATTTAGGGAGAAGATACCTCTTGCGGGCATGCCGTGCCAATACGATCCGCCGGACGCCCTTTGGCTCCCACGGCTTCAGCCTGACGATCGCGGGCGGGCGAGGCAGGCGTCGATCGCCGCGGCGATGTCGGCGCGGCCGGCGCGGGCGGCGTGGCCGCGCAACTGTGCGTACATGCGCACGAAGAGCGGCTTCTCCTTCCACACCTCGGCGAGCCGGCCCAGGTCGAGCGGGCCCGGGGGGAACGTGGTCGCCCGGTCGCGGATGCCGAGCACGTCGAGGGCGAGCAGCGTGCGGTAGCACTTCTCGCACCGGCCGCAGTTGCCCTCCGACCGTTCCTCCCAGCAGACGTGCAGTGTTTCGAGAGCCAGCGGATACCGGGCCAGGAACGCGAGCTTCTCGAAACGGTCGTGCCCCGCGCCGTACGGCTCCGTGTGCGTGACCGAGGTCGAGAGCAGCGGATCAGTGATCGGCGTCGAGCCCCAGGGGTCGTCGTCGCCGTGGCAGAACCACGACGACAAGAGCGTCGTCTTCCAGCGGTTGCCGAGGAGGAGCCCCACGCCCCCGAGCGCCGGACCGTGCATCACCGCGCCCCACGGCTGCCGGATGCCCGTCTCCCGCAGGTTCGTGACGAAGGTAACGAGATTCTTCCCCACGCGGTCGGCGATCCGGCCGAGCGTCGCCTGCTTCCGCTCGCAGGCCTCCCGATGGGTGAGCGGGATGTCGAAGCCCCACACGTAGATCAGGTCGTCCACCGGCCGCCGCGTCGCTGTCGGATCGGCGGACACCGTCTCGTCGTAATGGAAGAGCGTGAAGAAGGAGTCGACGCCGCCGGTGAAAAAGAGCCCCGTTCGATCAGGAACAGGATGGCCCGCCGCCGATGCGTCGGCCGGCTCCGCCCGCACGGCGATCGGCCGGCGGTCGGGCCGCCAACCGGACCAGATGTCCATGAGCCTCGCGGCGTTGAGGAGCAACTCCCCATCGACGGGCCCCTCCAGGATCAGTTCCTGCTGCGTCTCGAACGCGTGCGGCAGCAGCCACAGCAGCCAGGCGTCGAGCCGGTCGGGGGCTTCGGCGGCAAGCGGTTCCGGCAGGTCGATCCACACCGGGCCGTCACCGGCTCCGGCATCGGTCACGAGGCCGGTCAACCGGACGTGGCCGGGCAGGAGCCCATGTTCGCAAGGCAGGCGGGAGAGTCGCATCACGATCGGTTCCGGGAGATCACAGCCGCAACGCTGGATCGTAGCCGAACATCTCGAAATCCCGGCGGTAGAAATCGTGGAGGTATCGGTAGTCGTCCTCGCCCTCGAAGAAGTCCGCGAGTGGCCGGTCGGACTCCGACGGGTTGTGCACTCCGAGTTCGCCAGCCGGCAGGCCCAGGCGGTTCGTGACCGTCTGGATCGCGGTCCCGAGGTCCTCGAAACGCCCCACGAAATCGACGATGCACCGCCCGGCCTCGTCACACACCCAGTCGGCCTGGGGCCAGCTGGCCCGCGACGCGATGAACTTCTCGTGGCGGATGAACTCGCCGAAGCTGCTGCTCTGGAGGAACGCCTCCGTGGCGGGCCAAGACCAGACCGGCGAATCCGCTGCCGCGCGGCTCACCGCACCTCGTTTCCAGTTGTAGAACGACACGAGGCGGGTGTAGGGGTGCCGCACGATCGCGAACTTGAAAAATTGTTCCCAGATATCATCCCCCACGACCCGCCGGATGTCTCGGGCGAGCATGTGCTTCGAGAGCCCGAACCGTTTTCTGTAAGCTTCCTGCAACCGTTCGCCGAACTCGGTACCCCCGAGCACGAGGTCGTTCCACCGCAGCACGGGCTCGATCAGGCTCGTGATGCTCGTCCCCGCCGTCTTCGGAATGTGGACGAAGATCGCCCGGTGCGTGTGCGAAATGATCATGGCGTGCCACCCAGGCAGGCGGAGAGCCGCTCCAGAAACGACGCATGCAGGCCGAAGTCGCCCACGAATCGACGGCCTGCCACCTTTCGCAGCATCACGAGCTTGGGCGTCCTTTCCACGACGGCGAACCCCGTCTTGGGCTGCATGAGCCACTCGGCCAGGAGCCCGCACGAACCGAGCTGGACGTCGTCGATCGCGAGGAGCCCGCCCGGCTTGAGGACGTAGTTCAGATACACGAAGTCGTTGAATACATTGTCGAGTCCGTGGCCGCCGTCGATCAGGCAGAAGTCGGCCGTCGGCGACGCCGCCTGGATGGCGTGTGTCGCCAGGGTCAGTTGCGACGGGCCGACGTGACACCGCCACCTGGAACGCTCGTCGGGGAACGGCCGCAGGAACTCTTCGATCCGCTCGCAGACCTCGACCCTGTTGCAGAACGAATGGACCTCGCGAAGTCCGAGGCACAAGAGCCAGACGGACGACAGTCCGGCGCCTGTCTCGCAGGCGACCCCTTCCAGGACCCCTGCAGCAGTGATCGCGCGCTCGATCAACTCCAGGAGCGACGCATCGAGGCCGCCTATTTTCGGTGCCCCGTCCCAGTAGTGAAACGCGGGCGGGTCGGCGAGGAGTCGGTTGCGCAGGGCTTCGTTCATGAGCGACCCCCGCGAATCTCGGGAAACAACCGGCTGGCGAGCGGCTCGCAGTGCCGGCGGTCGCGCTCCGCGATCAGGGCGGTGAACATGCTCGCCAGCACGTTCGTGCCGGTTTTGCCCGGGCCGATGCCATAGAGCCGCGGCCGCGCAGCCAGACGCAGCGGATCAGCCCGGCAGGCAGCAAGGTCGTCAGGACGGCGGCCGATGTGCATGTCGTGGGCCAACGCGGTTGTCACATCGCTCGTCACGCGGAATCTACCATGTTGTATCCTCGGGAAATCGGCGACGACAGGGGCCGCACGTCAGCCCGGCGAAGAGCCGCCGACGTCGATCGAGGAGGCGAGCGTGCTGGACGGCTGTCGGGCCACAATCAAACGCGAATGGCGGGATCAGCTGCCTCCCGGCACGCGGTGCGCCCTCGCCCTCTACCCCGACCACTGGAACGTGGGCGATGCCGCGATCTGGTGGGCCACGCGACGGCTCCTGGCCGAGCTCGACGTGACGGTGGCCTACGCCTGTGATCCGTGGAGCTACGACCCACGGGCCCTGCGGGCGGCCCTGCCCGAGGGGCCGATCCTCCTGCTCGGCGGTGGCAACTTCGGCGACGTCTATCCGCGCGAGCAGGGATCGAGGCTGCGGATCCTCGCCGACTTTTCGGATCGGCGGATCATCCAGCTGCCGCAGAGCATCATGTTTCGCTCGCCCGAGGCGAGCACCGAGATGGCCGCGATCCTCTCCCGGCAGCGCGACTTCACGCTCCTCGTCCGCGATGCCGCGAGTCTCGCCTTCGCCCGCGAGCATTTTCCCGCGGTCGCGGCGAGGCTCTGCCCCGACACGGCGATCGCCCTCGATCTGCCGCCATCCCCGCGGAAGGCCATCGCTCCCGTCGTCGCCCTGTGGCGGCAGGATTCCGAATCCACTGGAGCGCTCCCGCCGCTGCCACCTGACTGGGTCGTCCGTGACTGGACCGTTCCAGGAGGCATTCTCCCCGCGACGGAATCGAGCGAACTCTCGACCGCGGCCCGACACTTCAAGGAGTGGGTCGGCCTGAAGCCCCCCCCTGCCCCGCAGGATGGCGGCGAGCCCTGCCCGCTCCGCCGCCGAATCGCCTGGCGGCACATGCCCTGGCTCTGGGACCAGCTCGCCGAGGACCGCACGCTTCGCGGCCTGCGGATTCTTTCGCACGGGCGGGTCGTGATCACCAACCGGCTCCACGCCCACCTGCTCTGCCTGCTCGCGGGCATCCCGCACGTCGTCTGCGACACGGCCAATGGCAAGATCTTCGCCCACCGCGACACCTGGTTCGCGGGTCCGACCGCCCAGCAAAGGCCCGGCGATCACGTCCGCTTCGCGGCCTCGCCCGTCGAGGCGCTCGAGCAGGCCCACGGTCTTTACACGCTCACGAGAGAGGCCGATAATGCCGCTCGCGTGGAATGATTCCAGCAGGGAAGACTCCGGGGAGACCGACACCATGATCCGCAGGAATATCCGTCGTTCGCAGGCCGCGCAACGCCGCACCGCAGCCGCCCGTTTCGAGTCGCTCGAGGATCGCCGTCTGCTCGCCGTCGCCTACGCCGATGGCGAGGTGCTCGTGCAATACGAGCCTTCCGCGTCGCTGGCGGCCCGCGAGGCCGCCCGGTCGCTCGTGCGCGGCAGAGCGGCCCAGGTCATCGACACCGCCGCCATGCGAGCCGCCGGCGCGGGGGTCGTGGAGCGGGTGACGCTCGGCGCAGGCCTGAGCGTCGATGCGGCGATCGCCGCCCTGCGGAACCGCCCGGGCGTGATTTCCGCCGAGCCGAACTGGAAGGTCTCGGCGGCGGCGATCAGCAACGATCCCTCCTATGCGAATGGCAGCCTGTGGGGGATGTATGGCGACGATCTGCCGGCATCAAGCGGCCCGGCCGGCACGACGAACCAGTTCGGCAGCCAGGCCGAGAAGGCCTGGGATGCCGGCTTCACGGGCTCGTCGTCGGTGGTTGTCGGCATCATCGACGAAGGCATCGACATCACGCATCCAGACCTGAAGGACAATATCTGGGTCAACCCGTTCGAGACCCCGGGGGATGGCATCGACAACGACGGCAACGGCTACATCGACGACATCAACGGCTGGGACTTCTTCTACGACAACAACACGGTCTATGACGTCGGCGAAGACGACCACGGCACGCACGTCGCCGGCACGATCGGCGGTGCGGGAGGCAACGGACTCGGCGTGGCCGGCGTGAACTGGGACGTGACGATGATCTCCACGAAGTTCCTCGGCCCCGGCGGCGGCTACACGTCGGACGCAATCGCGGCGGTCGACTACCTCACCGACCTGAAGACGCGGCACGGCATCAACATCGTCGCCTCGAACAATTCCTGGGGCGGGGGCGGCTATTCGGCGGCCCTGCATTCCGCGATCATCCGGAGCGCCAAGGCCAACATCCTGTTCGTGGCGGCGGCGGGCAACAACGCCTCGAACAACGACGCCACGGCCAACTACCCGTCGAACTACTCGACGCTTCAGGGCACGAGCACCACGACCGCGGCCTCCTACGAGGCCGTGATTGCCGTCGCAGCCCTGACGAACACCGGCAGCCTGGCCTCGTATTCCAACTTCGGTGCGACGACGGTCGACATCGGGGCTCCCGGCTCGGGGATCCTCTCCACGCTGTCGGGCGGAACGTATGGTACTTACAGCGGCACCTCGATGGCCACGCCCCACGTGACGGGCGCGGTGGCGCTCTACGCGTCGGCCTATCCGGCCGCCTCTGGGGCGGCGATCCGCGATGCCATCCTCGCGACGGGCCGGCCCACGTCATCGCTCGCCGGGAAGTCGGTGACCGGCGATCGGCTCGACGTGGCGGCGGCCCTCAACGCCGCTCCGGCGGTGGGCATCTCGATCACCGGCGGCAGCGTGGTCGAGGGCAACTCCGGCACGAGACAGCTCGCCTTCACGGTCGCGCTCTCGGCGGCGGCTCCCGCGACGGTGACCGTGAACTTCTCGACCGCCAACGGCACCGCGACCGCGGGCAGCGACTACGCGTCGCAGAGCGGCACGCTCGCGTTCGCTCCGGGTGAAACCTCGAAGACGATCCTCGTCGACGTGATCGGCGATACGGTCGTCGAGGCCAACGAGACCTTCACGATCGCCCTCTCCGGCGCGTCAGCAAACGCCCGCATCCAGACGACATCGGCGACCGGCACGATCACCAACGACGACCAGTCGCCGACGCCGACGCTGGCCATTTCGTCGGTGTCCGCCCTTGAGAACGCCGGCACGTTCCAGTTCGTCGTGACGCTCTCGCAGCCGGTCTCCAGCAGGGTGACGGTCCGCTTCGCCACGACGAATGGAACCGCGATCGGGAGCAAGAACGGCGACTACACGGCCACGAGCGGCACCCTCACGTTCAACCCCGGCGAGACCACGAAGACCATCCCTGTGGCGGTGCGAAACGACTCGCTCGTCGAGGCCAACGAGACGTTCTTCGTCGATCTCTCCCGGGCCTCGGGCGCGTCGATCGCCGTGGGCCGCGGCACCGGCACGATCCTCAACGACGACGGGCTGACCGCCGCCCAGTTCGCCGCGTTCGCCGCATCGACTGCCTTCGAAGGCGGCGGGGGCAGGAAGAAGTGATCGCAGCCGACGATTCGACCCGGACCGCATGACCGCTGCCGGCGCCACGTCGACGGCGACACCAGTGAGCCGACTCTCGATCGTGATCGCCGGCATGGTGGCCGCCCAGCCCGGACAGGGAGGCGCCGCCTGGGCCGTGCTGCAATACGTGCTCGGCCTGCGGGCGCTCGGACACGACGTCACGCTCATCGATCCGGCGGCAGTGCCGGCCGAGACGACCGACGCGGCTTTCGGTGCCTCCGAGGCCGCCGAGTTTTTTCACCGGCTCGCAGCCGACTTCGGGCTGCTGGATTCGGCGGCGCTCCTGCGGGCCGGCACGCGGACGACCGTCGGCCTGCCCTTCGACGAACTCGTCTCGCGGGCCCGCCGCGCCGATCTGTTGCTCAACATCTCCGGCATGCTCCGGGAGCCCGCGCTCACCGAGCCGATCCGACGCCGCGTGTTCTTGGACCTCGACCCGGCGTTCAACCAGATGTGGCATGCCCAGGGAATCGAGATGGGTTTCGACCGCCACACGCACTTCGCGACGATCGCCTGGAACATCGGCCTGCCCGACTGCACCGTGCCCACCTGCGGCCGCGACTGGATCACGACGCCGCAGCCAGTCGTGCTTGATCGCTGGCCCGTGGCCGACGCCATCGAGCACGACGGCCTCACGACCGTGGCCCATTGGCGGAGCTACGGCTCGGTCACGCACGAGGGCGTCTTCCACGGCCAGAAGGCCCACGCCTGGCGGGAACTCTTCGCGCTTCCGCGGCGGACCCCGGAACCCTGCCTGCCGGCGCTGGCGATCCATCCCGCCGAGACCGCCGACCTCGCGGCGCTTCGCGATCACGGCTGGCGGCTCCTCGATCCCGCGGCCCTCTGCGGTTCACCGCAGGACTACCAGCGGTTCGTGCGGGGCTCGAAGGCGGAACTTGCGATCGCCAAGCAGGGCTACGTGCGATCGCGGTGCGGCTGGTTCAGCGACCGCAGCGTCTGCTACCTGGCCTCGGGCCGGCCCGTGATCGCCCACGACACGGGCTTCCAGTCACGACTGCCGACCGGCGACGGGCTGTTTCCATTCACGACCGTCGACGATGCCCTCGCCGCCATCGACTCGCTGAACAGTGACTACCAGCGGCACCGCCGCGCGGCCCGCGACATCGCCGCGGCCACCTTCGACTCGCGACTCGTGCTGCCCGCTCTCCTCGACCGGGTCAGCGTCCTGGGATGATCGCGGCGGCCTCGAGTCGGGCGAGGGCGTCGTGCCACGCCGGGTCGTCGCCGCCGTCGGGCACGGGCAGCCAACGCAGCGCCGTATAGACCGTGGCGGCCGCGAACGTGGCCGCGAAAGTCGAGGGTGCGGAGCCCCCCCGCGATCGCCAGTAGGCCGCGATGCCGCGGCGAACCACGTCGGCCGGCCAGGCGAAGAGCAAGGTCGCCAGGTCGATGGCACCCGGCCCGACCGCGGCCGATTCCCAGTCGACGGGATAGGCGACGCCGTCCCGCCAGAGCACGTTCTGGGGCCCGAACTCCCCGTGGATCGTCGTCCGTTCCGCAGCGGCGAGCGCGACCGCCGACGATTCGAACGCATCGCAGAGCCGCGCGAGCCACGGCGGCACGGGGCCGATCGCCGCGGCGAGCGCCCGGGCCCGCGCCGCCCACGCGCGGTAGTAGGCGAGGTCATAGCGCACGAGAAACGCCAGCGCAGGATCGTCGACCTCGGCCACGCCCCAGGCGTGCAACCGGCCGCACCACTCGGCCGCCGCGATCACGCCCGACTCGTCGGCGGTCTCGTTCACCCTCAACGCGCCGGCAAGATGCTCGAGCACGAGCAGCGTGCGCGGTGGGCTTCCCGCCGCGGCGAGACCGAGGCACCGGACGTGCGGGAGCGACGCGCGGCGCACGAGCCGCGCGTAGGCTTGGCCGCAGTAGGCCAGCCCCTGACGGCACCGGGGCTCCGGGTCGATGCTCCCGCGGTCGTACTTCAAGAACAGTTCGACGTGGCCACGGTCGGGCACGTCGAGGGTGACGATCTCCGTGGGCGCCGTGCTGAAGCAGGGATTCGGCCGGCGGGCGACGAGCGTCACGCCGGCGGGATCCGCCGCGGCGGCGAGCAGCGGCGCGACGGCCGCGACGACCGCCGCGTCATCCGGAAGCGCGTGGGTCCGCGGCGTCATGCGACCACGTCCTCCATCCGCCAGCCGTCCACGGCGGCCAGCCAGCGGCCGGGGCCGACAGCGACGGGATCGACGTGGTGCATGCCGCCGGCGTTCCAGCCGGCGCCCGGGCCGAGCAGCGGCGCCTCGCCGAGCGGCCGCTCCGCGTAGTCATCCGCGGTCAACGTCAGGATCTCGAAGGCCCGCACGTCGGTGCCGTAGGCGGGCCGGCAGTTCTGCGCGAACCGCACGAGCCGACCGTCGACGGAAACGATCCGGCCGGCAGGCCGGGCGACCGCGGCGTCGCCCCGCACGATCGGGCTCTGCGGGTGTTCGGTCCACGGCCCCATGAGGCCGTCGGCATGAAACAGCCGCAGCGTGTCGTCGCCGCCGCCGCTGGTCTCCGTGAACAGCCACCAGCGGCCGCCGTGGCGGATCACCGTCGGATCGGCGAACGGCAAACCCGAGACGAGGTCGGCGACGGGCTCCCACCGCCGCGGGAAATGCCGGGCCCGATAGAGCCGCACGACCCCGGCCTGCGACGACTCGGGCGTCATGTAGATGCCGTCGTCGGCGACGAATATATGCGGATACGAAAGATGAAACGGCTCGGCGAGCACGATGCCTTCGTACTTCCATTCCAGCCCGTCACCGCTCGTCGCGCAGCCGATCTCCCCCTTCCAGCTGTTCCAGTTGTCCACCTCGAAGAGCATGTGCCAGCGGCCGTCCATGCGGAGCAGGAACGGATCGGCGACACTCGTCGCCACGGTGTCGGTCACGTCGGCCGCGGTGAGCACCGGATTGGCGACGGGCCTCCCGTCGAGCGCCCACGGCGGATCACCCGCCACGATCCCGATGCTCCACACGGCCTCGGCCTGCGGCCTGGCGACGTAGACCCGCCGCACGTCCGGATCCCGCGGATCATCGTCGACCACGAGGCGGGCGAGTTCGAGCGCCTCGAACTCCTGCTCCGCCGCCTCCCGCTCGGCCGCCGACAGCCCCGCGAGCGACGTCCTGGCGACGAGCCGATAGCCGGAGGCGTCTTCCGCGGCGAGCCACGGAGGGAGCGCGTTCGGGTCGAGCGGGCAGCCCGCGGTCCAGAGTCTCCTCAGGTCGCCCCGGCCTTCGGGGACGGGAGCGTGGCGGCCCTGCCTCACGGTGGCGACTCCCCGCCCGCTGCAGGCCGCGCGAACGGCCCCCGGGGCCGCTGCCAATCGAGCTGCTCCTTGTCGTCTTCCGAAAGCCGTCGACCTCGCGCGACGGCCTTCTCGTAGACCGCGACGACACGGTCGATGTAGCGGTCGACGGCGAAGGAGTCCTCGACCAGCTTCACGGCTGCGGCCGACATGCGGGCCCGTGCCGCCGAGTCGCCGAGGATCGCATCGAGCGCCCGGGCCGTGGCCGCCACGTCGCCAGGTGGCACGACGAAACCGGTCACGCCGTCGATCACCGCCTCGGCCCCGCCGCCGCCGCTGCTCACCACGGCGGGGCAGCCGCAGGCCTGCGCCTCGATCGCCGTCTGGCCGAAGCCTTCGAACGTCGCCGGCGAGCAGAAGACGTGCGCTTCCCGATACCGCGCCGGCAGATCGGCGAGCGGCACGAACCCCACGAGCTCGATGACCGACTCCGCCCGCTCCTCGGCCGCCCGGGCCCGGATTCGCTCCGGCACCGACGAGCCCTCTCCCACGAACACGATCCGGATGTCGGGATATTTTCGCCGCAGGAGAAAGCCCGCCTCGGCGATCGTCTCGGCCCCCTTGTTGCCGACGAGCCGCCCCACGAACAGCACCGTCGGCCGCTCGGCGAGCCGGTTGCCCTCCGCCGCGGGATGGAACACCGACGTATCGACGCCGCAGTGCACGACGTCGATCGCGGATCGCTCGAGCCCGTAGGCGTCGGCGACGATGTCGGCGGCGCTGCCGCTGCAGGCCATGATGGCGTCGGCGTTCCTGAGCGAGAACGATTCCAGGAACCCGCCGACCTCGTGCAGGTGACTGCCCCGCTCGGGCCAGCCCATGCGGTCGACGAACATCGCCATCGAGCCGTGGATCTGCACCACGACGGGCGCCCAGTTCCAACGGGTGCGATCGAGCTGGTAGGCGAAGCCCTCGCCGCCGTATTCGGGAAAATCGAGCACGTCGAACGGCCGCCGCTCCGAGATTTCGTGCAGGGCCGCCGCCACGGCGAGCGTGTAGCCCACGAGCCAGAGCGGCTTGCCGTAGACCGGAAACTCGTAGCCGGGCGGATGAATGCGATGCACGGTGACCCCGTCGTGCACCTCCGTCCTCACGCCGGGCCGATCATCGGCGGAGCAGGCGAGCACGTGCACTTCGTGGCCGCGGGCCGCGAGGCCACGGGCCTTCACCCAGGTCTGGGTGCCGACGCCCCCCCAGCCGGTCTCGGGGGGATACTCGAGCGAAACGAGGCAGATCCGCATGCCGCCAAGATACCGGATGGAAGACCGTCCGGATGCACCACACCGCCCCGCTGCCGCCACGCGGCGGTCGCTGCTATCCTCGCACGATGGTGGAGCGGTCGGCCACGACGGAGACGCGCGTCCCACCGAATCGGAATCTGCGCGTGACCGACCCCGACCGCCATCCCGGCACTCCACCCACGCGGGCCGTTCTGCGTCGTGGACTGGAGCAGGTGCTGGCGGGCGAGATCGCCGTGCGCGGTCCGCTGCGGATCACGAGCCGGCGGCCGAGCCCGCGGGCGAGCACCTATCTGGCCGACGTCGTTCGCGTGCGGTTCGCCGACGGATCGAGCGAGCGGCTGCTCTGCAAGTATGCGGGGGGAGTCGATCTCGACCCCTCGTCGCCGCACCGGGGCCTGGCCCACGAGGCCGCCGTGTACGAACGCGTGCTCCGGGGCGCACCGCTTTCGCTCCCGCACGCCTGGGGCAGCTTCCGCGATTCCGCCACGGGCGAGTTCGGGCTCGTGCTGCGGTTCTACGACGACGGGCTGACGAGCGCCCAGGCGTCGGACCAGGGGGGCGACACGGCCGCCGTCCGCTGGCTCGCCGCCCTGCATCGCTGGGCCGAGTCGCGGGTGGATGATCCGGCGTGGCGAATCCTCGAACGCTACGACGCATCGTTCTACCTTCGCTGGCTCGACCGCACCTGCGAACTCGCCCGGCCTCTCGCGGATGAATATCCGTGGCTGGAGCAGGTCGCCACCGCCTACCGCGACCGCATTCCGCTCCTCGCGCAGGCAAGGCCCACGCTGATCCACGGCGAATACACGCCGCGGAACGCATTCTGGGCCGAGGGCCGCATCATGCCGGTCGACTGGGAAACGGCGGCCATCGGCCCCGGCCAGATCGACCTGGCCGTCTACACGTTCGACTGGGAGCTCGACGAACTCCACGAACTCGAAGCCGCCTACGTGGATGGCCGATGGGGCGGCGCGGCTCCGGCGGAATTCGCGGAGACGATGCTCGCCGCGCGGCTCTACGTGAGCTTTCACTGGATCTTCAGCGGCTCGTTTCGCGGCGACGTGCCCCGGGTTCGCTCCCACCTCGAGGGCATTCTCGACGAGGCGATCCGCTGGGGCATCCTGCCGGAACCGGCCTCGGGTACGATGGTGGCTTCCCCGGAAGGACCGCCCGACGATGCATGACCTTCAGCGACCGATCATCGCCGTCGCGCTGCTGGCCGGCATGTCATGGCTCACGGGCTGTGGCGGGCCGGAACCGAAGCCCGACGTGCAGGAGCAGATCGCCCGCCTCCAAGGGGAGTCGGACGAGGATCGCTATCTGGCGTTGAGCCATCTCCAGTCGCTCGGGGCCGAGGCCGGAGAGGCCGTCCAGCCGCTGAAGACGATGCTCGGGAAATCGAAGGACGACACGCTGGCGGCCGAGATCGCCAAGACGCTCGGGTCGATCGGGCCCGCCGCTTCGGCCGCCGTGCCGGAGCTCACCGCGTTGCTCGGCCGCAAGGACATGTGGCCGCGGTATGCGGCGGTCGATGCCCTCGGCCGGCTGGGGCCCGCCGCGGCTCCCGCGCTGCCCGCGATACTCAAGCTCACCAAGGATCCGAACCGCGAGGTGGCCGCCGCCGCGCGAGAGTCGGCCCGACGGCTCCAACGCTCCACGACGAAAAGGAAGTGACCGCCGCCCGCACCGGCGGCTTCGTCAAGCCGTGAACCTGATCCTTCGCTGCCTCCCGCTGCTCCGCCCCTACTGGCGATCCGTCGTCGTGATGATGATGCTGATCCTGGTCAACAGCGGACTCTCGCTGCTGGCGCCCTGGCCGTTCAAGTTTCTCATCGACTATTCGCTGTTCGATCAGCCTCCCCCCGACTGGCTGAAGGAGTGGCTCGGCCCCGACGACTTCCGCAGGCGGCTGCTCTACGCCTGCGCGATCGCCGAGGTCGCCATCATCTTCCTGCACCAGCTGCTGATGGTCGCCGAGACATACGTGTCGACGCGGATCGAGCAGTGCATCGACCGCGACTTTCGCAGTCGCCTCTTCGACCATGCGATGAAGCTCTCGCTGGCCTATCACGACAACCGCCGCTCCGGAATGATGATCTACTTGATCAACAGCCAGGGGGATGCGGTGGCCAACCTCCTGATGTCGCTGCCCTCGATCCTCGAGAGCATCATCATGCTCGTGGGCATGCTCATCGTCCTCTGGATGATGCACTGGAGCCTCGCGGCCGTGTCGTTCATCGTGGTGCCGACACTGTTTTTCGCGTCGCGCTACTACGCCACGCGGATGCGGGAGCGGATCGGCCGCACGAAGGAATTGGAGGGGCAGGCCCTCTCGGTGATCCACGAGGCGATGTCGATGATGCGGGTGATCGTCGCCTTCTGCCGGCAGCCGCTCGAGCACGGACGGTATCTCGACGCCACGAACGTGTCGATGAAGGCCCGCCTGGGCGTCACGATCCGGCAGACGTTCTTCTCGCTCGTGGTGAGCATGTCGACCGGCATCGGGCGGGCGGCCGCCTGGACCTTCGGCGGCCTGCTCGCGCTCGCCGGCAAGCTCACGGTCGGTGATCTCACGATCGTGCTCAGCTACATCGACAAGGTTTACGACCCGCTCGAGACGATCGCCTACACCTACAGCGGCTGGCAGGATCAGTTCGCCAACCTGCGGGCCTCGTTCGGCCTGCTCGACACGAAGCCCGATATCTCCGACCCTCCCCATCCGATCCGCCTGCCCCGGTGTGCCGGCCGCGTCGAATTTCGCCACGTCGACTTCGCCTACCAGGGCCGCACCGACACGCTCAGGGACGTCAGCTTCAAGGCGGAACCCGGTCAGGTGACGGCGATCGTGGGGCCGACGGGCGCCGGCAAGACGACGCTCATCAGCCTGATACCGCGGTTCTACGACGCGGCCGGCGGCCAGGTGCTCGTCGACGGCATCGACGTGAAGCAGATGTCGCTCGACGACCTGCGGCGGCAGGTGAGCATCGTCCTGCAGGAGCCGCTGCTCTTCTCGATGTCGATCCGCGACAACATCCGCTACGGCCGCCTCGACGCCGACGACGACGAAATCGTCGCGGCCGCCCGCGCCGCCAACGCCCACGACTTCATCTCCCGCCTGCCCCAGGGCTACGACACGCAGCTCGGCGAGCGGGGCAGCCGGCTCTCGGGCGGCGAGCGGCAGCGGATCGCCGTGGCCAGGGCGTTTCTCAAGGATGCGCCCATCCTGATCCTCGACGAGCCCACGTCGGCGATCGACTCCAAGACGGAGGCGGTGATCCTCGATTCGCTCGACCGGCTCATGGAGGGGCGGACGACGTTCATGATCGCCCATCGGCTCTCGACGATCCGGCGGGCCGACTGGATCCTCGTCGTGGATCAGGGACGGATCGTGGAACAGGGCCGCCACGACGACCTCATGGCGGCGAACGGCCTCTATCGACAGCTGCACGAGCTGCAGACGAGGCAGGCGGAGCGGAAGGCGGCGGCCCGCGCGATCTGGAGCGAACCGTGACCGCAGCCTCCAGCGGGCCGGTGACGGTCCGGCCGCTTTCGTTCGAGGATCCCGGTCTGCCCGCGGTCTGGGGCCGTCTGTTCGCCGCCAGCGACATGCGGTCGATCACGCAGACGCTGGAGTGGCAGCGGACCTGGTGGAGCGTGTTCGCGAAGGGGACGCTCCTGCTGCTGGCCGCGGAACGGGACGGCGAAACCGTGGCCATCGCGCCGCTGTTTTGCGACGAGGGGATGGTGTTCTTCACCGGCGTGGGCGAGGCCGACTGGCACGACGTGCTCGGCGCGGGCCACGACGTGGACGTGCTCGCCGCGCTGCTCGCGGCCGCGATGGAGCTGGCCCCCGGATTCGTCGGCTTCAAGCTGCATTTCATTCCGGAGTTCTCCCGGACGGGAGCCGCGCTCGCGGCCGCCGCCGGCCGGCTGGGGCTCGATCTCTACGAGATGGAGAGCATCGTGTCGGTGGTGGTGGACATCGCCTCCAACGCCGAGATGGTTCGGCGATCCGTGAGCCGATCGATGCGCAAGGCCGAGAACTTCTTTCGCAACAACGGCGAACTGGTGGTGCAGTGGATCACCACCGCCGCCGAGGCGCTGCCGCTCCTCCCCGAATTCGTCGAGATGCATGCCGCCCGCTGGCGACTCAAGGACATCGAGAGCGGATTCCTTCGACCGGACGTGCGAACGTTTCTCGAGCGCTGGATCGCAGTGTCGGCGGACGCAGGCTGGCTCCGGATGCTGCGGCTCGAGTGGAACGGCCGCACCCTCGGCATGGATCTCAACTGGCACTTCGGCGCGACGCAGCACTCGGGCCAATGGGTGTTCGACATCGAGTTCATGAGCCGTTCGCCGGGGCAGATTCTTCTGCGGCATTCGGTGCTCATGGCCCTCGAATCCGGCATGCACACCTATGACCTCGGCCTCGGCGACCAGGCCTACAAATTCCGGCTCCCGAGCCGCACGGTGACCTGCCCCACGTGGGGCCTCTACCCGCCGGGGTGACGCGACGAACGCGTGATCCCGGCGATCGTCCCCGGGCACGCATAAAAGCCCCCCATGCGCATAAAAGCCCCCATGCGCAAGCAGGGGGATCAATCCGCCGTCCATCCCGATGCAACGCGGATTTGAAGCAACGCGGATTATCCCCCGGCTCGCGCCTGGGGGCTTGTATGGGAAAACCATCCCCCGACCCGCCG
>CAZXIG010000005.1:0-27052 GCA_964640405.1 uncultured Candidatus Kuenenia sp.
CCGAGATGCGGAAGGACATCAAAGACCTCCTCGCCCGCGTCGCCACCCTCGAACAAAAAGATGCCACCCCCCGCGCTGCGTGAGATCACGGCAGGCGCAGGGATCGGTGCGAGGATCCCGAGCATTGGGCCGCCGCGGCCCACCGCGAGGGAACTCGTACCGTCCCGGAGCCGGCCCATTTTTTGACGCGACCATGCCTTCCAACGCCTCACACAATCCGCTGACGCTCGCCGGTCAAACGATCGGCATCCTCGCCGGCTGGGGCCGGTATCCCGTCGTCGTCGCCGAGGCGATCCGTCGCCACGGCGGCCGCACGGCCATCCTCGCGATCCGCGACCATGCCGACGCCGCCCTCGAGCCGCTCGCCGACGTCTACGGCGAGGTGGGCGTGTCGGAGATCGGCAAGGCGATCGATTTTTTCCGTCGGCACGGTGCGGCCCGCGCGACGATGGCCGGCAAGATCCACAAGACGAAGCTCTTCGCCCGCGGCGCATGGGTGCGGCACCTGCCCGACTGGGTCGGCCTCAAGACCTTCTGGCCCCACTTCGTGAGCCGCCGGCGCGACAATCGCGACGACTCGCTCTTGGGCGCCATCTCCGCCGCCTTCGACGACCGCGGCGTGCGGATCTGCCCCGCCACCGACTTCGCTCCCGAACTGCTCGCGGGCGAGGGCGTGCTCGCCGGGCGGCCGCTCACCTCCAGGCAGGAGGCCGATGTCGCCTTCGGCTGGCGGCTGGCGAAGGAACTGGGCCGGCTCGACATCGGGCAGACGGTCGTGGTGAAAAACCGGGCGCCGCTGGCGCTCGAGGCGATCGAGGGCACCGACGCCTGCATCCGCCGCGCAGGCGAGGTCTGCCCCACGGGCGGGATGGTCGTGGTGAAGGTCGCCAAGCCGCAGCAGGATCTGCGGTTCGACATGCCCACGATCGGGATCGGCACGCTCGAGTCGCTGGCCAAAGCCGGGGCCACCGTGCTGGCGATCGAGGCGGGCCGCACGATCCTGGTCGATCGGCCGGCGCTCGCCGCATGCGCCGCCCGTCACGGGATCACGATCGCGAGCTTCTGCGACGCCACCGGCCTGCCCGCGATCCCGGCCGCGGCCGCGTGAAGCGTTGTGCGATCCCCCGGCTTGATCCCCGGCTTGCGCCTGGGGGCTTTTATGAACGCGCATACAAGCCCCCAGCCGCAAGCCGGGGGATGATGCGGTCGGCTACACTTTACGCATGCGAATCATCACGCCCGCTGCGCTGATCATCTTGTGCATGACCTTCGCGCCGGCACTCGGCCAGGCGCCCGCTGCCGTGGCGATCGACACGGCCATCGATGTCTCCGCAGTGATCCCGCCGGCGCAGACCCATCACATGGGCCGCGAGATCGCCCAGACGATGCACTACACGGGCGCGCCGTGGCTCGTGCGCGAAAGCCGACAGCGGGAGGAAGACTGCCGGATGCTGCTGGAGGCATTGGCGATCAAGCCGGGGCAGACGGTCTGCGATCTCGGCTGCGGCAACGGCTTCTACACCGTCGAGCTCGCAAAGCGCGTCGGGCCGACCGGCACCGTCTACGCCGTCGATATTCAGCCCGAGATGCTCCGCATGCTCGCCGAGCGGGCTGTTCTGGAGAACCTGCCGAACATCCGCCCCGTGCTGGGCACGCCGATCGATCCCCGCCTGCCCGCCGGGAAGGTCGACGTCGTCCTCTGTGTGGACGTCTACCACGAGTTCTCGCACCCCGAGCCTATGCTCGCCCGCATCCGGGAGAGCCTCGCTGAAGGTGGGCAGCTCGTGCTCGCCGAGTTCCGGGGAGAGGACCCGGCGGTGCCGATCAAACCGCTCCACAAGATGACCAAGGCCCAGATCAGGGCGGAGCTGGAGCCCGCCGGCTTCCAGATCGACCGGGAATTCGACCGGCTGCCCTGGCAGCACCTCATGTTTTGGGGTGCCCGCCGGGGCCCGACACGCCCCAATTAACCGGGTTTAACAGCAAAATCCACCAGGTCTTCGGGATTGGACCCGGACACCCGGGAAAATCCCGGAATTTCCCCGTCCCGGACGTTGCAATGGCCTCGACGAGCCGCGATACTTTGAGACAGCCGAAACGGGCCAGACACTTTCGCTGTTTTCAGTTTCGAATATTCGATCGCAGGGCAGCCGATCATGGCCATTCGACCGCTGAGCTTCCGAGCGACTGAATCAGCGGGACGAGATCCGCGAGGTGGTTCGCTCGATCCGGCCGTTGCACTCGAGGAACGCGGCAACAGCCTGCCGCGAGTCGAACAGGCCCCTGCGACCAATTGGGTGCTGGGCTCCAACGCCGCGATGCGGCGGATCGCCAAGTCGATCGAGCGGGCCGCCGAGGTCGAGTGCACCGTGCTCGTGAGCGGCGAGACGGGCACCGGCAAGGAACTCTGGGCTCGCCTGCTGCACCGCAGCGGTCCGCGGAAGTCGAAGGCTTTCATTCCCGTTAATTGCGCGGCACTCACTCCATCGCTCGCCGAGAGCCAACTCTTCGGCCACGAGAAGGGCGCGTTCACCGGTGCCGCCGGCCGTTCACTTGGCATCTTCCGCGCGGCCCAGGGGGGCGTCGTGTTCCTCGATGAGATCGGGGAGATGCCGCCGGAATTGCAGCCGAAACTGCTGCGGGTGCTGCAGCAGCGAGAAGTGATCCCGGTCGGCGCGACGGAGCCGGTGCCGATCGACGTGCAGATCGTCGCGGCGACCAATCGCGACCTCGAGCAGGAGGTCGAGAAGGGCAACTTCCGCGAGGACCTCTACTACCGCCTCAACATGATCGAACTTCGGGTGCCGCCGCTCCGCGAGCGAGTGGAAGACATCCCCCAGTTCATCGAGTTCTTCGCCCAGAAGTTCGCCGATCGCTACCGGCTTCCCGTCTGGCAGCCTTCGGCCGACGCGCTGGCCGAATTCTGCAGCTTCCAGTGGCCCGGCAACGTGCGGCAGCTCGAGCACGTGATCGAGCAGGCCTACGTGCTGCAGACCGAGCCCAAGGTTCCGGTGCGGTCACAGTCCATGGCCGTGGCCCCCGGCAAGCTCCCCTGCCTCGACCTCGCCAAGCTCCGCGAGCAGGCCATCAAAGAAGCCCTCGAAATCACGAAGGGCCATAAGGCCCGGGCCGCCAAGCTGCTCGGCGTGCACGCCAACACGATGACCCGCCTGCTGAAGGACATCGGCTCGACGGACGTCGACGCCGGCGACGATCAGGGCGAGTAACCTGACGGTCACGGCAGGCGGCACGTTCCCTCGTCGCACGTGCCGGCGATTCGGAAGCGATTGCGGGCCACGATCCGGTAGAGCGCCCGCCAGAGCGGCATGCTGCCCGGAACGTGCAGCGGCACCGCCAATGGCCAGAGCAGCGGAAGCCGCCGCGACAGGTACCGCACGGCCTCCGCCCCGCCGCGGGCATGCCCGCCGCGATCGACCACGTACATCTGCGCGTGCAGGTCGTCCGCCGAAAGTTCGGGGAAATCCCGGGGCACGGACGGCTCGTGTTGCGAAACGAAGTCGAGGCTCCCCGCCAAATCCAGTCGCCGCAGCAGCGCGATCTGGCTGCGGCAGAAACGACAGTGGCCGTCGTAGATGACCGTGTCGCGGGCGGGATGCGTCGCGGTGGTGATCATGCATCCGAACTCCACTTCGGAAACCGCACGGGCTCGCCCGCCGCAACCGACCGACGATCAGAATGGGTGGCGGCCCGGGGGAGGCGGCGACGCGGCCTTGGCGGCGGTGCAGAGGTGCAGGATCGTGACCGCCCCCACCGACAGGAGCGTCCATGGGGCCCAATCGGGAGCGGTGAAGTGCCGCGGCGCTCCACGACCGTCGAGCGGCATGATCATGGCGGAGTCGATGAGGAGCATCTCGACGCCGAGCAGCGTCGCGAAGATGCCCGAGGCGAGAAACACGCTTTTCCACATGGCGATAGAGCCGGGGGACCGGCGGCGAAACGGACGCGAACCACGAGGCTCCGGCCGTCCACCGGAGCTGGTTCCTGTTCGTTGTTCGGCAGCGGGCGTGCCGATTCTGCACGGGGCTGCCGGTCACGGTCGCCCGTGACGGTCGTAGGGGTCGCCCGGGGCTCAGGCCTCGGTGGCCCCAGCCGGGGGCTCCGCGTCGGCGGCCGCGGATGACCGAGGTGGCCGCCGCTCGGCATCGGTGCCGGGCACGATTTGGGGCACGCCGGTCGCGGCGTCCACGATCGCCTTCAGCTCCGCCCCGTCGATCACCTCGCACTCGATCAGCCGACGCGTCACCGCCTCGAGCGCCGACCGCCGCGATTCGATGATTCGCTGAACCTTCTCCATCGAGGTGTCGATGATGCGGCGCACTTCCTCGTCGATCTCGCGAGCCGTCTGCTCGCTGTGGCTGCGGGCGGCGGGAAGCTCGGGCCCCGCCCCGGCCAGGAACGGCGACCGGGGGTTCTCGCGGTAGGTGACACGGCCCAGCCGGCTCATGCCGTAGTCCATGACCATGGCCCGCGCGATCTCGCTGGCCCGCTCGAGGTCGTTCTGGGCACCGGTCGAGACGTCGGCGTAGACCATCTCCTCGGCGATCGTGCCGGCGAGCAGCACCTGGATGCGGCTCTCGAGTTCGCTCTGCGTGAGCAGGTAGCGGTCGTCCTCAGGCCGCTGCATCGTGTAGCCCAGCGCGGCCAGGCCCCGCGGGATGATCGACACCTTGTGAACGGGATCGGTGTTGGGCAGCGAGAAGGCCACGAGCGCGTGGGCCGCCTCGTGATAGGCCACTCGCTTCTTCTCGTCCTCGTGGATCACCCGCTTCTTCTTCTCGAGCCCGGCCGTCACGCGTTCGACGCCCTCGTTGAACTCCTCCATTCCTACGGCGCTCTTGTTGTTCCGAGCGGCGAGCAGCGCGGCCTCGTTGACGAGGTTGGCGAGATCGGCACCGACGAAGCCCGACGTGATGCGGGCGATCTGCTCGACGTCGACGTTCGGGTCGAGCTTCACGTTGGCGATGTGCACGCGGAGGATCGCCTCACGGCCGCGAACGTCGGGGCGATCGACGAGCACGTGGCGGTCGAAACGCCCCGGCCGCAGGAGGGCCGGGTCGAGCGTTTCGGGGCGGTTGGTCGCGGCCAGCACGATGACGCCGCTGTTGCTGCCGAAGCCGTCCATCTCCACGAGCAGGGCGTTGAGCGTCTGCTCCCGCTCGTCGTGGCCGCCGACCACGCTCGTGCCGCGGGTCTTGCCGAGCGCGTCGAGCTCGTCGATGAAGATGATGCAGGGAGCCTTCGCCGCGGCCTGCTGGAACATGTCGCGCACCCGCGCCGCCCCCACGCCCACGAACATCTCCACGAAATCGCTGCCCGAGAGGCCGAAGAACGGCACGCCCGCCTCACCGGCGATCGCCTTGGCGAGGAGCGTCTTGCCGGTGCCGGGAGGGCCCACGAGCAGCACCCCCTTGGGGATGTGGCCGCCGAGCGTCTGATACTTTTCGGGGCTGCGCAGGAACTCCACGACTTCCCGCAGCTCATCGACGGCCTCGTCGATCCCGGCGATGTCGTCGAACGTGATGCCGAGATCCTCCTGGGCATACATCTTGCCGCGGCTACGGCCGAAGGCCATCGGGCTGCCGGCGCCACCGAGGCGCCGCATCATCGCGAACAGCAAAACACCGAAGAGCCCCGTGAGCAGCAGCATGGGCAGCCAGTTCCGCCACGGGCTCGGCGGATCCTCGTAGCGGAACGGCACGCCGTGCTCCTTGAGCAGCTTCATCAGCTCCGATTCGGAGTTCTCGCTCGGGAGCTTCGCCGTCGTGAACCGGCGGACGGCCGGCTGGCCGACTTTCGCGACCGGCTCGCCTGCCGCCGTCGCTCCCTGCCCCGCCTGCGGCTCGCGGATCTTGCCGGACACCTGGAAGGCTCCGATGACCACGTCGTGCAACTGGCCGTAGGTGGCCTCGGTCCGGCCCGAGACCCCGGCTCGTTCGACCGTGACCCACTGCTCGCCGGCAGGGGCGTCGGCCGCCACGACCAGCCGCTCGAGGTCGCTGTAGGACAGCTCGAGGTCGGGCGATGTGCCGAGGAGGCTCAGGGCAAACAGGCTCGCTGCACCGGCAGCAACGAGGGACCAGAGGACATTCCCGCCCACGGTCGGCCGGCGATCGCCCTGCCGCCTGGGGGTCTCACGTCGTTTTGTCATCGGGGATCCTGGAGCGTGGCCGCAGAAAGACTGCGATTCTGCCAATGGTATGGGCGGCACGCCCCCCCGACAAACGCCCGCCACGAATCCACGAGCCTGTGCATTACCCGCTCGATGTGGAAGTTCAGGCCTGTTTTTTTTAGACTTTCGTGAGTTGCTGCCTCCCCCCGTGCTCGCCTCCATCATGCCGACTTGCCCCAGCGGCCCCTCCCCCGCGGGGCCATCGACTTCGGCTCCGGGCCTCACGGCCTCGGATCGTGGCGACGGCCTTGCCGTTGCCATCCTGGGATCGACGGGCAGCATCGGCCGCAGCACGCTCGACGTGATCGGCGCCTCGAACGGGCGGTTCGTTGCCCACCTCTTGGCGGCCCACCGGAGCGTCGGCCCCCTGCTCGAGCAGGCCCGCGCGTTCCGCCCCCGCTGGGTCGTGGTGACCGACCCCGCAGCCGCTGCCGAGATTGGCGCCGGAAGCCTGCCGCCAGGGACGCAATTGGCCGTCGGCGTCGAAGCACTCGATCAACTCGTGGCCGAGCCGGTGGTCGATCGTGTCGTGTCGGCGATCGTGGGCGCCGCGGGCCTGCGGAGCACCTGGGCCGCCGTCGCCGCCGGCAAGACCGTGGCGCTGGCCAACAAGGAGACGCTCGTCATGGCCGGGCCGCTCGTGATGCGGCTGGCCAGGCAATCGGGGGCGACCATCCTGCCGGTGGACAGCGAGCATTCCGCCATCCATCAGGCGCTCTGTTCGGGCCGGCCGGCTGAAGTGGCCCGCATCCTGCTCACCGCCAGTGGTGGCCCGTTCCGCACGCGGCCCGCCGACACGCTGGCCGCCGTGACTCCCGCCGAGGCGCTCCGCCACCCCACCTGGTCGATGGGGCCGAAGATCACGATCGACTCCGCCACGATGATGAACAAGGCGCTCGAGCTGATCGAGGCCCGGTGGCTCTTCGACGTGCCTGCCGAGAAACTGGCCGTGGTCGTGCATCCCCAGTCGATCGTCCATTCGATGGTGGAGTTCGTCGATGGATCGGTGATCGCGCAGCTCAGCCCGCCCGACATGCGGCTTCCGATCCAATACGCCCTCTCCTATCCGCAGCGGCTGCCAGGACCGGCCCGGCGGATGGATTTCATGCAGGCCACCAGGCTCGAGTTCGAGCCCCCCGATCCCGCCCGGTTTCCGGCGGTACGCTTGGGGCACGAGGCCGCATCCCGAGGTGGCACGGCCGGCGCCGTGCTCAATGCCGCCAACGAGGAGGCCGTTCAAGGATTCCTCGACGGGGCGATCGCGTTCACCGACATTGCGGATATTTGTGGGCGGCTGCTCGACGAGCACCCGCATCAGGCGGAACCTGCGCTCGACGACGTGCTGCGTCTCGACGCCTGGGCAAGACAAGAGGTCATGAAGTGGGCATGTGTCTGACGGGATTGATTCCGCTCGTGGCGGCGGGCTGGGTCGAATGGCTGCTCCAGCCGTCGAGCTGGTGGGTGATCTTCCAAGTCGCCGCCGGCCTGGGGTTCGTGATCTTCGTGCACGAGCTCGGGCACTTCCTCGTGGCCAAGGCCTGTGGCGTGAAGTGCGAGAAGTTCTATCTGGGCTTCGACGTGGGGGGCGCCAAGCTCTGCAGCTTCAAGTGGGGCGAAACGGAATACGGCATCGGCGCCCTGCCGCTCGGCGGCTACGTGAAGATGCTCGGCCAGGACGACAATCCGGCAGCGGCCGCGGCGGAAGCCGAACGGGCGCGGCTGTCGGGTGACCTCCCGCCGGAGCCGACGGCCGGCCCGCATCCCGCCTGGGATCCGCGGAGCTATCCGGCCCAGAGCGTGCCCAAGCGGATGGCGATCATCTCGGCCGGCGTGATCATGAACGTGATCTTCGCGGTGCTGATGGCGTCGTTGGCCTTCGGGTTGGGTGTCCGCGAGATGACCTGCGACGTCTCGAGCGTGCGGCCCGGCGGCGCGGCCTGGCGGGCCGGCCTCCGAACCGGCGACGAGATCACGGCCATCGGTGGGCGAAAAAATCCGATCTTCAACGACCTGCGGCACGGCGTCACGGTCGGCAGTGTCGACAAGGGAATCGACTTCACGGTGCGCCGCCCGGCCGACGGCTCCACCCGCACGGTGGTCCTGAAGCCCGACACCGACCTCGGCGCGCCGACGATCGGCGTTACGAACCCCTTGTCGCTCACGCTGCCCGCCGATCTCCGCAAAGGCCTCGTGGGCGGGGCGGCCGCGGCAGCTCCCGCGCTCGTCGCCGGCGACACGATCACGGCGGTCGACGGCACGCCGGTCGCGTCGTATGCCGAGCTGATCGCGACGCTCTCCCGAAAGGCTTCCACACCTGTGACGCTCACCGTGAAGCGGCGGGCGCAGGAAGCCGCGGCGGCTGCCCCGCCAGAAACGCTCTCGATCGAATTGCCCCCGCAGCCCGTGCGGACCACCGGCCTGATGATGACGCCGCGGGCGATCGCCGCCGTGCAGGAAGGCTCTCCTGCGGCCGCTGCCGGCCTGAAAGCCGGCGACCGCCTCGTGGCGATCGACGGCGAACCGGTCGGCGACCCGCTCTCGCTCGACGAGCGGCTTGCCCGGCGAGCAGGGCAAGCGGTCAGGCTCACGGTCGCGAGCGACGGCGCCGCCGACCGCGAGGTCGAAATCACTCCCCGCGAAGTCACCTGGATCGACAACGAGGCCAACTGGCCCGCCTCGCCCGCGTCGATCGGGTCGCTCGGCATCGCGCTGATCGTCGATTCGACCGTCGCGGCGGTCGAGCCCGAGAGTCCGGCCGCCCGGGCCGGCATCGCCGCCGGCGACCGCGTGGTGCGGGCCCGGTTCGTCGATCCGGCCGTAAAGGCCGACGAGAAGGACGAGGGGGTCGAGCTTTCGGAACAGGCGCCCAACTGGGTCGCCGTCGCCGCCGTTCTCCAGCGCGTCCCTGCGGACACGATCCTCCGGCTCACCGTCGAGTCGGCTGGCGGACGCCGGGAGATCGATCTCGCGGCAGCCGACGCGGCCGATCGCTTCGTCGTGGATCGCGGACTCGTGTTCGATCCGGTCTACAAGATGGTGCGGGCCGACTCGGTCGGCCAGGCATTCGCCCGCGGCGGCCGCAAGGCCCTTGAGGATCTCTCGCTCGTCTCCAGCTTCCTCCGGAAGCTGACGAGCAACCAGATCAGCCCGCGGCTACTCGGCGGGCCGATCGAGATCGCCAAGCAGGCCGGCCGGTCGGCCCAGGAAGGCTTCGGCCGGCTGCTGCTGTTTTTGACGATGCTCAGCGCGAATCTCGCGGTCGTGAATTTTCTGCCCATCCCCGTTCTCGACGGCGGGCATATGGTATTTCTGTTGTACGAACTCATCCGCGGAAAGCCGCCGAGCGAGAACGTCGTGGCCGTGCTCTCATACCTCGGCCTGGCGCTCATCCTCACGCTGATGATGTTCGTGTTCGGTCTCGACCTCGGCCTCATCCCCCGCCGCTGATGTTTCCAGCCGCCGCAACGGCGATCGTGTTCGACGTGGTGGGCACGCTCGTCGAACCGGCGCCGACGGTGGCCGAGGCCTACCGCGCTGCGGCCCTGCGGCACGGAATCGATCGACCCGAGGCCGAGATCCAGTCCGGCTTCCGGGTGGCGTGGCGGCGGCAGGAAGCGGTCGATGCGGCGTCCAGCCCGGCCTTCGCGACGAGCGGTGGACGGGAGCGGGATCGCTGGCGGGCGATCGTGGGCGACGTCTTCGAGGCCACCCCCGAGAGCGACGCGATCTTCGCGGATCTCTGGGAGCACTTCGGAAAGCCCGAGTCGTGGCGGCCGATCCCGGCGGGCCGGGCGCTCGCCCGGGCGGCCCTCGATGCCGGCCTCACCGTAGCGCTCGCCAGCAACTTCGACGAGCGGCTGTTCGGCATCGCCACGGCCATCGAGCCGCTTTCCTGGGCCCACCACGTGTTCGCCTCGTCGGAGATCGGCTGGCGGAAGCCCGCCGTCGAGTTCTTCCGCACGGTCGAGCGAAGGCTCGGCCGCACGCCCGACGAACTCGTGCTCGTGGGCGACGATCCCGAGCTCGACATCGCCGCCGGCCGCCGCGCCGGCTGGCACGTCCTGCCCGTGGAGTAGCCTCTCATGAAGGCAGGGCTGACCCCCCGTTTCCACCGGGGGCTTCTGTAAAAAAGCCCCGCGTGGAAACGCGGGGGTCGGCGCCGATCAACCATCACGGCGGAATCCGGCGACGAGCAGGCCGCAGGCGCCGAGCGACAAGCCGGCGGTGACGGCGAATGACCAGGCGGGGCCGTCGGGTCCGGATTCCCAGAGCCAGCCCGCGAGCAGACCGGCCGGCAGTGCCATGAGCCCCTGCACGAGTGCATACCAGCCAAAGGCGCCGCCATGTCGTCCGTCGGCGGCCAGCGCCGCCACCAGCGCCCGTTCGGCCGGCTCGGCGATGCCGTAGGCCAGACCCACGCCCCCCACGAGCGCGAGCACCGCGGGCAGGCTCGTCGTGACCGCCAGGCCCGCGTAGGCGGCCGCGAACACGAGCCAGCCGGCGAGGAGCGCCAGCCGAGGGGTCACGGCGTCGGCGAGCCGGCCGGCGCGGCCGGCAGCACCGCTCTTCGCGAGGCTCATGCCGAACCAGACGAGCGGAATGAAAGCCTGCGGGACGCCCACGTCGGCCACGCGGAGCAGCAGAAACTGTTCGCTGGCCGCACCCAGCGACCACACCGCGACGCAGCCGAGCAGGGAGGCCTGCGGTCGCGACAGCCCTGCCGTGAGCGTCGTCGAGGCGACGGCAAGGGTGCGCCGCGGCGGGTCGTGCACGAACCTCCAGATCACCACCAGCGTCGCCAGACCGGGAAGGATCGCGAGCAGAAACAGCCGCCGCTCCTGCCCGGGAAAGGCGAGCAGGAAGGCCATCGCGGCGAGCGGCCCAACGGCGGCCCCCGCATGATCCATCGCGCGGATGTGGCCGAACGCGGCCCCACGGTCCGCCGGCTCCACGAGATCGGCCACGAGCGCATCGCGGGGCGCGCTCCGGATGCCCTTGCCAAACCGATCGGCCGCCCGCACGAGAAGCGCCCCGAACGGGCTCACGACGAATGCCATGAGCGGCCGCACGACCGCCGACAGCCCGTAGCCGAAGAGCACGAGCGGCCTCCGGCCCACCGCATCGGAAACCGCGCCGCTCGGCAGCCGCACGACCGCGGCCACTGCATTGGCGACCCCGTCGATCAGCCCGATCTCGACGCTCGTCCCCCCGAGCCCCTTCACGAACCCGGGCAGCAGCGGGTAGATGGCCTCGCTGGAAAAGTCGGTCAAGAAACTCGTCCACCCCAACGCCCGCACCGTCGGGGCGCGGTGGCTGCTCACTGCCGCTCGGCCCCGGTGTCGAGCACCGCCATGAAGGCCTTCTGCGGAATATCCACCGAGCCGATGCTCTTCATCCGCTTCTTGCCCTCCTTCTGCTTCGCCCACAGCTTCTTCTTGCGGGAGATGTCGCCGCCGTAGCACTTGGCCGTGACGTTCTTCCGCATCGCGGAAATCGTCTCGCGGGCGATCACCTTCGTGCCGATCGCCGCCTGCAGGGCGATCTCGAACATGTGGCGGTCGATCTCGCCGCGGAGCTTCTTCACGATCGCCCGGCCGCGGCGGTCGGCATCGCGGCGGTCGCAGATGATCGAGAGGGCGTCGACCTTCTTGCCGCCCACGAGGATGTCGAGCCGCACCAGGTCGGCGGGAAAGTAGCCGACGAGCTCGTAGTCCATCGTGCCGTAGCCGCGGGTCACGCTCTTGAGCTTGTCGTGCATGTCGTAGATCACCTCGGCCAGCGGCAGGTCGAAGGACAGCATGGCACGGGTGGGGGAGAGATACTCCGTCTTCAGGTACGTGCCGCGGCGGTCGGTGCACAGCTGCATGATCGGGCCGATGTACTCGACGGGCACGAGGAAGTTCGTCCGCACGATCGGCTGCCGGAACTCCTCGATCTGGCCCGATTCGGGCACGTCCTGGGGATTGGTGATCTCGATCGTCTCCCCGTCGGTCTTGAGGATCTGGTAGGTGACGTTGGGGGCGGTCTGGACGAGGTCGAGGTCGGCCTCCTGCTCGAGCCGCTGCTGGATGATCTCCATGTGCAGCAGGCCGAGGAAGCCGCAGCGGAAGCCGAAGCCCAGGGCCTCGGAGCTCTCCGGGGCGTACTCGAACGACGGGTCGTTGATCGCCAGCTTCTCCAGCGAATCGCGGAGCTCCTCGAAGTTCTCGCCTTCGCTGGGATAGAGGCCGCAGTAGACCATCCGCTGCGGCGGCTTGTAGCCGGAGAGCGGGGCGGCGGCCTGGTCGCCGGGGATCGTGACCGTGTCGCCGATGTGGACCTGCTTCACGTCCTTGATGTTGCAGACGAGATAGCCCACCTGGCCAGCCACGAGCTCCTCGCAGGCCCGTCGCTGGGGGACGAACTGGCCGAGCTCGAGCACGTCGTGGGTCACGCCCGTGCGCAGGAAGCGGATCTTCTGCCCCTTCTTGATCGTGCCGTCGAGGAGCCGCACGTAGGTGATGGCGCCGCGGTAGGCGTCGTAGTGGCTGTCGAAGATCATGGCCCGCAGCGTGGCGTTCGGGTCGCCCTGGGGCGGCGGGATCCGCTCCACGATCGCCGCGAGGAGCTCGTCGATGCCGATGCCCGTCTTCGCGCTCGCCTTGATCACCTCCGTCGGGTCGATCGCGAGGCTCTGCTCCATCTCGAGGAGCACCTCGTCCACGCGGGCATGGACGAGATCGACCTTGTTGATCACCGGCACGATGGCGAGGTTCTGGTTGATGGCGGCGTAGGCGTTGGCCACCGTCTGGGCTTCGACCCCCTGGAAGGCGTCGACGAGCAGCACGGCCCCCTCGCAGCAGGCGAGGCTGCGGGACACCTCGTAGTGGAAGTCGACGTGGCCGGGCGTGTCGATGAGGTTGAGCTCGTAGAGCTCTCCGCCGTGGCGGTATTCCATCCGCACCGCCCGAGCCTTGATCGTGATGCCCCGCTGGCGCTCGAGCTCCATGTCGTCGAGCATCTGGTCCTTGAGCTGCCGCTTGTCGACCGTGCCGGTGCGCTCGAGCACCCTGTCGGCGAGCGTGCTCTTGCCGTGGTCGATGTGGGCGATGATCGAAAAATTGCGGATGTGCTTGCAGTCGATGGGCATGGGCGAAGTTTACCTGCGGTGCGCGAGCCGCGCGAGGCCGGCGGCCCCGATCGAGCCGGCGTCGCCGCCGAGGCTCGCGTAGCGGATGAGCGTGGAGGCGACCAGGACCGGGAAACCGCGGCGGCGAACTTCCTCGCGGACGCGGCCGAGGAACGCCCTGCCGACGGCCGCCTCCTCGCCGCCGAACGTCATCGCGCCGCCGATGATCACGGCCTCGGGGTCGATCGTGTTCATGAGCGTGACGACGCCGATCCCCAGCCACCGGGCCGCTTCCAGCACCACGTCGAGCGCCAGCCGGTCGCCCTGCTCGGCGTGCGTGCCGACGAGGATCGGCGTGAGTTCATTACCGCCGCGCACGGCCTCGGCGAGGCTGCCGGAGCCACCCGCCGCGATCGCCTCCTGGGCCATCTTCACGAGCGAGGTGGCGCTCGCGTAGGCCTCGAGATGGCCCGGCTGTCCACACGGACAGACCCGCGCCTCGGGCGACGGATCGACGATGATGTGGCCGCACTCCGAGCCGTGGCTGTGGGCCCCCTCGACGTTGAGGTCGCCGATGATGATCCCGCCCCCCACGCCCGTACCGAGCGTGAGCATGACGAGGCTTCCGAACTCGCGGCCGGAGCCGACCCAGAACTCTCCATAGGCGGCCGCGTTGGCGTCGTTGGCGAACGTCACGGGCCGGCCGCAGTGGGCGGCCACACGATCCCGCAGCGGGAAGTTGTCCCAGCCGGTCAGGTTGCCCGCCTGCACGATCCGGCCGGCGGGGATGTCGAGCGGGCCAGGCGACCCGAGTCCGACGGCGGCGATGTCGGCCGTCGCGATACCGGCCTGGGCGGCGAGCGCGTGCACAGCCCGCCCCATCCGGGCAGCGGCGTCTTCCGGCCCACGGGAGGCGTGCGTCGGCTCGGTGTGGAAGGCAACCTTCCGGCCCGCGTCATCGACGAGGGCCGCCTTGATGTTCGTGCCACCGAGATCGACGCCCGCGTAGAGCGGAAGCGTGGCGGCCGAGAGCGGCAGGAGGCTACTCGGCATCTGCGGGGAGCCGGCTGGTTTCAACGGTGGGCGTGGGGCCCGTGCAGGCCTTCATGAACTCGACCAGGTCGGCCTTCTCCTCCGCCGTGAGCTTGAGCGGCCGAATCTTGTCGCTCAGGTGTGGATTCGGATGCCCCCCCTTGTCATACCAGTCCACGACCTCTTCCAGCGTGGCGACGGAACCGTCGTGCATGTACGGAGCCGTGAGGGCCACGTTGCGGACCGTCGGGGTCTTGAAGGCGCCGGTGTCCTTCTCGTCCTTCGTGACGACGAACCGACCGAGGTCGGGGTTCTCCTTGTCCATGCCGATGCCGAGGTTGTGATACTTCTCGTCGGCGAGATTCGCGCCGACGTGGCAGGCGGTGCAGTTGCCCTTCTCCGTGAAGAAGATGTCGCGGCCCCGCTTGGCCGACTCGCTCATCGGATGGGCCTCGGCCGCCTCTTTCGCGGCCTTGTACTTGGCCGCCAGTTCAGGATCCTCGGCGATGTCGTCCTCGTCGAGGCCGGCGAAGGCCCGCAGCTGCTCGCCGTAGTCGTAGGGGGACGGGGCCGTGACGAGCACCCGCTCGAAGGCGGCGATCGCCTGCCCCACGCGGTCGATCGTGAGCTCGCCGAAAATCTTCTCGAACTGCTTCTTGTAGACCGGAATCTCGCCGAGTCGCTTCACCACGCCCTCGTGGGTGAAGCCCATCTCGATCGGATTCTGGATCGGGCCCACGGCCTGTGCCTCGAGCGAATCGGCCCGGCCATCCCAGAACTGGGGGCCGGAAAGGATGCGGTTGAACGAGACGGGCGAGTTGCGGCCCCCCTTCTGCCCGCGGATGCCGACGCCGGTCGTCGTGTGCGCGGTGTAGCCCTCGGCCGGGTTGTGGCAGCTGGCACAGCTGACGGTCGAGTCGGCCGAGAGCCGCGGATCGAAGTAGAGCTGCCGACCGAGCTCGACCTTGGCCCGCGTGAGCGTGTTCTTGTCGAGACCCGTGATCTGAGCGACTCCCTGCGAGAGGCCGAGCGGCAGCACCGGCTCGAGCTCGACGAAATTTCGCGGGTCGTCGAGCCAGGCCTCGATCTCGGGGAGCGTGATCGGGCCGACGGGGCCCTTCGCCGGCACGCCCGCGGTGAGCGCCGGATCGCCGAGCATCACCCGCTCGCGGGCGGGCGGCGCCTTGCCCTCGAGCGATTCCGCGGCCTCCGCGATCCGCTTGTCGGCGTCGGCGATGGCCTCCTTCGTCTCCTCGAGCGCCTGCTTCACGGCCGTCGCCGTCGCGGCCAGATCGGGATTCGCCGGCTTCGGCTCCTCCGTGGCGATCACCTCGATCGTCTCCACCACGTTGCCCGCCGGCGGGCTGCCGGCCGGGGCGCAGCCGAGGCTCATCGCCGCCAGCACGCCGGCCGCCAGACCGACGGGAGATTCCCTCAGGGCGTTGAGAACGCGAGCAGCGATCGCAGACATGGCTCGACTCCGAATGGAAAACCGGCAATGGGACCCCGGCACGTCGGGTCTACCGGCGCGGGGCATTGTAGACGCCCGCGGCCGAGGGGTGGAGCCTGCTCGGCCGCCGCCGGCAATCAGTCGGCCATGTCGGGCGTGGCCAGCCACTCCAGTTCACCGCCGAGGCCGATCCCGCCACCCAACCGGATCGAGGCCACGGCCCCCTTCTCCATCCGAATGGCGGCGGCCCCGTCGCCGATGGCCCGGGCGACGAGGTGGCCGACACACGGGGCATGGCCCACCCATGCGATCCGCGCGGCGTCCTGACCGGCGGTCCATTCGGCGACCGCCCGCCAATCCGATCCCGGCGCGAGAGCCTCGACGATCTCGACGGGGGGCTTCCCGCCGATCTCGTCGGCGAGCGCCGCGGCCGTCTCGCGGGTGCGCACCAGCGGGCTCGTCGCGATCAGGTCGACCTCCATTCCAGCGTCGCGAAGTCTCCGCACGAGCCGCACGAACGCCTTGCGGCCCTTCTTGGTGAGCCGGCGGGAGGCATCGTCACCCGCCTCGGAAACGTCCTCGGCGACGGCGTGGCGGATGATGTAGAGCTGCGTCGTGGGCATGGTGAACGCGATTGTGCAGGCAGCTGCGTGGCGGGGCAAGGATCAGGCCCGCCGCCAGACCTCGTCCCAGGAGACGCCCGCCCGCTCCACGGCGCTCCCCGCCTCGCGCCGCCAGCGGCCGGCATCGACCGGATAACCCGCCGTCGGCACGACATCGGGGGCGAGCCGCCCCCAGTGGGCATTGAACGCCTGCATCGCCAGTTCTCGGACGTACTTCGCCGTCATGCTCGCCAGCGCCACCGGCGTGCGGGCCTCGCCCCCCACGCTGAACTCGATCCGCAGGCCCGTCGCCGGAACTGCATAGGCGGATCGCTCCGCCGTCTCCTCCAGCGCGTGGACGAGCGGCGCCGAGAAGTGCCTGGCCACGAGCGGCGCATATCGCTTGCGGCCGCCGTGCCGGTCGCACCATACGACGGTCGGATCGGCACCGCCGACAACGCTCGCCGCAAGTTCGAGCGTCGCCTGCGAGAGCAGGTCCGACTTGTTGAGGCCTGCGTCGAGCAGCCGATTGAACGCTCCCGGCGGCACGATCCGCACCCGCACCGCCATGAGCCTGAGTCCACGAGCGGCGAGCCCGCCGGCGAGATGCTCGAGGCGGTACTCATCGGCCGGCGGCTCCACGGGCAGCGTGAGGCCCAGGAGCGACTGATGCTCGGGCGAGCGTTCGACGTCGTGGCAGCCGACCGCCTGCGACAGTTCATCCCAGCAGCACGGCAGCCGACCGGTTGCCAGCGCGATGCCCGTCAGCGCCCCCCGTTCGAGCGCCGCCAGCCCGTTGCCTCCCCGGTAGATCCGCTTCGAATCGCCCCACAGGCGATCCGCACCCGCCGCGGCCACGGCTATGTTGAGCGCCCGTTCGGCCTCGTCTGGCGCCGCATCGACCTGCCACGCCGTGGCCGCGACGACGAGCGGCCCGAGATTGGGACCGTAGCCGGCCTCGTCGGTGCCGATCACGAGGGTCATGCGCCCACATCCGCGAAGCCGGCCGGATGCTGCCGGCAATATTCATAGACGGCGATCGCCGTCGAGGTGGCCGCATTGAGACTGTGGGGCATGCCGGCCATCGGGATCTCGGCCACGCGGTCGAGCCGCGCGAGCTCGTCGGGCTCGAGCCCCGTCCGCTCGTTGCCGATCACGAGCACCGTCCGCGGCACGAACTCGAACGAGAACAGCCGCTCCGAGTTGGTCGTCTGCTCGAGGCCCACGAGCTGGTAGCCCTCCGCCTTGAGGCGATCGAGCACCGGCGGCAGGCTGCGGTGCACGTCGAGCACCACCGAGTCGGCGCCGTCGCGGGCGATCCGTTCGTGGAGCCGGGCGGCGCCGCAGGCGATCACCCGCCGGATGCCGAAACAGCCGCAGGTCCGTACGATGTGCGAGAGGTTCACGTGGCTGCGCATCGCCGCACAGGCGACGACGAGTTCGCGCGGCGCCGGCAGGATCTCGGGAGGCTTGTGCCTGATGTGCTCGAATCGCGGCATCGGTGTGTGGCGTGCATTGTGCCTGATCGCCGGCGGCCTCGCGACGGCGGTCGCGGGCTGCTCGGCACCGGCCCCGACGCCCCCCGCCACTCCATCATCCGCGCCGGCAGCCGCGGCCGCACCGGCACAGCGTCCCGTCGAGGTGACGCTCGTGGATCACGCCGGGTTGCTGCAGGCCCTGGAGGCGCGGCAGGGCCGCATCGTGGTGCTCGACTGCTGGAGCACCTCGTGCCCGCCGTGCGTGAAGGAGTTTCCTGGACTCGTGGCACTCGCCGCGAAATACCGCGACCAGGTCGCCTGCCTCTCGCTGGCGTTCGACTACGAGGGCCTCGGCACGCCCGAAGAAGTGTTGCCGCCGGTGCAGGCATTCCTCGAACGCGTCGGCGCCGGCGGCGTCACCAACATGCTCAACCGCGAAGACGCCGACTCGCTCTACAAGAAGCTCGACCTCGTCAGCATCCCGGCCGTCTACGTCTACAAGCCCGACGGCACGCTCGCCCGCCGCTTCGACGACGAAGACGCCTCGCAGCGGCTCGGCCGCCCGTTCACCTACGCCGACGTCGAAGCCGAAATCCGCAGCCTGCTGCCGGCCACGTCCAAACGGTAAACCCAACCACTTCTGGGCCTTCCCGGCGTCATCCGTGAGGGGCTGCCCACGTCCCGAGAGCCGGCGTATGCTGACAAGCGAAGGCATGGATGCCGAAGCGCCGTCGGCATCGAGTGAGCGAAGGGCAGGATGCCCGTAGCGAACGTCCGGCTCTCGGGACGTGGGCAGCCCCGAACCGCCCGCAAAAAGGCTTTCGATGAAGTCCGAGAAGAAGCAACAGGCCGACGCGCCCCCCAAGGGCAGCCGCCCCGGCGACCGCGTCCAGGATTCGCGCGGGTTCGGCCGCGAGACGATCGAGTCGATCGTCGTGGCCTTCACGCTCGCCCTCCTCTTCCGCGCCTTCGAGGCGGAGGCCTTCGTCATCCCCACCGGCTCGATGGCCCCCACGCTCATGGGCCGCCACAAGGATCTCGCCTGCGACTCCTGCGGCCGCGACTTCCGGGTCGGCTGCAGCGCCGAGGAGGATGACGATTCCCAGCGGAAGCGGGCCGAGCTGGCCATGCTCGAGAGCGAGAACCGCGATCCGGCACGGATCGCGGCCCTGCGGAGGAATCTCGGCGACAAGCTCGTTTCCCGCGCGCGATGCCCCAACTGCGGCAACCTGATTCCGCTCACCGTCGGCCCCGACGACGCCCGCCGCTACGACCCCCGCTACCCGTCGTTCAGCGGCGACCGGATCCTCGTGGACAAACTGGTCTACGATTTTGCGGAGCCCCGGCGGTGGGACGTGGTGGTCTTCAAGTATCCGGAGGATGCGAAGACCAACTACATCAAGCGGCTCGTCGGGCTGCCCGGCGAGAACCTCTTCATCTCGGCGGGCGACATCTGGACGAGCCGCGGGGATGCGGAGCCCGCGATCGCCCGCAAGCCCGACGACACGCTCGTGGCGATGCTCCAGCTGGTGCACGACTCACGGCACGTGTCGCCCGAGCTCGCGAAGGCCGGCTGGCCACAGGCCTGGGCCGACTGGGCATCGGCCGGCGGCGGCTCCTGCCGCTGGGCGACCGACGACGCGGGCCGCTCGTTCGCGGTGAAGTGCCCGGCCGGCGAGTCGGCCATGCTTCGCTACCGCCATCTGATGCCATCGTTCGACACCTGGCGGGAGGTGCGGCAGGGCAAGTCGGTGGCCGACCGGGCCAAGCCGATGCTGATCGGTGACTTCCAGCCCTACAACGCCGAGTCGCTCGGACCGCACTGGGTGGGCGACCTCGCCGTGGAGGTCGAGCTCGAGAACAGGGGCAGCGTCGGCGTGGTTACGCTCGACCTCGTCGAAGCGGGCATGCGGCATATCTGCACGATCGATCTCGCCGATGGACGGGCCACGCTCGCACCGAAGGGGGAGCCGGATGCGAATGCGGTCGTCGGCGACACGCCCGTCCGCGGCCGCGGCCGCTGGCGGATTCTCTTCGCCAACGTGGACGACGAACTGCGGCTGTTCGTCGATGGGCGGCCCATCGCCTTCTCTGCGGCAGCGACATGGCAGCGTCGGCTGCAGGATGCGATCGATGCGCGGCCCGTCCCGCGATCGGGCACGCCCGGCGACACCGAGCCGGGCGACCTCTCGCCGGCCGGCGTCACCGCCACGGGGGCCGATGTCGCGGTCCGGAGCCTGCGGGTGCTGCGGGACGTCTATTACGTCGCCTCGGGGGCGGCGTCGGCGCTCGCCGGCCGCACGCCCGAGGAGGACTACCTCGGCTTTCCGCTCGAGGAGAACCAATATTTCATGCTCGGCGACAACTCCTCGGCCAGCAAGGACAGCCGGGCCTGGGAGCGGCTCCATCACGTGGATCGGCGGCTGATCATCGGGCGGGCCGTGGCGATCTTCTGGCCCCACGCCATTCCCGCGAAATGGAGCATTCCGCTGCGAATCGGGGGCATGGAAGTGCGATTGCCCTCGTGGCCCAACTTCGGGAGGATGGGCTTCGTGCGGTGAGCGGCCCGTGGGCCACGTGCCGCACGGCGACACGGAGGTTCGCATGCCACTGCTCTCGGTCGAAGGGCTCGTCAAAAATTACGGCCGCCGTCGGGTCGTGGACGGGGTCGATTTCCACGTCGAGACGGGTGAGATCGTGGGCCTGCTCGGCCCCAACGGCGCCGGCAAGACGACGAGCTTCCGCATGACCTGCGGCATGGTGATTCCCGACGCCGGCCGCGTGCTGCTCAACGACGAGGTGATCACCGACTGGCCGATGTTCAAGCGGGCCCGCGACGGGGGCATGGGTTACCTCGCCCAGGAGCAGAGCGTGTTCCGCAAGTTGACCGTCGAGCAGAATCTGCTGGCCGTGATGGAACTCATCGGCATGCCCGCCAAGGAGCGGCGGCGGCGGTGCGAGGAACTGCTCGAGCAGTTCGACATCGTGAAGATCCGCCGCTCCAAATCGCACTACATCTCCGGCGGCGAAAAGCGGCGGCTCGAAATCGCCCGCTGCCTCGTCACCGAGCCGCGGATCATCCTCCTCGACGAGCCGTTCACGGGCATCGACCCGGTCACGATCCACTCGATCCAGAAGATCATCATGAGCCTGCGGGACGGCGGCATCTCGATTTTGATCACCGACCACCGCGAGCGCGAGACGCTGGCGATCACCGACCGCAGCTACGTGATCCGCGCCGGCAAGGTGCTCTGCCACGGCACCGCGCAGGAGGTGCTCACCAACCCCGACGCCAAGAAGTATTACTTCGGCGAGAGCCCCGGCGTCGAAGCGGCATAGGCGGGCGAGGGGCCCGGCGATCCCCCGGCTTGCGCCTGGGGGCTTGTATGGACTGCCGTGCGCATAAAAGCCCCCATGCGCAAGCAGGGGGATCAATGCGCCCTCCACACCACTCGATCCCCGCTCACTCCGCCCGGTACATGCTTACGCTCTTGAACGTGAGCACGGCGCCGGCGCTCATGAGCGCCAACCCCAGCCAGCGGGGCGGCTGCACGATTTTCCGCAGCGGCGGGCTCTGCCAGTAGGCCTGGCGGGCTGCAGCATCGCCCATCTGGGCCGCGACGAACCGGCTCGAGCGTTCATTGAGCGTGAACGACTCGACGAGGCGAAACTGCATGCCCACGAAAAACAGCAGCAGACCGGCCAGCAGCAGATGGTGACTCTTCGGAAGCATCACTGTCTCTCGAACGATTCCTCGCTCGGTTCATCGATCCGCCGGGGCTGCGAAATCGACCCATCCCCCCACGGCGACGGTTTAGCGCGGGTATGCCGGGCATGCGCGGAGTGCGGCCCGAAACCAGGCTGGCAATCTGGGCAAGGCGGGCTTCTCGTTCCGGAAATTCCTACGGGAACGGTTGTGCGGATGACGATGAACATGCCGCGGGTGTGGACCGGAACACCACACCCGGGCCGTATCCCGCGATCGGAAACCGAAAACCGTGACCCGACCCCTGACATCCCGCTTCTCAGTCGGACTGGCTCTGCTGGCCTGCCTGGGCACCGCGTCGGTTGTCGGTGCCCAGGAGTCCGTCGCGCCGCCACTGGTGCTCGGCGACGATGGCACCGCCGGAGCGGGGTCGAGCCCCCTGCTGCTCGACGGCCCGGTCCCGCCGCAGACGCTGCCGGCCCCTGCCCCGATTCCACCCGGGGCGACGATCCTCTCCGACAGGCCGGTGGCCACGCCGCCGGCGGAGCTCGTCGAGGTGTCGCCGCGGGCGGCGGATGCCATGCGGATCGACGATTTCGCCCTCGACGAGATGCCGTTCGAGGCCAGTTCGGGCCGCTGGTTCTGGAGTGGCGGCTGGTACGCCGGTGTCGAGTCGCTCTGGATGGACCGCAGTCGCAACAACCAGCAGGTCGTCGTTCAAGACGTCGATGTGGAGCCCCCCGGGCGGAAGACCCAGAACTACCAGACCTACGGGCAGCCCTTCGATATCGCGCCGGGCGCCCGAATCACGCTGGGCCGCTCCCTCGGCGTCGACGACGTCGGCCGGGATCGCGCGGTGGAGTTCATCTACTACGGCGGGATGAAGTGGGACGACAACGACGGCTGGAACGCCCTCCAGGACGGCGTGCTCGTCACGCCGCTCAACTATAACGCTCCGGGTTTCAACGGCGGCGACCGCTACACCACGTCGGTGAACTCCGACTTCAACAGCTGGGAATTCAACTACAAGATCCGGCGGCGGTTGGGTCGCGACCAACTCGTGATGTCGCCGCAGGGGGACTGGACACGGCATGCCGAGCGCGGCTTCCTGCCAGGCCTGATCGTCGGTCTCAGGCTCGCGCACCTCAACGAGTTCTGGAACATGACGAGTTCGCAGCTCAGTCCGGTGCCGACCCCGCCCGCCGCATTCGGCGGCACCTACGACATCACGGCCACGAATTGGATGCTCGGGATGAACTTCGGCAGCGAGCTCATCAGCCAAAACGAGTTTTTCTACTGGGGCCTCCGCGGCCGCGCCGCACCGGCCATCAACATCGCCAGCACCCACCAGCAGGCCACGGGCATCAACACCGTCACCGGTATCGATCCCCAGGGTACGACCAACGTGATCGCCAGCGGCTCGCAGACCGCCGCCGGATTCATCGGCGATCTCACGATCCTGCTCGGCTGGAACATCACGCCCAACTTCTCGCTCCAGGCCGGCTACGATTTCCTCTGGGTGGCGGGCATGGCCACGGCCACGCGGCAGTTCAACCTCGACAACGAACAGTTCAACGACATCGATGCCGGTGGCCAGACCTTCTTTCAGGGCCTGTCGTTCGGCTTCTACGGCTCCTGGTGAGCCTGGGGCGCGGGCAGCGGGGTTAGCCCGCCGCGATTGCCACGGCCGCCGCCTGCCCCGTCGAACAGAGGTTCACGGCCACGGCCGTGGAGGGCCGGCCCGCGAGTGGCCCGCCGTGCACCACGTTCACCGGGCAGTCCGGGTCGGGACGCTCGTAGTTGAGCGTGGGTGGCACGAGACCGTGCTCGAGCCCGAGGATGCTGGCGGCGAGTTCGACGGCCCCGCACCCCGCCCCAATATGACCGATGGCGGCCTTCGGCGCGGTGACCGGCACGTCGCCGAGCGCGGCGTGAATGGCTCGAGCCTCGATCCGATCCATGTCGATCGTGCCCACGCCATGGGCGTTGACGTGCCCCACGTCGGCGGGAGCGAGCCCGGCCGCGCGGCACACGGCCGTGATCGCCTGCGTGAGCGAACTGCCGGAGAGTCCGCGCCGCAGGGCCGGCTCGCAGCGTGACGCCGAGGCGAGCATGCGACCTCGAATCCGCGCCCCGCGCCTCTCGGCGTGCGATCGAGACTCGAGCACGATCACCGCGGCCCCCTCGCCGTTCACCATGCCGTCGCGATCGCGGTCGAACGGCCGGGCAGCCCGCCGGCAGTCGTCCGCCCGGTGCGAGAGCAGCGCGTCGCCGCGGGCCACAAGTGCCGTCGGATGCAGCCTGCAGCCTGTGCCGCCGGCGAGCATCACGTCGGCCCAGCCGCGGCCGATGTAGCTCGCCGCCTCGCCCACGGCCAGCAGGCTCGACACGTCGCCGAGGACGATCGAGTTGTTCGGGCCTCTGGCATCGTGGGCGATGGCGATATGGGAGGCCGTCATGTTGGGCAGGTGCTTGAGCAGCCAGAGCGGATGCACCTCCTCGTGGATGGCCTCGGCCCAGTGCGGGAACGAAAAGCCGTCGCCAACCGCCGACCGGCGATATGCCGTCTCGAGATCCTCGAGGCCGGCGTAGATCATATCGCCGCCGAACACCACGCCGAACCGGTCGGGCTCCACGCCGCCCGCGACGAGGGCGGCATCGGCCATCGCCAGATCTGCCGCCGCAAACCCGAGTTGGATGTCGCGGCTCATCACCTTGAGGCTTTTCCGCGGCCGCACGAAGAGCTTCGGGTCGAAATCGGCGATCTGCCCCCCGAACCGAACCTTCAGCGAGCTGGCGTCGAACAGATTGATCGGCCGAATGCCGCTCTCGCCCGCCGCGAGCGCCGTCCAAAACGATTCAACGCCGATGCCGATCGGGCTGACGACCCCGACCCCGGTGATGACGATGTCCCGCGGGCTGTTCATACCGAGACCCTAAACCACCGGCGCCAGCCCGCAAAGTGCACTCGCGGCAGCCGCCACGGTGAGTCAGCGATGTGGCGGGTGCAACCGCCTCCATTCGGACGGCTCGGTCGGCTGCGGGGCCGCCCAGAGGCCGACGCGGCCACGGCGGGCCTGCTCCTCCGCGGCCACGAGATCCTCGTCGGGGGCGAAGCCGCCGAACACCCAGGCCGCGCCTTCCGACACCAGTTCCTGGTTGATGTTCCGCTCCTCGATCCAGAGCGTGCCGAGCAGGCGGCCGTGCTGGTCGATCGCGTCACCCTCCACCCGCACCGGCCGGCCCGCCACTTTCGACCGCAACAGCTCCCGCGAGCGGTCGCCGTGGGGCTGGCCGAATTCCGGGGCGTCGATCCCCTGCAGCCGGATCTTGTGAGCGCGGCCCTCGGGATCGACACAGGTGACGGTGTCGCCGTCGTGCACCGCATCGACCCGCCACGCGGGCCGGCCAGCCGCGTCGCGGAGCGGGCACATGGGCACGACCACCGTCGCCACCACCGACACGAGCGCCGCCGCCACGGCATACCAGGGTCGCAGCCGCTTCGGCAGTCCGCGCGGGGGCGGCGGCAGCCGGAATGGCTTCCGGCCCCGGAATGGGTCAGCCAAGTTCGTCGTCGTCGCTCTCGGCGTCACGCTCGTCGGCGTAGGGGTCGCGGATGCAGGCCGTCTCGGCACACACATCCTCGTCGTCCTCGAGATCGCAGACAAGCGCGAGCAGGGCGTTCTTCTCCGATTCGGAGATTTCGGCGAGCCGGAAGCTCTTCACGATCTCCGGCACCGGGTTCGCGGCGGCATCGCAGACCTCGACGCTGACCCGCCCGGTCATGACCCGCCCCCGGCGGCCCGCAAACCGCTCGCAGAGCGCCAGCAAGTCTTCGCGATCCATCGCTCCATCCCGGATGCCCCGGGACCTCCGTTGCCCCTCGGCCGCGGCACCCCGGCCGCCATGCGGCCAGCCGAAGTTTGGTCCACGACCATTAGCGCTATATACGGATCGCGTGAGAAAACGGTTCGGACCATCGCGTATAACGGCTGTCGCCATGGCCGACATGCTCTCTCGTCCGCCGAATCCTGTCACTGCGGTCGTGCTCACCTGCCAAAAGTACGTGCCGCTCGCGGAGCACATGATCGATCGCTACGCCGCGGTCTGGCCCGGTCATCCGTTCGTGTTCCGGCTGCCCGACGGCTCGGCGGCCGGAGCCATTGCCGCGCGGCATGCGGGCCGCGTGGAACTCGTGCCAACCGCGGAGGGGGAGGCACGGGGACGGTTTCGGGCCGCGGTGCTCGGGCTGCTCTCGGGGCTGGCCGACGACGCCTGGGTCTATTGGTGCATCGACGATAAATACCCGATGTGGCTCGACCGGGCGGCCGCCGACGGCGTCGCACGGGCCGTTGGCACCATCACCGACCCTACGATCTGCGGAGTGAGCTTCGCCCGGGCCCGCAGGCTCTTCGATCCAGCACACGTCTCGACGGAGCGGTTGCGGCTCGGCAGGCAGACCTTCCTTCGCCGCACCTCGTACGCCCAGATCTGGCTGCACCAGTTCCTGCGGGTGCGGGTGTTGCGGGATCTTTTCGGCAGCTTTCCCGAGGTGATCGGAGCGGCCAAGGAGATGGACGACCTGCTCCTCGCCCGCGTACTGCCTCCCGACCAGAAGCTCTACGTGCTCGACCGCAACGCCGTCGTGTTCGGCGAGAGCACGAGCCGTGGAACGCTCACGGCCAACTGTGCCGCGAGCTTGAGTCGCGGCCGAGGGCTGCCGGAGGGGTTCGCGATCGGCCGGCAGCGGCTCGTGGTCGGCCGGCGGCCCACGCTCGCCGGCCGGCTTCTCGATGCGATCATCGGCTTCGGCGGCTGACGCGTCACGCGGTCCGCAGGGCATCCAGCCGCGCCGCGATCTCTTCCGAGCTCTGGCCGCGCCAAAGCCGGTGCCACGCCCGTGCCGCACGGTAGCTGGCCGTCTGGGCCTTGCGGCTCCGCCGCATCCGCGGATCGCGGCGATCGACGAGCGGTCGGCCCACGAACCGCTCGAGCCGGGCCAGCTCGGAAGGGTCGTCGATCAGCCGTGCATAGTCGAGCACGAGGAACGGATGCGGCGTGCGGTCGAGGGCCGCCAGGATCGCTGTGTTGTGGGCACACCATTGCGGCAGGTAGCGCCGTACGGTCTTCAGCCGGCGACGCAACGATGCGGCCCGCCAGTAATGAGCCCACGCCTCCTCCGGGCTGCGGAAGACGGCGATCACGCGGTGGGCCGGCAGTTCGGCCGCCCAGAGATCGTAGGTCAGGCAGGTTCGCGGATCCTTGAAGCCCCAGTCGGTATGCCGGGTGGAGCATGCGGCGATGATGTCACGCATCCGTTGGCGCTCGGCAGCACCGCAGCGCCGGCGTTCGCCGCGGGCGTCGAGGCTGAAGGCGCCGGCCGAGCCGAGAATCTCCTGATTGAGTTCAAGCGTGGATTCCCGCTCCCACTTGTTGCCGTCATCGTAGCCGCCCTGCGAATCGACCTCGTCGACCATCGCGATGCC
>CAZXIG010000005.1:27152-32548 GCA_964640405.1 uncultured Candidatus Kuenenia sp.
TGTTGCCGTCATCGTAGCCGCCCTGCGAATCGACCTCGTCGACCATCGCGATGCCGGCATGGTGGAGCAGCTCCGCCACGAGGCTGGTGCCCGACTTGTGCATTCCGAGCACGACGTGAATCATCGATTCGGCTCCTCTCCGAGGAAGGCCGCGATCTCGCCGGGATCGAGCACGGCGAGCGGATATTCGCGAGGCCCCTTGAATAGCCTCCGCACCACCCGTATCCAACGGTGGTCGCGGCACCTGGTCCTTGGCGCGTGAGCCGACAGAATCGCCGCGACGATCCGCTCGACGATCGCAGGCGTCCAGGGCGCCGCATCGAGCGAGGCCTTCTCCACGAAGCCGGCTCCGAACACCTCCCGCAGGTCAGCCGGGTAGGCCCGCACGTCGATGCCCTGGAAGCAGCCCCCCAGGCCGGCCCCGAAGCCCCGGATGGCCGTCAGATAGTCGGCGTCCTCGTGGGCCCGCATCGCCCACTCCGGCAGCCGCCGCGCGGCCAAGCCGCGGTGCTTCTGGGCGAAGACGTGGGTCTTGCGGTAGATGTCCGCATGAAATTGCTCGTAGTCGTGCAACCCGACGATCACGTCGACCAGCCGCGACGCGTGACCGATCCGCTCCATCTGGCGGCAGACGTGCGTCTCCGGCCGCAATTCCGTGCCGGGCTGGGGAACATGCGTCAGCGCGGTGGCGAGCCGGCTCGTGCGGTAAACACGGTTGCCGGCCTTGCGGGCGGCGCCGAGCAGCTTGTCGCACACGAGCCCCTGAAACTGAAACACGTGGGGGGGCATGCGGCGGGTCAGGGCCATGAGCCGGGCCACCGTGCCGGGCCGCGGGAGCACGTCGCCGTCGAGCACGAGCGTCCACTCGTAACCGGCCTCGATGGCCTGCTCGAACGTCGCCGCCAGCGCCCGCTCGAACGGCGACTCGGCGACGACGATCACCGGGCGACCGTCGCTGTCCGCAGCCGCCAGTCGCCGACAGGCGTCGGCGGTCCGCTCGCCGGCAGTGCGAATCACGATGGCCATACCGGGCCTCATGCCGTTCTTCCCGGCAGCAAGCGGCCCAACCACCGGCGCACCGTGGCCAGCGGCCGCCGACGGGAGCCGATCCACGACGCAGCCTTCTCGAGCGGCTGCCACGCCGGGAAGCGGCCGCGCCACCGCTCGGCGTTCCGGGAGCCGACGACGAACAGGTAGACGGATGCGTTGAAATCGTCGTTGGCCGCCTCGTAGACGACCTCGAAGTCGTGCTCGGCAAAGAGGGCCCTCAGGCAGGTGGGCGTGAACCTCCAGAAGTCCTGGTAGCCGACGTTTTCGTGCTGCACCTGGGCGAACGGGACGACGACGATCACCAGATCGGCCGACAATTCGCAGAGCGTGCGGAAGGCGGTTTGCACGTCGAACACGTGCTCGAGCGTGGTGTGGTTGAAGACCACGTCGAACGATCCCGCGAGGCCCGGCGGCAGCGGGTCGGTGAGGTCGAGGGGGATTTCGTTGGGCCGGCCCTGATAACCGCGGAAAGCGGCATGGATGTTGGTGAGCGTGTAGGTCGTGGCGCCGGAAAAGTAGCTTTCGTACGTGGAGCCTTCCTTGTCCTCGTCGTCACCGGCCGACACGTTGACGATCCGGCCGGCGCATGCCGGCGCGATCAGCCGCAGGTGAGCGTTCGACCACTTCCTCGCCAGACGAAACTGACGATCGCCGTCGTGCGTACGCAGGGACATCATCTGGCTCATGCCGCTTCGATGCCATTCACATGCATGCATTCGCGATGAACACGACCGGATCTGTACATGGATCACTCGCATCACACAGGGCGATCCGGGCAACGTGGGAGAGATACCAGAATCAAAGCGAGTACGGCGAGGCCAGTTGCCGTTCGAGCTCAACCGGCGGCGAAACCGTCGTTGCCTCCCGCCAGGATGAGCGGTAGTTTCTCGCCTCCTCGACTCGGCTCCACGCATGACACCCGCAGCCAGCAGCCCCGCGCAGAAGTCCCCCGAGCCCTTCGGCGCCAGCCGTCCGTTCGACGTGATCACGGTGCCGGACTTCTCCGGGCAGCAGAACGGGGTGTTCGAAGCCCGCACGCTCGTGTTTCTCGCCAGCTGGCTCGAGTATGCCGGCACGTCCCGGGAGTTCCCGCTCCACCTCGCCTGCATCGGCCAGCCGCCGGCGAGCGTCCGCCGCCTCGCCGCCCGTTGCAACGCCCGCATCACGATCCACGAGCCGCTCAAGCTCCGCCACGACCATCATGTCGGCAACAAGTTTCGCGGGCTCGAGATCGAGCCCGAGACCGACCGCTTCCTGCTGCTCGACGTCGATGTCGCGATCCTCTCCGACCTCGCGCCGCTCGCCTCCTTCGGCGACTGCATCGCCGCCTGCCCCGACGACGCCCCCAATGTGGCCGCCACCGACTGGGAGACGATCTACTCGGCCTTCGGCCTGCCCCTGCCGCCGATGATCCGGCCCTTGGTGTGCGAACTCGATCTCCCGCGCTTCCCCCGTCGGATGATGGGTTTCGAAGCCGAAGACGGGCAGATCGAGGCCATGCTGCCGTACTACAACGGTGGCGTCGTCTTCGCCCCCTGGGCCTGCAACCTCCGGGAGCGGTGGGAGGCCAACATCCTGCGGATCGCCGCGCTCTACGACGAACGCCGCGAAAAACGGAAGTGGATCCATCAGAGCGATCAGGCCGCCCTCGCCGTCACCATCCAAACGCTCGCCGCCGAGGGCTGGCCGTTTCACCGGCTGCCCGACGCGTTCAACGCCCGTTGGCAGCACCTCTACGCCGGCAGGCCCGATCTGCACGACATCGCGGTCATGCACTGCTGCTGGAATTTTTTGAGCTCGATCGGCAGAGAGCCGGTCACGGCCGAAACCCTCGCCGCCGCCCTCGAGCACTTCTTCTTCCACAAGGTGAAACACCGCTTTCAAAAGCTCGTGTTCGGCGACCTGCTCCGGCTGCGGCCGCTGCGGGCCTGGCGCCGCTACCGGGGCGGCATGGCCCGGGCGGGAGAATTGTGTCGTGATCTCGACCGCGCATGCCGCAGGATTGAATGGCAACCCCGCGTGGAAACGCGCGGGTCGGTGGCCCAATCCCACGCCGCCTGACTTCGCTCACCGGCGGGATGCCGCGACGACGCTGCGGTAGACCTCCAGATACCGCTCGGCGACGCGTGGCCAGTCGTGGCCGGCGACCGACGGCACCGCCGCTTCCCGTAGTCGGGCCACGAGCGGCGAGTCAGCGAGCAGCCGCTCCATCGCGGCCGCCAGCGCCGCCGCCGATTCCGGCTGGCAGAGCAGGCCGTTCACCTCCGGCCGCACTATCTCCCGGTTGCCGCCGATATCCGTCGCCACGACGGGCAGCCCCGAAGCCAGCGCCTCGAGGATCACGTTGGCAAACGGCTCGCGCCGCGACGGGCAGACGAAGAACGCGGCCGAGCGGTAGAGGCTCACCTTGCGTTCGCCCGTGACTGGGCCGAGCAGCCGGACACGGTCGCCGATTCCCAGCCGCGCCGCCTGCGCCGTCAGCGCGGCCCCCTCGGCTCCATCGCCCGCGATCAGGAGGTCCAGAGGCGGGCCGTGCAGCCGCGCATAGGCCTCCACCAGCAGATCGAAGCCCTTGTGGGGCACGAGGCTGCCGAAGCCGAGGATGTAGGGCCGGGGGTGCGGGAACGGTTCGGCCGCGGCGAACGCGGCGAGGTCGACGCCGTTGTTGATGATCGTGATCCGCTCCCGATCGACGCCCAGCTCCATGATCACGTCGCGCAGCGATTCCCCCTGGGCGATGACGGCGTCGGCGGCACCGAGCGCCCGACGCATCCGCGACTCGAGCCGCGGCGACCGCCGGATCGCCTCCCCCGGCAGCACGTCGGCCCCGTGCGGCCTCACCACGAAGGGAATGCCGCGTAGCCGCCGCAGCGACTCGGCCACGTAGGCCTGCGGATAGGCGGCGTGGCAGTGCACGAGATCGAAACGGTGGCGGGCATGCAGGGCGAGCAGCCTGGGCAGGATCGCCCGCACGCCGAATCGCTTCGACCATTGACGTCGGTGACGGACGACCGGGTAGCCGAGCGAGCGGTCGACGCACGGCTCGCGTGCCGGCGGCGCGACCACCAGGGGACGGTGGCCGAGGCCGACGAGCCGTCGACAGAGCTGGTGAAGCACGGCCTGCGCCCCGCCGAGCGTCGGCGGGCAGACGTCGGTGAAGAAGCAGATCGAGAGCGACATGATATCCAGACGAGAATAGAGCCCCGCATGGCGACCTGCATACGGCTGCGGCTAAGCTATGCCGTCCCGCGGGAATAGCGGCAGCGCGTATCGTGCACGGAGGCGAGTGTGAAGCGGATTCTGGTGACCGGAGCGGCGGGGTTCATCGGCTCGCACGTGGCCGAGAGGCTGCTCGAGCGGGGCGACGAGGTCGTCGGCCTCGACGAGTTGAACGACTACTACCCGGTCGCCTACAAGCGGGAGAATCTCGAGCTGCTCTCGCGGCATCCGCGATTCTCGTTCGTGGAAGGCGACATCTGCGACCGGCGGCTCCTCGCCGAACTGTTCGCGACGCGGCGGTTCACCCACCTGGCCCACCTCGCGGCCCGGGCCGGCGTCCGCCCCTCGATCACCGATCCCTTCCTCTATCAGCGGGCCAACTGCGACGGCACGCTCGCCCTGCTTGCGGCCTGCGTCGGCGCGGGCCTCGAGAACGTGGTCGTGACGAGTTCGTCGTCGGTCTACGGCAACTCGCGGGCGATCCCTTTCCGCGAGGACGACTCTGCCACCGACCGACCGATCTCCCCGTACGCCGCCACGAAGAAGGCGACCGAGGTGATGAGCCACACGTTTCATCATCTTCACGGACTCAACGTAACCGTCATCCGGCCGTTCACTGTGTACGGTCCCCGCGGTCGGCCCGACATGGCGCCCTGGCTGTTCGTGGAATCGGCCCTGCTCGGCCGGCCGATCCGCAAGTTCGGCGACGGCACCACCCGCCGCGACTACACGTTCATCGGCGACTTCGCCCGCGGGTTCGTCAATGCGATCGACCGGCCGCTCGGCTACGAGATCGTGAACCTCGGCAACTCGGCCACCGTCTCGCTCAACGAGGCGCTCGACGTGGTGCGGGAGGTGACCGGCCGGGAACTGGTGATCGAACAGGCGCCGCCCCAGCCGGGCGACGTGGAGATCACCAACGCCGACATCTCGAAGGCCCGCCGGCTGCTCGACTACGACCCGGCGACCTCGTTCCGCGAGGGCATGGCCCGGTTCTGCGACTGGTACCGCCGCACGCGGCTGTGAACGGCAAGCCGGAACCGGCAAAGAGAGTGGGCGATATAGGACTCGAACCTATGACCCCCAGCTTGTCGAGCTGGTGCTCTAACCAACTGAGCTAATCGCCC
>CAZXIG010000006.1:0-29045 GCA_964640405.1 uncultured Candidatus Kuenenia sp.
GTCGAGCGTCTCCAGGCGGCGCAGGAACTGCATCGTGCTCCAGCCCCCCTGCGACGGGTCGAAACCCGCCATGAACGCGTCGAGGCCGCGATCGAGGATCGCGGCCAGCCGGGCCTCGTCGAAGACGCCGATCTTCCGGTACCGAACACCAACGGCGACGGGAGTGAACTCCTGCTCCGCCGAGGCGGTGCCCGCCACGATGACCACGGCGGCGACGCACAGGCACGCGGCCGCAGCTCGGATGCGAGGAACGAACATCGGCTGAATCCCTTGGTAGACCGGGGCTGTGGGGCCGGAAGAGCGTCTGGCAGGACCGCCACGGTACCGTTTAATTGCACTTCAACAAGCGACGAGCGAGAGGAGCGGCAAGTTTCCTCGAAGTTGGGCCGCCTCAGCAAAGGCTGGCGTCGGTTTTTTGACCGAAGAGCAGCGGAAAGAACGTCACTCGGCCTCCTGCCGTCTTGGCCACCGGACGCGGCCGGGGGTGGTGGTGCGTACGCGGTAGAGCGTGCCGCCGGCGGTGATGAAGAGGTCGCGGCCGTCGGGGCCGCCGAAGCCGCAGTTGGTCACCTCGTCGGAGAGCACGGGCAGGAATTGGAGGAGCGTGCCGACGTTGCCATCGAATACATAGATGCCACCCGGCCGGCTCGTGTCGGGCTCGAACGGCAGCTGCGGCTTCGTGTTGCCACCGGCGACATAGAGGCGACCTTCCGTGTCTTGCTTGATGCCGTCGGGTCCGCGGCTCGCGCCCCAATCGTAGAGCACTTTCCGGACGCCCGGCTCGACAGTGCCGTCGTCGCGGAGGGCGAAGCGCAGGAGCTTGCGGGAGCCGCCGTGGCGGTCGTTGCAGTTGTCGGCCACGAACAAGAACCGGTCATCGGCCGACACAAGCACGCCGTTGGCTCGCTCGACGTCGTCATTGCCGAGCACTCGCTGCACCTTGCCAGGCGCGTCGATCCGGTAAACGCCCTCGATCGATCGGCCGTCGGCCGATCGCTGGCGGACATTCTGTGGCCCGCCGTAGCAGGCGTCGCTGAAGTAAATCCGCCCCTTGGAGTCGAGGGCGAGATCATTCGGTTGGTTGTAGGGGTGACCGTCGTAGGAATCGGTGAGCACTTCGATCGTGCCGTCACGGCCGGTGCGGGTGACCCGGCGTCGCTTCGGCTCGCAGGCGAGCAGCCGCCCATCCGAGTCGAAGAGCAGTCCGTTGGTGCCGGCGTCCTCGCGAAACACCATCTGCTGGCCATCGAGTGAGCGGCGGTTGATTCGCCCCTTGCCGGACGACAGCAGGCCCCACTCGGGATCCCAGGCGGGCCCCTCGCCCCCAGCCCCCGTGGCCGAGAGCACCTTCGCCTCGGCCCCCTTCGGAAACACCGCGCCATTGTCGGTGACCCGCTCCAGGTCGCCGGCCGCCAACAGGGCCATCCCGGCGGACAGAAGCTTCACCAAGTCGAACGCCTGTGACATCGAACGGCTCCTTGTATGTTTCCAACGGGGCTACGAACACTCGATGATGACGTCTTCTGGCGGGGGCGGAGCCGCCGCGTTATTTTTCTTGACATGGAGTCTGCGGTGCAACCTGCTTTGATCGGCCTCGACTGGGGCACGTCCTCGCTGCGTGCATATCTCTTCGCCGCCGACGGGTCCGTGATCGACTCGGTCGCGAAGCCCTGGGGCATTCAGCACTTACCTGCGGGAGGCTTCGAGGCGGCATTTCAGGGTGTGGTCGAAGTCTGGCGGCGGCAGAGGGCCGACCTGCCGACTGTGGCGGCCGGGATGGTGGGCAGCCGGCAGGGCTGGCGGGAGGTGCCGTATGTGGACGCTCCGGCCGATGCCGAGGCGATCGCTCGTGGTCTGCTCGCCTGCGATTCGCCCGTGGGCCGCATCCATATCTTGCCGGGTGTGATTCAGCGGGGACCTCTGCCGAATGTGTTGCGAGGCGAGGAGACGCAGATCGTGGGCGCGCTGTCCCTGGAGCCCGCGCTGGCCGCCGAGTCGCTCATCGTGCTTCCCGGCTCGCATGCCAAGTGGGTACGGATCCGCGACGGGCGGATCGTCGGCTTCGCCACGTTCATGACCGGCGAACTCTTCGCCGTGCTGCGGGACCACTCGCTGCTCGGCAGGCCGGCCCGTGAGGCGGCCGCCGACACCATCGACACCGCGGCGAAGGCGGCTGCGTTTGCCCGCGGTCTGGCAATCGCCCGGGAAAGTGGCCCGGAGGGGATCGCGGGCCGACTGTTCACGGCCCGCAGTCTGTACCTGACAGGCGAACTCCCGCCTGCCGCAACGCTCGACTACCTTTCGGGTCTGCTCGTCGGCGAGGAAATACGGAGTGCGGTCGCGGGGCAGTTCGGCAGGCCGCTGCTCCCAGTCGTGCTCATCGGCGATGAAATGCTCTGCGGGCGATATCAGAAATCGCTTGCCGCCTTCGGTTTGACGCAGGCTCGCGTGTTCGGCGACAGTGCCGCGGCGGGCCTGTGGGAGATTGCCTGCCGGGCGGGACTGGTGTCTGCTGCTCGTCACGCGTCAGGGAGTGCTACGCATGGCTGACCACCGCACCGTCGATCCCCACTTTGCCGCCCTGCCACTGATCGCGATCCTGCGCGGCATCACGCCCGACGAGGCGGTGGCAATCGGCGAAACGCTCCTCGACGCGGGCTTCCGCGTGATCGAGGTGCCGCTCAATTCGCCGGATCCGCTCGAGAGCATCCGACGGCTGACCGGGGCCCTCGGGCGCCGGGTCCGGATCGGTGCCGGCACCGTGCTCACCGTGCAGCAGGTGCACGACGTCGCGCGAGCCGGCGGCACGCTCGTCGTGTCGCCCAACGCGAATCCCGAAGTGATCCGGGCCACGAAAGCCGCGGGGCTCTGGAGCGCGCCAGGTGTGGCCACACCGACGGAGGGCTTCGCGGCCCTCGACGCGGGCGCTGACGTGCTCAAGCTCTTCCCCACCGAGCAGCTGCCGCCGGCGGTGGTGAAAGCCTGGCGGGCGGTGCTGCCGCGTGACGTGCCGCTCGTGCCGGTCGGGGGCATCACTCCCGACAGCATGACCGCGTTCACCGCAGCCGGCGCAAACGGCTTCGGCCTCGGCTCGGCTCTCTACAAGCCCGGCATGACGGCTGCCGACGTCCGGCGGGCCGCCGACGCATTCGTCACCGCCTGGCGTAAGGAGTGCCCTGCATGAAAATCACGAAGCTCACGACCTACATCGTGCCGCCCCGCTGGTGCTTCCTGAAGGTGGAAACCGACGAAGGGATCACCGGCTGGGGCGAGCCGGTCGTCGAGGGCCGGGCCTACACCGTCGCGGCGGCTGTTGATGAGCTGGCCGACTACCTCATCGGCAAAGACCCGCGGCAGATCGAAGACCATTGGACCGTGCTCTATCGCGGTGGCTTCTACCGCGGCGGCGCGATCCACATGAGCGCCCTCGCCGGCATCGACCAGGCCCTCTGGGACATCAAGGGCAAGGCCCTCGGAGTGCCCGTCTACGAGCTGCTCGGCGGGAAGGTTCGCGACCGGATTCGCGTCTATTCCTGGATCGGCGGCGACCGGCCCGATGAGACGGCCACCCAGGCCAAGGAGCGGGCGGCCCGTGGGTTCACGGCGATCAAGATGAACGCCAGCGAAGAGCTGCAATATGTGGATACGTTCGACAAAGTGGACAGGGTGCTCGCCAACGTGGCCGCTATCCGCGAGGCCGTCGGTCCGCATTTTGGCATCGGCGTCGATTTTCACGGCCGCGTGCACAAGCCGATGGCGAAGGTGCTGTTCAAGGAGCTCGAACCCTACCGGCTCATGTTCGTGGAGGAGCCGGTGCTCAGCGAGCATGCCGAGTGCCTCCGTGAGTTTGCCACGCTAGCGAACATACCGATCGCGCTTGGCGAGCGGCTCTTCTCGCGGTGGGACTTCAAGAAGATTCTCGAAGGTGGCTACGTCGACATCATCCAGCCCGATCCGTCGCATGCCGGCGGCATCACCGAGACCCGGAAGATTGCCCACATGGCCGAGGCCTACGACGTGGCCCTCGCCCTCCACTGTCCGCTCGGACCGATTGCGCTGGCCGTGAACCTCCAGCTCGATGCCGGCTGCTACAACGCCTTCATCCAGGAGCAGAGCCTCGGCATCCACTACAACCAGGGCAACGACCTGCTCGACTACATCAAGAACCCCGAGGTCTTCGACTACGTCGACGGCTCCGTGAAGATTCCGAGCGGCCCCGGTCTCGGAATCGAGGTCAATGAAGACCATGTGAATGAGCGTGCCGCCGTGGGGCACCGCTGGCGAAACCCGATCTGGCGGCATGCCGACGGCAGCTTCGCCGAATGGTGAGCGACGACGGTCCCGCTCGAGTGCCGTCCTCGTCAAGGACCGTAATTCATCGACTGCTCGCTACCCGGCAAACGCTCCAGAACGTGTTGTTGGCCGCCGCATCCTTTATGATGGCAGTCATGTTCCGCGGGTCTTCAGCGTTCGTCGCGGTGTCGATACTGTTCCAGGCCTCGGTGTCGGCGGGCGGTGCGGCGCCGCGGCCCGGCGAGCCTGTGCCGATTGCCGATGTCCGCTCTCCTGCGGCCTCGGATCGCGACCCGAGGGTCGTTATCCGAGGACGCGTGACGTGGGTCTCGCGAGGATCGGGCCTGAACGACTACGCCGCCGTGCAAGACGAGACGGCGGGCATCTGGATCGACATCGAGCAGGCGCAGAGGTCGGGTGCGTGGCGTGGGGACGCGGACTGGAAGAACATCGTTCCCGGCATGCTCGTGGAGGTGGTCGGCCGACGCGACGATGCCGAACAGACGTTTGCGGCGCAGATCATCCCTCAGTCGCTGAAGCCACTCGCGTCGGCCGAGAACGCTGACTTTCCCGACGCTCCGAGGACCACGGCCGACCGGCTCTTCAGCGGCCTCGATGACGCTCAGCGGGTCACGATCGAGGGAGTCGTGCAAGGGCTGCGGAAGGATCGCGGACGAAAGCTCATCGAACTCGAGGCGGGTGGGCGACGGTTTCGGGCCATGCTGCCGCCGGGCGCTGAGCTCCCCGCTGCCGATTCCCTCGTCGATGCGACGATCGCAGTCACCGGTGTCTCCACGACGAGTTACACCACCCGCGGGCAGTTCGTGAAGCCCACGATCGTCGTGCCCCGCGGTGCCGACGTGCAGGTCGTTTCGCCCCCGCCGTCCACGGCGTTCGAGGCTCCGGAGGTCCCGCTGGAACGGCTCGGCCGGCTCATGCCGGGCATCGACGTGCGGCACCGCGTGCGAACCCGCGGCACCGTCAGCTACGCCTCCGATGGCCGGCTGTTCTACCTGCAGTCGAAGGCACTCGGCGTGCGGGTCGAAACGATGGATGCAACCAACGTGCGGCCCGGCGATGTTGTCGAGGTGGCTGGCTTCCTCGACCGCGAGCAGGTGCTGGCGGGACGGGCCCAGGCGGCCGGGATCGTCAACGCAATGGCAAGAGTGGTTGGCCACGTCGAGCGGCCGACGCCCATCGTCGTACAGCCTGAGAAGATTCTCCAAATCAACCGCACCGGTCGGGTGGTCGAGGCGGGGGATTACGACGGCTGTCTCATCGAGTGCCGGGCCCGGGTCGCCGACATCCGTGACGACGAATGGACCGTCCTGCCGCTCATCGCGGGCAACACCCCGCTCTCGGCAACGATGTCGGAGGAGGTGCGGGAGGCGTTACCGCCGTTGAGCCAAGGCTGCGAGCTTCTGATCCGCGGCATCGTGCAGTTCGAGCTCGAGCCGCCGATCCCAGGAAGCCTCCCGCGGGTCGCGCGGCTGTCGCTCCTCGTGCCCGACGCCACCGACGTCGTCGTGCTGAGCCGGCCGTCGTGGTGGACGCCGCGGCGGCTACTGACGGCGCTGGGCGCCCTGGCCAGCCTGCTGGCCGTGGTGCTCGGCTGGGTGGTGCTGCTGCGTCGCGAAGTGGCCGCGCAGTCGCAGCGGGTCGCCGTGGAGATCGCCGAACGGCAACGGACTGAAATCGAGTTCGAAGTGGCGCTTCGCGAACGCAGTCGGCTCGCCGGCAACCTGCACGACACGGTGCTCCAGACCGTCACCGGCATCGGCTACCAGCTGAAGGCCTGCCAGCGGGCGCACGACAACGAGATCGCCGCCGACCCGGAGCGGCTCGGCGTGGCCCAGCGGATGGTGGAGCATGCCGTCGATCAGCTTCGAGGCACGCTCTGGGCGATGCGCACGATGCCGCTCGAGGGAAAGTCGTTTCCGGCGGCGCTCGAGTCGCTGGGGGCGCGACTGCAGAGCGGTCATACGGAGCGGATCGTCGTTCACGTCGCTGGCGTCGAGCGGGATGTTCCTGAACTCATCTCCGGCAATCTCGTGCTGCTCGCCCAGGAGGCCATCCACAATGCCCTGCAGCATGCCAGGGCGACGTCGATCGACGTGATGGCGGTGTTTCACGAGGAATCGGTCGGCGTCGTGGTGCAGGACAACGGCGTCGGCTTCGACGTCACGAGCGGGCACGCCCCTTCTCCCGGGCACTTCGGCCTCGAGGGCATGCGGGAGCGGATGCGCCAGATCGGCGGCACCGTCATGATCGAAAGTCGGCCTGGGGATGGCACGACCATCACAGCGACGGCCCCTGTGGGCGTGGCCGCGACCGAACTGGCCGCGAGGACAGTTTCCCAGTCGGCTGCCGGTGCGTAGCCTTGAACCGAGGAACGTTTTTTCGGCAGGATCCGTGACACACGCCCCATCCCCGATTCGGCTGCTCCTGGTGGACGACCACCCGGTTTTCCGGGCCGGGCTCGTGAGCCTGCTGAAACTGGAGAAGGACATCGTCGTGGTCGGGCAGGCGGGGTCTGGAGCGGTCGCCCTCCGGATGTGGCAGCACTGCCGTCCGAACGTCTGCCTCCTCGACCTCTCCATGCCGGATATCGACGGCTTCGAAACGCTACGAAGCATCCGGAGGTCGCAGCCCGATGCCCGCGTCGTGATCCTCACGTCGTCAGACTCCGCCCGCGATGCCGACGTCGCCCTGGCCGCTGGTGCCTGTGGCTACGTGACGAAGACGGTGGAGCACGAGGCTGTCTTGGAGGCCATTCGTGCGGTGCACGATGGAGCCAGCGGAATCCGACTGGGAGTAGCGCCGCCGGCAGCCGCCGGTGGCAGTCTGCTCTCGCCCCGGGAGCTCGAGGTGCTGAATCTCCTACGGACGGGCGCGGCCACCGACGACATCGCCGCCGCGCTCGGGATCACCAGCCGCACGGTGAAGTTTCACGTGGCCGCGATCCTCGAGAAACTCGGGGCCGACGACCGAATGGGGGCGATCGTGAAGGCCTTCGACCTCGGCCTCCTGCGGCCCGCGACACGCTGATCCCGGAGGGGCGTCGCCTCATCCCTGCCGATGGCTGCCGGGGAGCCGCATGAGTTCGTGAAGGCTGGCGAGATGCGCTTCATACACGCCCCGCGGCGTCGTCTCTTTCCGCGCGCAGAGTGCCGCGGCCTTGCCGACCACCTCCACCATCATGCCGCAGGTTCGCATCACGCGGACCGGCCCGAGACCCTCCTTCGTGACGCTGATGTCCCGGCCGGCCATGAACAGGTTCGTGATGTTCCGGCTGTAGAGCGTGCGGTAGAGCGCCCAATAGACGCCCTTGTAGCGGAACCCCTCTCCGTCGGTCGCCCGAGAGATGAACTCCATGCCGGCGAGATCCTTCGCATAGTCGGGGTGCGGCGAGTGCACGTCGATGTGCCACGAGCACGGGAAGGCCTTGTCTTCCCATTGCTTCCACTGGCGGAAGTCGTCGGCCGAGAGCACGATGTCGCCCATGAGCCGGCGCGACTCCCGCTTGCCGGCGATGTAGGCCGCCCAGCCGAGCCGGTGGTTGGGATACAGCTTGTCCACGTTTTTGAGCGCGTCCCAGGCCCCGTACATGGCCCGAAAATTATTGTCGCGGATTCGCTCCACGTCCTCGACCGGGTTCTTGTCGAAGCCGCTCCCCCAGAACCAGCCGCCGAGATTGCCGAGCGTCTCGTTGTGTTCGTAGAGGCCGTTGCCCGGCCACTGGGCCGTGAAGTTCTTCCGACCGGGAAACGGCTTGTCGGAGAGGTCGAGCGCCCACGGGCACCGCGGGAAGGGCTGCCCGGTGTTGCCCTCCTTGAACGCGGCCGTGAGCGCGTCCTTGTCCTTGCATTCGCAGGCCAGCACGTGCTTTTCGTCCGCGGCGTCCATGGGCCGCCACCAGTTGGTCATGCCCATGTTGCTCCCCACGGCAAACTCGTAGTCGGCCCCGGCCAGGTAGCCCACGACGGCGTCGCCCGTGCAGTCGGCGAAGAAGCGGCCGCGAAGCTTCGTGCGTCGCCCTCCCCGGATGCTCTCCGCCACCACGGTGACGATGCGGCCGTCGGCTGTGTCCACCGCATTCACGCGGTGCTCGATCAACAGCGTTATCCGCGGCTCCGCCCGCACCACGCGGATCTTCAGGTCGTCGTCGAAGTATTCGGCGGTCTTGCCCGCGAACATGGTCGCGCCCTTCCGGACAAAGTCGGGCAGGATTTCCTCGACGATGTCGCCCACATGGGGAAAGGGCTCCGCCCGCGTGACGCCCTCGGGCCAGACGCGAACCTCCGACGAGCCGTTGCCGCCGAGGACAGGCCGGTCCTGTACGAGCGCGACCGTGAGCCCCTGGCGGGCCGCCGAAATCGCCGCGCAGGTGCCGGCGAGGCCGCCGCCGACCACGACCAGATCGAACGCGCCGCCGTCTTCGGGCGTAGCCGACACTCCGAGCAGTTCGCGGCGAAACGCATCGAGCGACTTGACGTCGTTCACAGGCTCGAAGCGCGGATCCTTGCAAAACAGGATCGCCTCGCACCGCCCCTCGAACCCCGTGAGATCGTGCAGAGCGATGGTCGCCCGCTCGGGCACGGTGACCATACCGCCGTCGTGCCAGTGCCAGTCGGCGCCCTTCGTGCCGAAGACCTCCTCGACGGGCCGACCGTCGATCAGCACTTGAAACTTGCCCGGAGCGCCGGGCGCTTTCCTCGGCGCTACCCAGTCGCGGGTGCGGACCCAGAGCCGGTAGCTGCCCGCCGAGGGGAACGTCACCTCGGTGACCGCATCGGCCACCGGCCTGCCGAGGCCGTGAGACTTCGGGTTCGGATCAGTGACCGCAGGTCGGTCGCGTTAGCCCGCGGACCCCCACCTGTCTCCGCGGACAGTTGTGGCGATCTGTCCGCTGGCCTACCCTCCAGGGAGAGGAGTCTCGGGGATTGGCAAACCCGGATGTGATCGGCCTCCGTCGAGTTCAGTGGACATGAATCGAATGGGCGCGAACGAGCTGACATTCAGTTCTTCACAACAGCCTCGCGGCTCGCGCCCGCGGCACGGCCTGACGCTCGTCGAACTGCTGGTGGTCGTGGCGATCATCGGCCTGCTGGTGGCGCTCCTGCTTCCCGCCGTGCAGTCGGCCCGCGAATCGGCCCGGCGGACCACCTGCGGCAACAACATCCGCCAGATCGGCCTGGCGCTGCACAGCTATCACACGTCGATGAATTCGCTGCCGCCGGTGTGGGAGCCGAAGGGTGTAAATGGCGGGTATCCCTGGATGTTTCTGATTCTGCCGTTCATGGAACAGAACTCGACGGTGGATGCGCTCAGGGCAACGCACCCGTTTAGTTACACCGGCTCCACACAAGCCGTCGCCGAGGCTCCGATTCCCACGTTCATTTGTCCGTCGTGCCAAGTCGGTCTCACCGCCACGGCCGATGCTTTCCGGGCGTCAATGTCCGGCTGGCCTCCCGGCTTCCGTTCGAGCAAGTGCAACTACCTGGGCAACGGCGGGCCACAGGCAATGTGGGATGGAGCGACCTGTCCTCCCGGCTACGACCGAGAATCGGGAATGATCGCGGTGTCGCGAGGGGCGATCCGCAAAATCAACGGACTGCCTTTGAGCGCGGTGACCGACGGAACCTCGAATACCTTCCTCGCGGGTGAATCCGGGGGTCGGGCAGATCTCCCGGGATTGCCCGGCTATTGGGCCACGGCCTATCGGGGCGATGATCCCACGTATCCGATCACGAGGTATGGCTCGGCAAAAATCAACTCCTCCGGTGCGGGCTTCAACAGCAATCATCCCGGTGGCGCCATGTTCGTCATGTGCGACGGCGCCGTGCGGTTCGTGGCAGAAGACATTTCGTTCAACGCCGGAAACCTGGTGTTCGCTTGGCAATTCTGCGCGGGTAATCCGCCCAATCCCGCTGGAGCCGTCGCAGCCATGCGAAACCCAGGATACGGCGTCTTCCAATACCTCTCCTGCCGGGACGACCGGAATGTCGTGTCATCGACCGACTTTTGACCGCATGCACCGGCTGTCCTTCGTGTTCGCTGCGATCTCGCTTGCCTGCCTTTCGGTCGCGGGATCCGGCGGCTGTTCGCGGACCGCCGGCTCGACCGTCTCCGGCACGCTCGTGATCGATGGCAAGCCGGCCCCGGCCGGCATCCGTATCGATTTCGAGCCGCAGGTGGAGAAGGCCTCGTCGTCCACCGGCTACACCGACGCCCAGGGCCGCTACACGATGATGTTCAACCGCGACATCGCCGGCGTCATGCCGGGGGAGAGCGTGGTGCGGCTCCTGATTCTTCCCGACTTCGCCCCGGACGGCGTGAAGCCCTTGGCGGACGAGTTGCAGCGGATTCGGCTGCCTGATTCGGTGAGCCGCAACACCACGCTCCGCAAGACCGTGAAGCCCGGGCACAACGAGATCGACATCACGGTCGAGACCGCTCCGTAAGCGATCGATATTCCCGAACGCTGGCCATTCCAATGAGGCCGTTGATGACGCAAGGATTCGGAATCATGAGACTGTTTGCGAGACCGTCCATGGCGACGCGCATGGCCGTCTGGCTCTTCCAGTGCGGTGCGCTACCCGCGGTGGCAGCGGAGACCTCGCCCGCTGCCCGCCGCCCCAACATCGTCTTTATTTTTTCCGACGACCACGCGGAGCAGGCCCTCTCCTGCTACGGCTCGCGGGTGAACCAGACGCCGCACCTCGACCGGCTCGCGGCAGGCGGTGCCCGGTTTACGAACTCCTTCGTCACCAACTCGATCTGCTCGCCGAGCCGGGCCACGCTGCTCACCGGACAGTATTCGCACAAGAACGGCGTGCCGGTGTTCAATCCCTTCCATGGCGGGCGGGACCACGTCGCCAAGCGGCTCCAGGCGGCGGGCTACCACACCGGCATGGTCGGTAAATGGCATCTCGGCAGCGACCCGACCGGCTTCGACCGCTGGATCGTGCTGCCCGGTCAGGGGGCCTACCACGATCCGGAGTTTCTCGTGCCCTCCGGCAAGCTCACGATCACGGGGCACTGCACCGACATCACCGGCGACCTCGGGATCGAGTTCATCGACACCCGGCCTACCGACAAGCCCTTCTTTCTCATGCTGCACCACAAGGCCCCTCATCGGGCCTGGCTGCCCGACGAGCGGAATAAGGCGAAGTTCAAGGATGCCAGCTTTTCGGAGCCCGCCACGCTCTTCGACGACTACGCCAGCCGCCCCGCGGCCCTGCCCGACAACGCCCAGACCATCGCCCGCCACCTCACCAACAACGACCTCAAGCTCGAACCGCCGCCGGGCCTCACGGGGCAGGACCGCTACCGCTGGCTGCACACCGCGCCGATGGAACTTGAGGTCGAGGGCCGCAGGCTCACCGGGCCCGAGCTCGTTCGCTGGAAGTATCGCCGGTTCATGCAGGACTACCTCGCCTGCGTGCAGGGCGTCGACGACAACGTCGGCAAGCTGCTCGACCACCTCGACGCCATCGGGCTCACCGCAGACACGATCGTGATCTACTCCACCGACAACGGCTGGTACATGGGGGAGCTCGGCCTCTACGACAAGCGATTCATGTACGAGCCCGGCCTGCGGGTGCCGCTCTTGGCCAAGGGGCCGGGCATCAAGACCGGGATCACGCCGGGGCAGTTCGTAGCCAACATCGACCTCGCGCCCACGTTCCTCGACCTGGCCGGCGCGCCGATCCCGGAGTCGATGCAGGGCCGGAGTCTCGCGCCGCTCTTGCGGGGCGAGCAGCCCTCCGACTGGCGGTCGAGCGTCTACTACCGCTACTACCACGATCCCGGCGACCACGAAACCCGGGCCCACCTCGGCGTGCGGACGGCCACGCACAAACTCATCCACTACTGGACCAAGGACGCCTGGGAGCTCTTCGACCTCGCCGCCGATCCGCACGAGCAGCGAAATTTACTCCACGGCGATGCGGCCACCCGCTCGCCCGAAGTGACGAAGCTCTTGGCCGACCTGCAGGCCGAACTCGCTCGCCTTCAGACGCTCTACGAAGACGACGGCCGCTACGCCGACCCCGCGACCCGGCCCACGGAGGGCGTGGGAGGCGATACCGATCGGCCGGCGCTCGGCCTCAAGACGGTCGCCGCCGCGATGAGTCTGTCGCAGCACAGGAGCGAATGAAACAGTGAGCCTTACGCCGCCGGGATGATCACGCCGCGGGTAAACACCATCGCGGCGCCCGCGTTCACGATCTCTTCCCGGGCCTTGCGATCGGCCCGATAGCCGAAGAACAACGCGCGGATGTCGTCAGCCGGGCGGGCGGCCCGGAGCCGCTCGATCACCTTCATGAACCGGGCAACTTCCGTCGCGGTCACGGTAGCCTTCACCTCGCACACGACCATGACGGGACGGCCGTCGATCGAGCCGCGCACCACGAGATCGATCTCGTTGACCCCACGACGGGTCTCGAACTCCTCCGGCTCGGCGGAGGTGACGGCGAGCCGCCAGTGCTTTTCGAGGATCTCGGGCACGAGATCACGGGCGAAGTCTTCGAGGCTGCCGCCGAGGGCGTTCGAGAGCCCGCCGACCTGCTTGGCCAGGTCGGCCACGGCCAACTCCGTGCGCGTCTGGGCTGCGGCGAGTTCTTTCTGGGATTCGGCGAGGTCGTTGACGGTGTTGGTGAGGTCGTTGACGGTGCTGGCGAGGTCTTTCTGAGCGTCGGCGAGGTCTTTCTGGGCGTCGGCGAGGTCCGTGACGGCATTGGCCAGATCGCCGACGACACCGGTCAGTTTGTGGAAGTCGGCTTGGGTCACGAGATCGTCGTGGGCCTCGATCACGACGTGCGCGAGAACGTCTGCCTGCTTCTCGGGAAACACCTCGAGGAGTCGGTTGCGGATTTGGGGGATCGTGGCCATCGAACACCTCCGTGAACGCGTGAAGACAGTATACGCTTCCGCCACTGCGGCTAATTGACAAATAGTGTACAGAAAGCCACTTGCATTGTCAAGCGGCGCCAGGAGACCGCCAAGGATCGATCGTCGGTTCGGCAGTCTTCCGTCTACAGAATGATCTGCTCGGGACGGAACCGGCCGACTGTGTCTACCGAGGAGCCTGTGCCGCCGGCAGCGGTCGCGGCAGCAGGATGTTGGCGTGGGCCTGGAGCGTTGCGCGGGTCGATTCGCCCAGGGTCGTGAGGCCGGTGAGGTGGAGGCGGCCTTTGTGCGCGGCCAGGGCGGCGGCGGCTTCGGGGGTGAGATCGGTGATCCCCTTGAGCACGAGTTCACCGGGAAACTTCGCCAGCGCCGTGGCCGACTCGGCGGAGATCAGCGTGAGGCCGTTGAGAATGAGCGTGCCCGTGCTGCCGTGCTGACGGTTGCCCACCCGCTCGGCGAGCGCGGCCGCGACGGCGGGCTCGAGGGTGGTCAGGCCGTTGAGCACGAGCACGCCTTCGTGCGCGGCGAGCGCCTCGGCGGCCTCGGGGGAGAGCCTCTCGATATTGTCGAGCCGGAGGATGGAGGCGAAGCGGGAGATGTTTTCGCCGCGATTCTTGGCGAGCTCCGCCGCGATGGCGGGGGAGAGCATCGTGAGGCCGAGCCGCAGTTCACCGGGCTCGCGGGCAAACTTTTGCGCGAGTGGGAGCGAGTCGAGCGTTTCCAGGGAATGCAGGAGCAGCTTGCCCTGATGGGCGGCGAGGGCCTCGGCCGCGGCCGGGCTCAGCCGCGTGATGCCGTTCAGCCGCAGGTCGGCATGGCCCGTCTTCCCCTCGATCGCGCCCGAGTGCGGCAGGCGGGTCTGCTTGGCGAGCGCGGCGGCCGTCTCGGGCGAGAGGTCGGTGAGGCCGTTGAAGGAAAGCGGATGCTTGATCGTGATCAGCACCTCCGCCACCTCGGGCGAGAGCGTGGTGAGCCCGTCGAAGGAGACAAACGTGCCATACAGCTCGTAGGAGAGCTTGGGCTTGCTAGCTGCGATCTCGCGGGCCTGCTCCACGGTAAGCGTGGTGAGCGTGCACGTCTCCTGCGCGAAGGTGGCGACGGGGATGAGCAAGGCACAGGCGGCCAGGATGGCAGCAAGAGGGCCGCGGAGGAGGTGGAAAGCGTGGGGCATGCGGTGAACCGCGAGGGAGATAGCTACTTCTGCACGAAGAGTTCGCTCTCGCAGCAGAGGAGCACGATGTCGCGGAGGCGGTAGCCGTCGGCGGCGGCCGTGTCGACGATGCTGCGAACGGCGGGGCGGTCGGCGGGCGTGAGTTCGCGGCCGAGGGCGTGGGTGAGGAGCTTTTCCACGAGGGTGCGGGCAAACTGTGGCTGTCGCTCGCGGAGCAGCTCTTTGAAGCCCACGATGTCTTGAAACGACGCGTCGCCGAATTCGCCGCTCGAGTCGATGGGCAGTTGCTTGCCGCCCGCCTGATACTTCGATCGCCAGCCGCCGATCGCATCGAAGTTTTCAAGCGCGAATCCCGGCGGGTCCATCAGCCGATGGCAGCCCGCACACGAGGGATCGCTGCGGTGCTTCTCCAAGCGGTCGCGCACGGTGGTGGCCCCGCGGATGTCGGGCTCGATCGCGGGCACATTCGCCGGCGGGGGTGGCGGCGGCGTCCCGAGCAGGTTTTCGACGAGCCAGAGGCCGCGGATCACCGGGGACGTGTCCACGCCATTGGCGGTGACGGTGAGCACGCTGGCCTGGCCGAGCAGGCCGCCGCGGCGGCGATCGGTGAGTGTGACGAGGGCAAAATCCTGCGACGGAGCCGAGCCGTTCGCACAGAGCTTGATGTCGTGCGGCGTCAGCCCGTCGATCGGCTGGCCGATGTTCGGCTCCACGGCGTTCCAGTCGATCTTGTAATGCTTGGCAAGCGCGCGGTTGACGAGGGCGTAGTCGGAGTCGAGGAGGTCGGCGATCGGGCCATTGGTGCGGAGCAGCCGCTTGAAGAAGAGCCGTGTCTCGCCCCGCATCGCCGGCTCGAGCTTGTCTTCGAAATACACCGGGAAGTCGGGAGCCGTCGCGCCGAGCTTGTACATCCGCAGCCAGCCGTCGAGAAACTCGGCGACGAACGTGTCGGACCGCGGGTCGGCGAGCATCCGCTCGGCTTCCGCGCGGCGGACCTCGGGCCGGGCGAGATCGCCGCTCGCAGCGTGGCTGCGAAGGACGTCGTCGGGCAACGACGACCAGAGGAAATACGAGAGCCGCGTGGCGATCTCGTGGCCGTCGAGCCGGGGGTTCCGCTCTTCGCGGTAGATGAATTCAGGTGCGGTGAGCACTGATCGCAGCCCCTGCTTGATCGCGGCCTGGGACACCGCGGGCGCCGCGTTGCCGGCGGCGATGGCCGCTTCTTCGGCCTGTCGTACGAGCCGCTCGATCGGCGCCATCTCTTCCGCTGTCACCGGCCGCCGCCAGGCACGGCTGGCAAAGTCGCGGAGCACCCGGCCCGCGTCGGCTGTTGTATAGGGCGAATCACCGAAGATGGCCCGGTGGCCAGGCGGCGGCCACTGCTCATTGATCGGGCCGATCACCTCGACTTCGTGGAGGCGGATGCGGGGCGTCTCGAAGAACAGGATGTGGCCCCAGACGTCGCCCAGGTTCGCCGCTTCAAACGCCGCCAGCTGCTCCTTGTCGAGCAGCGTGTATTGATTTCCGTGCATGTAGAGCAGCAGGCGGTGGTCGCTAGGCGTGGGGCCGTTGGGATAGAAAAACTTGGGAAACTGCCCCGCCTCGAGCCACACTCGGCATTCGAGCCAGGTCGGCACGTCATCGGGCACGTCCCACACGGCGACCGTGCCGCCGTCGAGGGAATCGACGCCGTATTCACCCGGTCCACCGATCAGGGCAAACTGCACGGCGTCGTAGTTGGCCGGGTTGATGCCGACGAGCGACCCCATCCGCATCGCCAGCCGCAGCGGCTCGGCCGGATCGACACCAGATCCCCCCCAGATTTTTCTCTCATCGATGTCGGCGTGGCGAAACTTCGCCTCCGCTTTGACGCGAATCGAATACCAGCCATCCACCGGCACGCCCTTGCGCAGCCCTTCGACGGGCATGTAGGCATTCGGGGGATTCAGGGCATGCGGTCGATACGTGAGCGATTGATAGGGCTGCGGCCGGCTCTTGTCGCGGTCAAACCACCTCGCCTCGGCCGAGAAGTAGTTTCTCGAAAATGGCGGGCGAAAGGTGAGCGTCTTCTGCTCCGGCTGCTCACCAAACTGCACAGCCCGATCGACCACGTTCTTGGCCGCCGCCAGATACTGCCGCAGAAGGAAGCTAGACGTGACGAGCTTTTCCCCCAAGGTGGCGAAGCCATGCACGCGGGTGTCGTCAGGAAAGGCTCGAGTCGGATCGTCACGGGTGAGGTCGAGATGCAGCAGGTCTTCGAGCGTGCGGCGGTATTCGGTGCGGTTGAGCCGCCGCAGCACGGCCGTGTCGCGCATCGGCTTGCTCTGGGCATGGGCCACGACGGCCTGCTCGAGCAGGCGCGCCGCAGCCGCCCGATCGGCGGCGGAGGGCTGCTCCGCGTCGGACGGCGGCATCAGGCCGCGTTCGATCTGTTCGAGAGCCTTGAGCCAGCCGGCGGCGGTGGCGTCGGTGACCGTATCCCCGAGTGATTCGAGCGACACGCCATATTCGCGGGTGGCATCGTCGTGGCAGGCGAGGCAGTTGCTTGCCACAAACTTCTGCACGCTAGCATCGATCTTCGCGGGCGTGCCGCCGGCCACGGAGTTGGTGGCCTCCGCGGCGGTACCGATGGCCGCCGCCGCTGCCACGAAGGCAGCGAGTGCGACGCCGAGCATCCGCCGGCTCATGACAGTTCCCCAAACGTGCCCGTGCTCTTGCCGAACGATTCGGCGTGCACGCCGAATCGCTGGGCCATCGAAAGATAGAGATTGGAGAGCGGCACCCGCTTGCCCGCCTCAGCCGGCAGGGCCACGTGGGTGCGATGCTTGTAGCCGCCGCCGGCGAGCAAGACGGGGAGGTTTTTGTTGGTATGCGCGCTGCCGTCGCCCATCCCGCTGCCGAAGAGCACCTGCGTGGTGTCGAGCAGGCCGGCCTCGTCGAGCTTCGTGAGGAACCGCGCGAGATGCGTCATCTGGTATCGCTCCACCTTCCGCATGCCCTCCATCAGCGTCGGGTCTTTGCCGTGGTGGGAGTAGCCGTGGTAGCCCTTTTCGGGGATGCCCATGGCGCCCGTGTCGAACGATCCCGGGATCTCGATCGTGGCCACGCGGGTGGAATCGGTCTGGAGGGCGAGCGCCACCAGGTCGAACAGGATCGGCAGCTGCTTGCTCACCGGGCCGTCCTTCGGCATCGTGGCGTCGACCTTCGGCCGCGGCCGCGTGAGCCAGGCGCTTTCCAGGTCGATCGACTGCTCCACCTCGCGGATGGCCGTCAAATACTGGTCCAGCCGTTCCCGGTCGCGACCCGAGAGGCGGCGGTTCATGCTTCGCGCCTGCTCGTTGACGGCGTCGAGAATCGAGCCCTCGTGAGCGTATTCCGCCCCGAGGTCCGCCGTTTTGGCCACGGGGTCGTCAACGAAGAGCATCGTGAACAGCTGCGAGACCCTGAGGATCGGCGGCACGAGCACGCCCGTGCTGGTCCAGGAGAGTTCGACGCCGCCGTCGCCCACGCCGCCGGCAGCGGTGTTGAGCACGGGGAATCGCGTCTGCCCGGCCACCTCGCGGGCGAGGAACTGGTCGAGCGAGATGTTGCCGTCCGGCAGCCCGGCGCCTTCCGAGGCCTTCACGCCGGAGAGAAACGTGTGGGTGCCATGATGCCCGCTGTTGACCCCGTGATCGAGGTTCGAGAACACCGTGAACTTGCCGCGCAGGCTCTCGAACGATGCGAGGTTGGCCGGCAGTGCCGCCGCGAGGCCTTCCTCGGTGGGAAAGAAGGCATCGGCGATCATGCCGTAGGGGTTCGCCACGCACACGAACCGCTGCGCTGCCGCCGGCTCGGCTGCCCGGGCGAGCGACTCCATCCAGGGCAGGGCGAGCGACACGCCCACACCCTTGCCCACCCCTTTGAGAAAGTTCCGCCGCGATATCTCGGCTGCGCTGACGGGGCAAGTCGTCGCCGAGCGTCGCAGAGTGCGTCCGTTCATGGGTGCGATTTTTGTTCTGTCGGTGACTCTGTGGCTCCATAATCACTCTACGTCCGGGCCTCTCCCGGGCCCACTGGTCTCGCGGACAGGGCCCAGGGGGCGAAACACCATAAAACCCAAGTGACAACTGCGGTTTTTTGGCCGCTCAGGGTGGCCGGGACTGGATCGCTCCTGCCAGGTGGAAAACGTTGAAATTCCGCCGTGTCCTGTCCCCGCGGCCAGTTGTGGGCTTTGAAACCGCGCCCTAGTTTTTGTGTACGGGACGGCCTGGGTGGGAACGCTCGCTCCGGCCCAATGAAAAAAACGCGGCGCCCGAGTCACTTCAGTCTGGAGTCATGCGATGAGTCGCTTGCAGTTGATTACCGAACGGGTGCTTCATGTTGCATCAGCTGCCCGCGCTCCGGCGCAGGGTGCCTGCGTGCGGCCCTCCGGTATCCACCGCTTCGCTGCCTGGACAGCGTGCGTGGTGGTCGCGGTGAGCACCGCGGTCGCTCCGCGGGTTGCCAATGCCCAGGTCACCTGGAGCGGCACCGGTGCCAACACGTCTTGGAGCACCGCCGGCAACTGGAGCTCCTCGCTCTCGAGCAACTTCAACTCTGCGCTCGTGTTTGCCGGCAGCTCAGGGCTCACGAACTCCAACGACCTCACGAGCGGCACCGCGACGAGCATCACGTTTAATTCCGGCGCCGGCGCCTTCGTGATCGGCGGCAACGCGATCACGCTTGGCAGCGGCGGGAGCATCACGAACAACAGTTCCAACCTGCAGACATTGAACCTCAACCTGTCGCTTCCGGGGGCGGGCACTGTCACCACCAACGGCTCGGGCGGCACGATCACACTCGGCGGCACAGTCAGCGGTGCTGCTGCATTGACAAAGGCCGGCAGCGGCGAACTGAGGCTTTCGGCTATCGGAAACGCCGTGACAGGCGGAATCACCGTCAGCGCTGGCTCGCTTCTCAATACCGGCTCGCTCTCGCTTGGTAGTGGTGCAAATGCCGGCAACACGAATGTCAATAGCAGCGGAATGTTCACAAATCAGGGGCAGCTCAGGCTTGTTGGCAGCATTGGCGTCAACAACACATCCCAGTTCGTCAACTCGGGCACTGTGTCGCAGGGCAGCGGCTCGTTCTTCCAGCTCAGCGATACGGGGGCGGGCGAAAATACCGGCTCGATGACCATTGATTTCTTCCGCTTGAACGGCGGGGCATCGGCATCGCCCGCGACGTTCGTGAACCGCACGAATGGTTCCATGACCTTCAATACGCTGATCATTGGAAATGGCGGCAACGGCTCGTTCACCAACGACGGCGGCACTGTGACGATTAATAATGCTGGCGGCGGGCAGCTGACGATCGGCCGGGGCTCGGGCACGTTGGCCGGCACCAACTCGCTGATCGTGTCTTCGGGCACGGTGAGAAACAATCAGGCAACCATCTTCCGCCTCGGCGCCTACGGCAGCGCGTCGAACTCGACGGGGGAGATCAACCTCAATGGTGGCTTGTTTGAGACGGTGGGGGGCATTTCCCAATCCACGAGCAGCGGCACCGGCAACACTGCCACCGTCAACTTCAACGGCGGCACGCTCCGCGGCCTGACCAACAATGCCACGCTCCTGGCAGCCAATCTCACCGGCGTCTCGCTGGGCGCCGGCGGCGGCACGATCGACCTCGGCAGCGGCATCACGAGCACGGCCGCCGCAAACATGACCGGCGTGGGTGGCCTCACAAAGACCGGTTCTGGCACCCTCATCCTGACCGGCTTGAACAACACCTACGCCGGCACCACGACCGTCTCGGCAGGCACGCTTCAGATTGGTAACGGCTCGTCGGCCACTGGCAGCCTCCCGGGCAACGTGCTGCTCTCCAACACGAGCGGCCTGGCGTTCGCCTCGACGGCAAACCAATCCTACGCGGGCCTGATCACCGGCACGGGCAACCTGACGGCGTCGGGCGCGGGCTCCACACTCACGCTCACCGGCGTGGGCAGCGCGTTCCGTGGCACGATCACAGTCAATTCTTCGGCCCTTACGAACACGGGCTCGATCACGCTGACCGCTCCGGCTTACGGGAGCGGCCTGGATGTCACCGGCACGTCCACCTTCACCAACTCCGGTGTTTTCGGGACGAATCAGCGGATTACCGTGAGTGCCGGCGGCTTGCTCACCAACTCGGGCACAATCACGAGCAGTGAGTTTTTCGTGCTTTCCACGGGATCGGCGACGAATTCTGGCAACATAAACGCCGGTGGGATGTTCATGGGAGGTGGCACTACTGATTCCGGTGTGGCCCGGTTCACGAACACGAATGTGTTTTCTGGTGGCGATTTCCTTTTGAACAATGGCAATTTCTCCGTCTTCACCAACGCCGGTGGCTCTGCGACGTTTGGAAACAATCTGCCGATCGGCAAGAACGCCGGCACTGCCACCGGCACGTCGGCGCTGATCGTGAACTCCGGCACGGTGACGGCTGGCGGCAACGGCGTGATCAGCCTCACGATCGCCAACGGCGTGTCGAATGCCACGGCTGAGATCAACCTCAACGGTGGCCTGTTCATCGCTCAGCGGGGCATCACGGCCTCCGTGGCCACCGGTACGGGCGGCAGCAACAACGCCGCGCGGGTGAACTTCGCCGGGGGCACCCTTCGCGGCACGCTGAACAACGCCACACTCCTGGGCACCGACTTGACGAGTGTGGCCTTGAACGCCGGCGGCGGCACGATCGACCTCAGCAGCGGCATCACCAACACGATCGCCGCCGCCATGAGCGGCACGGGCGGCCTCACGAAGACTGGGGCCGGCATCCTCGTGCTCTCCGGCTCCAATTCTTACACCGGGCTGACGAACATCTCCGCCGGCTCGATCGACTTTGGCTCGATCAACGCCCTGCAAAACTCGTCGGGCGTGAACATCGCCGCCGGCGGCAGCCTGCGGTATACGGGCGGCGCGACCAGCTTCGACCGCAATATCAGCGTGACGAGCGGCACGGGCGCGGTCGCCAACACCGGCGGCGGCGTGCTCACCCTCGCCGGCACGCTCACGAAAAACGGCACCGTGCTGCGGCTGACCGGCGGCCAGTTCAACGTGACCGGCCAGATCGTCGGGGCGAGCGCCAATAGCGACCTCCTCGTGGACGGCACGTCGACGGTCACACTCTCGACGGCCAACAGCTACAACGGCCCGACGTTCGTGAATCAGGCGAGCAACCTGATCGTGGGCGTCAACGACGCCATCCCGAGCAACTCGGTCATCACGCTCGGCAACGCCACGACCACGGGCACCCTTTCGCTCGGCTCGTTCTCCAACGCGATCGGCGGCCTGGCCTTCGGGGCCGGCGGCGGCACGCTTCGGATGGCCGCGAACTCGACCGGGTCGGCCCAGCTGAGTTCGACGGCTGGCACGTTTGCTCTGGCGGGCGGCTCGCTCGACCTCACCGGTAGCGGCACGTCGGCCGGTCTTTACCGGCTGTTGGCTGCCCAGTCGATCACCGGCACCTTCGCCAGCACGACGGGCGTGAACCCGGCCTATCAACTCGTGACCACCGGCTCGACCGTCAACCTGCAGCAGCGGGCCGTGTTGGGAGCCGTGACGGTGACTAGTCCGACGGTGTCGATCATCACCGGCGGCTCGGCGGCCTTCACCTACACCGTGGCGAATAACGCCCTCTCCGGCGGTGCGGCGCTGTCCTTCACGGGCACGGGCTCGTCGAACGTGGCGGGCTCGTCGTTGGGCTCGGCTGATGCGGCCAGCACGAGCAGCTCCGTGTCGGGCTTGTTCTTCACCGGCACCTCGGTGGGTGTAAACCAGCAGGGCACGTTCACGGTAAACGCCCCCTCGGCCTTCGGCACGACGAGCGACACCGCGACGGTGAGCGTGACCGTGCTCAATCACTCGCTGGCGAGCTTCGCTGCGACCGACACGGTCTCGAAAACGCTGAACTTCGGCACTTACGAGAACGGCGCCTGGTCGGGCGGCGACGGCGGCAACGGCACCCTCGGCTACTCGATCTTCAACATCGCGTCGCTCGGGTTTACCAACGCCGAAACGGCCGGCCTCGATCTGTATGAATGGGTGCTGACCAGTGGCAACGGTTCGGCCTTCGATCTCGGGTCGTCCGTGTTCCAAAACCTCGCGGCGGGCAGCTCGAACGGGTTTTCGGCGAGCGTGAATTCGCCGGGGTCGCTGGGTGAGGGACTCTACACGGCCACCTACTCACTCCGCTTCCGCGACCAGCAAAACCTGTCTGGTGCGGCCAACACCCGCGACCTGTCGATCACGCTGAGTGCGAATGTGATCGCGGTGCCGGAGCCTGGTGCAATGGCCCTTGCGGGCATCGGCATCGCAGCCGCTGCGTACGCTATCCGCCGCCGAAAACAATAGGTGCAGACCGGCAATCTGCTCACCGCCGTATCAGCAGAGTGACGATCGGCTGCCCCGATTGATTTCACACCGATGAAACGACCCGCCCGCTACGGCCTGACGCTCGTCGAGCTGCTGGTGGTCGTGGCGATCATCGGGCTGCTGGTGGCGCTGCTGCTCCCGGCGGTGCAATCGGCCCGTGAATCGGCCCGGCGGGCGTCGTGCGGGAACAATCTCCGGCAGCAGGGCCTGGCGATCGCGCAGTATGCCTCGCAAAACAGCGACCGGCTGCCGCCGGGGGGGGGTGATCCAGAGAACGGGCTCAACGGGCAACCCTCATAATGCGTTGCCAGGCCTTTTCATCTATCTGCTGCCGGGCCTGGAGCAGATGGTGCTTTTCAGCTCAATCGATCTCACCCTTAGCCAAATCAGTACGACCAACATCACCCAAGCGATCAAATACACGGTGATTCCTGAGTACGTCTTCCCAAGTTGGCCGCATGCCAAAACGTTTTCCAATTTAGGCGATACCGCCGCTGCCTATTGCGACGGGGCGATTAGCAACTACGTGGGTAGCAATGGCGCGACGGATACCAATGACCACCTAGACAACGGCTTGTTTTTTGCGAGGTCCAGTAACGTTGCGGAATCAGCCGTCGCCGCCATCTCGAGGTCGAGCCTGCCAACAAGGCGTGTCCGAGATGGCCTCTCTAACACGCTGGCTACTGTTGAGTTCGCTCACATCGACAGTCCGCAGTTGAGTGCCAACACATATTCAGCCGCCCCGGGAAACGTCCGTCGCTGGACGATGAGTGCTAGCGGAGTTACGGGTGACCAAACGATGTGGTCGGCGAAAGCCATTCGATACGCTCCGAACCAAGTCGTGAATCGTGCGTTGCCTTCTCCCACAACGTCCTTCAGCACCTTGCCGCCGGGGAGCTTCCATCCCGGCGGAATAAATGCCCTGATGGGCGACGGCGCCGTGCGGTTCGTGAGCGACATGGTGTCGCCAGTGGCTTGAAAAATGCCGCGAGGCGTGCAGACGGCAGTGTGACGACGTTGGATGACTGACAGCGTGCAATGACCCGTATGACGACCCTCCGCTGCGTGTCTGTCTCGCTTCTCGCCGCTCACGTCCACGCCCTGACCCGCTCCCCCAAGAGCCCTTTCCTGGCGGCCAAAGAACGTCGAGGGGCGGGCTGTTGGGCAAAAAGGCGGCAGCATTATTCATACCGATTCAACCGGCGGCAACAGTCTCGGTGACGCCCCCCGCGGGGTGCGTCGAAACAGAATCTGGCCGCCGCAATTTTGCCGTGGCGAAAACGGCCCTCGCGGCGTTACATTGCCCCTATCTTGCCTGGGCTACGGCCCACCGGCACTGGCAACCTACGGATGGGGTGCAACCAGTGGCAGACATCGTCTTCGTCTTCGATCCCGCCCTCGACCGGCCGATCCCGGCGCCCGAAGCCGCCCCGCCGGCCGTTGCCGACGCAGTAGCTCGAGCCGCCGCCGACTCCTTCGACGCGGCCGTCGCCGCGGCGCGGGGGGCACGCAGCCGGGCGGTCGTGATCTGCGGCCGCGTGCTCGATCCACTCCGCGCCAGCCCCGCCCAGGCCGCCGAACTGCGGCGGCAGATCGCGGCGCTGGCCGATCAGGGCTGCTGCACCGTCTTCGTGTCCGACGACCCGGCGGCCTGCGCGGAACTGCTGCGGATGCTCGGGGAACCGGCGGGACTGCGGTTCGTCACGCCGTTCGCTCCACTCACGCTCGACATCGGCGGCCTCGACGTCGAACTCGCGGCCGCCCGCGGCGGCGGCCCGCCCGAACCTCCCGGCCCCGCGACGGCGCCGCTTCACCGGCGGATCGTCCTCGGCTGGGACACGGCGACACTGACCCCCGACACGTTCGCCGCGGCCGCGGCCGCATCGCCTGCCTGGTCGCATCCGAGCACGCTGCTCGTGTGGGGATCGCGGGTTCGGCAGCCCCTGCCTCCCGGCATGCGGCATCTGCCCCCGCTCCAGGCAAGATCGGCGCACGAGGCTGCCGCGGGCGCCTGTTGCGGACTCACCCTGCTCGAGCGGGCCGAGACGCGCCCCGGCGGCGATGGGCTTGGCGGCAGCGTCGCGCCCGCCGCCGACTGGCGGAGCAGTTGGCAGGAGATGCCCACGCATCGCCTTGCCTGGCGCACGCTGTCGATCGAATCGCCGGCCGGCGGCGACGAGGAACTGGCGACGGCGATCTGGGGATCGCTCGAATCGCTCGCGCCGGCGCCGCACGCGCCGCTCGAGATCGTCAGCTGCTCGGTCGCGTGCGGCACGAGCGTGGCCCGCCGGGTGCGGGTGGCGGAGATCGCCGCCGAAACCCTCGCCCGCGTCCGGCAGCTCTACGATCCCAAGACTTTCCGCATCTGGTGCCGCGATGTCGTCGCCGACCCGGGCGAGTCGCTGGCTCCGCTCGGACACACGCGATCCGGCAGCCGCCCCGGCACGACCACGTCGTTCTCGTCGGCGCTGGCCGACATCGTCGCCACGCTCGAACAGGATCCAACGCCGCCGATCCCGGCCGATCTCGCCCGCGAGGCCGGCTGGCTCGCGCTGGAATTGGTCGAATCGACCTGAGCCTCTTCCCGGAGCGCCCGCATGTACATCGAACGCATCGCCGCCGAACGCTTCGGGGCCCTGTCGCACGTCACGATCGACCGGCTCGGCCCCGGCGTGCAGGTGCTCTACGGCACGAACGAGACCGGCAAGACCACGCTGCTGGAGTTCGTGCGGGCCGTCTTCTTCGGCTTTGAAGGGCTGTTTCGCCGCGGCGTGCTCGACCCGCAGGCCCCCTGCTCCGGCCGCTTGCTCGTCAGGGTCGGTCCCGAGCGCACGCTGCTCTCGATCGAGCGCCGGCACGAGGGCCCTCATATCGCGGCGCTCACGCGGGCCAGCTACGAGGACGACGTCGTCGGTCTCGGTGGCGACGCCGGCGACCTCCTCGAGATCGCCGACATCACGCCCGACGCCCGCGGTCCGCGGCATCGCGTCTACCTGCAGGATCTCGTGGGGGGCATCGACGAGACGACGTTCACCAGCGTGATGGCCTTCGGGCTCGACGAATTGCACGAACTGCGGACGCTCGAGCCGGAGGGCTGTGGAAGCCGGCTCTACGAGCTCGCCAGCGGGCTCGATCGTTCGAAGGTGTCGCGAGTGCTCACGCATCTTCGCGACGCGATCGCCCGGCTCGATTCGCACGATCCGGCGGTCTCGCCGATCGCTTCGCTCGAGGCCCGCCGGCGCGAACTGCTCGACCGGCTCGCCATGCTCGACGCACCGGCGATGGCCGCCGGCCGACTCTGGGCCGAGCTCTCCCACGTGGAGGCCGAGATCGAGGGCATCGAGGCCCGGGTGGCCGAGGCGCTGCATGCCGAGGAGGTGGTGCGGGGCGTGCTGCCGCTCGAAGGACTGCACGCCGCCTGGCGGGCCACGGCCGACCGGCTGGCGGCGCTCGAGGCGGCGCCGCTCGTGCACCCTGACCGCGATGCCTGGCGGAGCGCCCGCCGGCGGCTCGCGAAGCTCGAGCGACTGGCGCTGCGGCGACAGAAGCGCCGGGCCAAGCTGGCCCGCCAGCTCAAGGAACTGCCGGAAGAATCGGCCGTGTGGAAGAAGCGCGCCGTCGTGGCGGCGATCTGCGAGGAACTCCCCCGGCTCGAGCGGCTGCAGGCCGATGTGTCGCGGGCCGAGGCCCATGCCCGGCTGGCGGCGCGGCGGTTTGGCGAGCAGGTCGGCGTCGCCGGCCTGTCGCGGGTCGTGCCCGTCGCGGCGGCACTCGACGGCGGCGATGAATCGCTGCCCGACGTGCTGCTGCCCGAGGGTTTCACGCAGTCGTTCGGCCCGCTTCAGGCACGGGCCCGCGACTGTTCCCGTGCCTCCCGGGGCGTCAAGGACGCCAAGCGGGCACTGGCCGAGGCACGTCGCTCGCTCGACGATTCGAAGGGCTCCATCAAGGGAGCCGGGGCCGCCCTCGGCGGGCTCTCGATCGCGGAGGCGATCGCCCAGGCCGGCGATCGGACGGCCGCTCTTCGCAGGCGAATCACTTCGGGCGAGCAGCTCGCCGATCTCGACCGCACCGTCGCCCGGCTGGAGCGGGAGGCTGCGGCGAGCCTCGAAGGGCAGCTGATCCCGGTGCCGTGGCTTGTCGGCCTGGGAACGCTGTTCGTCATCGGCGCCGGCATGCTGCTCTCCGGGCTGCTCCTGCCTGCTTCGGTGACCGGCTCGCTCGCCTACGCGATGGCCGCGCTGGGGCTCGCAGGAACGGGCGTGGCCTCGATCACCACCTGGTCGCTCGACCGCTCGGCCTCGACTCGGCTCGAGACGGCGCGGCGGCAGCTGGATCTGGCCCGCAAGCAGCGGGAGGAAGTCGCCGGCCAGTGCGGATTGCTCGACGCGAAGCTCGTGCCCGATGCGACGCACTCGCTCGAACGGCGGCTCGCCCTCGCCCAGGCCGAGCTCGACCGGCTCGAAGAGCTCGCCGCCCGTGAAGGCTCCGTGCACGTGCTCGCCGATCGCGTCACCGCGGCCGAGCAGGCGCTCGACCGGGCCCTCGACGACCGCAAGGCGGCCCGCGCCCGGTGGCGGAAGGCGCTCGAACACCGCGGCCTGCCCCCGAACCTGTCTCCCCGCGAGGTGCGACAGATCGCCGCGCATCGCCACACGCTCCTCACGCTCGACGATGACCGCCGCCGGCTCTCAGAGGAGGCGCGCAACAAGCGGGAAGAGGTGGCGGCGTTCGGCCGACGGATCGACGAGCTGCTCGTCGAATGCGAGCTGGTTCCCGAGTCGACGCCGCTCGACCATCTGCGGCTGCTGCAGGAGCGGCTCGACGCCGACAAGGCGATCGTCCGCCGCCGGGCCTCGCTCACCCGCCGCCTGGAAATCGCCCGCCGCAAGCATCGGCACGTGAAGCGGCAGGTGAAGGTGGCCGATCGCGGCGTGCGCGAATTTTACGCGCGGTGGGATGCGGCGAACGAGCAGGAGTTCCTGGCCAAGGTCGATCGGCGTCCGGAATACGAGCAGGCCAAGCTCGATGCCGAGATGGCCGAAACGGCCTGGCGCGACGCCCGCCGCCGCACCACGGAGCCGGCCGACGTCGACCGCTGGCTGGCAGAGGCCCACCTCGTGCCGCTGGCCCGACGGCTCGCCGATGCGACCACCGTCACGGCGAAGCACCGGGCCGCGCTCGCTGCCGCCGTCGATCGGCGCAAGGCCGTCGTGGCGAAGGTCGAGGCGGCCGCCCACGACCGCTGCACCGAGAGCCTGCAGGCCGATCTGGCCGATGTCGAAGAGCAACTGACGCAGCAGGTCGATCGACGCCGGGTGCTCGAGCGGGCTCGGATGCTGCTGGAGGAAACGCGGGCCGCCGTCGCCCGCGACCATCAGCCGCCGGTGCTCCGGGAGGCCTCCCGCTGGCTCGCACGGCTCACCGAAGGCCGCTACCCCTCGATCACCACGGCGATCGACGAGGCCCGGCTCGAGGTGCACGACGCCGAGGGCGTGCTCTGGAACCCGGAGCGGCTCAGCCGCGGCACGCGGGAGCAGGTGTTCCTCGCCCTGCGGCTGGCCCTGATCCGCGACCTCGGCCGCCACGACGTGAGCCTGCCGATCGTGATGGACGACGCGCTGGTGAACTTCGACGACGCGCGGGCCCGGTCGGCGGCTCGCGTGCTCGTGGAATTCATCGCCGAGCAGGCCGCCGGTCGGCAGATGCTGGTGCTCACCTGCCACGAGCACGTGGCCAGGATCTTCCACGACGCCGGCGCGCACGTGCGTTCGTTCAGCGATGCGACGGCGATCTGGGGCCGTCCGCTGCCGGCGATACCGGCCGTCGTGGCCGTGCCGAGCCCACCGCCGGTGATCGTCGAGCCGGAGCCCGTGGCGATCGCCGAGCCACCGGCGGCCGTCGAGCCCGTTGCCGTGATCGACTCGGGCGACCTGTGGCCCGCCGAGGCCTTCTTCTTCGGCCCGCAGTCGGCGGCAACGACCGCGTCACCACCGCGGCCACCGAAGCGATCGTCATCGCGGCGGCGGCGGTAACGTCGGGCCGCTGCGGAACGGACGCCGCATTATCCCCCTGCTTGCGCATGGGGGCTTGTATCGAATCGTCTCATAAAAGCCCCCAGGCGCAAGCCGGGGGATATTCGACGCCACAGCCCCACGATCCCCCCGCTTGCGCATGGGGGCTTGTATCGCGGGGCTTGTATCGTGGGGCTTGTAGGGCGACGCCGGGGGAGCGCCCCGGCTCGCTCACACCTTCACGTATCCCTGCTGGATGTCGCGCAGGTAGCGCTG
>CAZXIG010000006.1:29145-31011 GCA_964640405.1 uncultured Candidatus Kuenenia sp.
CCCGGCTCGCTCACACCTTCACGTATCCCTGCTGGATGTCGCGCAGGTAGCGCTGCCGCATCGCGCCGAGCAGCATGCCGAGGTAGGCGTTGGCGGCGAGCGAGAGGAACAGCGCGATCAGGCTGCCGATGAGCCAGCCCCAGGGGCGATCGGGGGTGGCGACCGTCGGCGTGGCGATGTCGGATCGCGCCGTCGTCGCGGCGACGGGCAGAGCCTTCCGCGGCCGCTTGGCCGCCTCGATCACCGACCGCTCCACGTCCCGCGGCCAGTTGTCGGCCACGTAGATCCGCACGCGGCGGACGTCGCGGGCGTCTTCGGGAACATCGCTGGTGAACTGATACGGGCTGTCGCCCCGTCCGCCGCTCCGCACGAGGTCGGGCTCGACCCGCACGAGATACTCGCCCCCGCCATCGTCGCTCGGCACATAGGCCGCCTCGATGCCCATCGCCAGCAGCATCGCCAGCGCCATCACGCAATCAAGAATCATCGCTCACGGGCCTCCCGGGGGTGAATCCGACGAGAATTTCAACCTCCGGGACCGGTGCGGTGCAACTCGGGGGCGGATTTTTTTCGGGAAGCGGCCGCAAGACGGTCCTCGTCCGCCAGGCTGTCGAGCTCCACCTGGAGCATCGTCAGGGCCGCCTGGAGGAAGGCCACCGCGATCGGTCCCACGAAAATCCCGATCGGGCCGAGGGCCCCCACCCCCCCGAGCACGCTCAACAGGGCCAGCAGGGGGTGCAGCTTCGACTGCCCGTGGAGGACGATCGGCTTGATGATGTTGTCCACGGTGGACACGACCGACACCCCCCAGAGCGCGAGTCCGGCGGCGGCCCAGGTGTCTTTCACGAAGAACAGCAGATAGAGGCTCGCGGTGCCCCACACGGCCGCCGCCCCGACGAAGGGCACGAGGGCGCCGAAGAAGGTGAGCAGCGTGAGCAGGAACACGTTGCCGAGCCCGGCCACGTAGAAGCCGAAGCCGGCCAGCACCGCCTGCACGAGCGCGGCCAGCAGCGTGGAGCTCACGACGGCCCGGCTCACCTCCTCGAACTCCTGCAGGAGCTGCCACTGGTAGCGCACGTCGAGCGGCACGAGCCGCGTCACGGCCTCGAGCATCCGCCGGCCGTCGGCGAGAAAATAGAACAGGCTCACGGTCATCACGATCAGGCCGATGAGAATCTTGCCGAGCACCACGGGAGCCCGCTTCGCGATCGGGCCGATGAGGTCCTCGGCCAGCTTCTTGAGCTCCGCGTTCACGTCCTCGGCCGTGAGGTGCAGGCCGACCGCCTCGTTGACGGTGGCGACGAGCCCGTCGAGCACCTTGGGGTCGAGCCGCACGCCGTCCTCGCTCCGCACCATGGCGGCGGCATCGCCCCCCGCGCGGGCCACGAGCAGCGCCAGCGGCACGAGCACGATCAGGAGCACGAACAGCGTCGTGAGGCCGGCCGCGGCCCATTCCGGCAATTGGAATCGGTCACGCAGCCAGCGATGCAGCGGCCCGAAGATCACCACGAGCATCGCCGCCAGCAGCAGCGGCAGCAGAAAGCTCTGCATCACCCGCAGCGAGAGGAGGCCGAACACGACCACGAGGCCGAGCAGCACCCCGAACGAAACCATCCGTGTCATCCGCGACTCCGTATTGCCGAATCACTGCGAGCGAAGTGTGGCTCAGAATGGCCAAAGCATACCGGACGGTTCGCGACTCCGCGTCTGGGTGTCGCTGAGGGGCCTGGGTCAACTCGCCCAAGCCGCCGGCCGGGGGCTCGTGCTCGCCGCCGGCGGATTTTGACGATTCGTTCTCAACAGGTGTGGTAAGCCAACTCTGGCAGTCAAAATTCACCGGCGGCTGCGCGCGACCCCCGGCCGGCT
>CAZXIG010000007.1:0-30294 GCA_964640405.1 uncultured Candidatus Kuenenia sp.
GCCCGAAGAAGACGCTCACGCTCGTCGCCAAGACGAACGTGCTCACCTTCGGCCACGACCTCTGGTGGCGGACGTTCCAGGACGTCGCCAAGGAATATCCCGACGTGAAGACCGACTACAACCACGTCGACGCCTGCTGCATGTGGATGGTGAAGAACCCCGACGCCTACGACGTGATCGTGACCACGAACATGTTCGGCGACATCATCACCGACCTCGGCGGCATCCTGCAGGGAGGCATGGGCGTGGCGGCCGGCGCCAACCTCAATCCCGACAAGGGGGGCGTGAGCATGTTCGAGCCGATGGGGGGCAGCGCGCCCAAGTACACCGGCCAGAACGTGATCAACCCGATCGCGGCGATCAACGCGATGGCGATGCTGCTCGAGCACTCGGGGTATCCAGCCTCCGGCAAGCGGATCGACACGGCCGTGGCCCACGTGACGGGCACGAAGATGAAGAGCCAGGCCGCCGGGAAGATGGGCTACGGCACCCGCGAGGTCGGCGACCTGGTGGTGGCGGCGCTGGGTTGAATCCGTTTCTGGACGTCGGTTTCGAGCACGCCGAAGGCCGATTCGTGCCGATGCACCGCCATGTGCAGGGCGGCGAGCAGTCGCTTGGCCGTGAACATCGCGGAGCACGATTCTACGGGTTCGGTTCGCCGTCGAGGAGAGCCTAGCTCAAACAGCCAAACTATCACGCTGCTTGGCGTGGCAGCCGGCGGCGCAGGCAGGCACGCAGATGCAGCGGCAGGATAGCGGCGTCTTGCGAGTTCAAGCTGCAGGCTTTCCTCGCCACGCTGCATGGCCCAATGATGATTGCGAATGAAGAGCTGGCGAAGAATCGGCGAGAGAAACCGCAGGAGCGGCTTGCGGGCGACGACACGCCACTCGTAGCGGATTCGCACGTTGGCATCGGATTCCTCGAGCGTCCACTCTCCGGTTCCGTCGAGATCTCCGTCAGCGACCAGCCGAAGTGACGACGCCTCGACGCTCGTGACCGTCAGCCGCCAGCGAAGCGTGTAGGGCAACCAACCCTTCGTGACCAGCTGGAACGTCCGCCCGATGCCGACTGCATCGCCGGGCTCCAACTCTCTCGAATCCAGGTACACCGCCGGCCACCATAGGGTAAGGCGTACCGGGTCGGCCAGGATGCACGTCACCTCGCCGAGAGTCGCCCGCACCTGCCACTCAGTCACAAAATGATAATGGGAAGCACTCTGCAGAAGACGACGGACACGATTGATCGGCTGCATGACAATCTGCTCCGTTAGCAAGGCGACAACCACCGCGACAAGCGGACGAGTCAACCCGCCAGGCGTTCGCCGCGTGCCGACCCGGGGTCGGCGAACCAGGCGAGGAGGGGCGGCAGAATCACCAGGTCGGCGACGAGCGACGCAGCCAGGGCGACGATGGTCAACTGCGCGAAGATCCGCATCGGCATGGCCGGGCTGGAGAGCATCGGCGTCAGGCCGGCGGCGAGAGTGATGCTCGTGATCACCATTGCGGGGCCGGACGTCGCCAGTGCCCGGCTCACGGCGTCCCGCACCCGGAAGCCAGCAGCCCGCTCGTGCTGGAACCGCGTGACGAGGTGGATCGTGTTGTCGTCCGCGAGGCCGAGGCAGATGCTGAAGCAAACGGCCCCGGAAAGCCTTAGCGGTTCCCCGGCCAGCACGAGGCACGCCGCCGCGACGACCACGGGAAAGAGCGTCGGTACGATGCAAATGAGTCCCAATCGTACCGAGCGGAACGCGACGGCCATCGTCAGGATGATCACCACCGAGGAGAGCGCGAGGCTCTTGGCTGCGTCAGTGATGACGCTGTAGACGTTACGGCAGGCGACGACCGCCGTGCCCGTCAGGTTGCAGCGATAGCCCGGGTACCTCTCCTCGATGGCCCGGAGTCCTTCATCGACGTGTTCGAACCGTGGCAACAGCAGGGCCGCTCCCGAGTCGGGCACGTAGGCCGTCACGACCGCCCGGTTGAGATCGGGCCGCACGTAGCGGTCGCGGAGCCGAAGCGGCACCCGTCCGGTGTCGTCCAGGGTCACGGTGGCGAGGCTTCCGTCCCGCCTCGTGCCGGCGGCGAGCGTGAGTGCGGAACAGCTGGAGCCGAGGCCCGGATCAGAATCGAACAGCCCGTGCACCTCCCGCAGCACGTCGGCCGTGGCCGTCGCGTCGGCTCCGGCGGGCCAGTCCACGACCGCCGTCGCCAGGAGCGACCCGCCGAGAACCTGGTCGCAGTAATGCATGGCCCGCACTGTTTCGCAGCCGTCGGGCAGCAACTCGCTCCAGCGGATGTCGGCCTGAAGTCCGAGCGCGATCCACCCCAGCGCCACGGTTGCGGCGAGCCCGGCCGTGCCGGCCACTCGCGGGTATCGCATCAGTATCGAGGCCCAGCGGGTCGCCCAGCGGCCCGGGGGCCTGGACGTCCCATCCCGCGCGACCACGGATCGACCCACGAGGTCTCCTACCGGGCTGCCCAGCAGGAGGGGCGTGAGTGTCAGGACCGCGGCAAACCCCAGGATCGTTCCGACCGCGCTCACGATCCCGAACCGGCGGATCGAATCGAGTTCGGCGACCGCCAGCGAGCCGAAGCCCACGACGGTCGTGAAGACCATCAGCACGCAGGCCCCGCCCACCGCCCGCATCATCGCCCGCACGGCAGTCAGGCGGTCGAGTCCGGCCGCGCGGGCGTGGCAGAACTCGACGATGAAATGCACCGAGTCGGCGAAGGCGATGATGAACACCAAACTCGGCAGCCCCGCGTTGAGTCCGCTGAGGTTCTCGCCGGCCAGTCCGAGCGCGCCGAGGGTCCACGCGGTGCCCAGCGCGGGGGCTGCGAGGGCCACGCCCACGGCGGCGAGATTGCGGAATGCGATCAGCCCGGCGACCGCTGTGATCAGCGCGCTTAGGAAAAAGGAGCGGAAGATCTCGACGCGGGTCGATGCCGCCATCTCGACCCGTGCCACCGGCGTTCCGGCAAGCTGGATCCGCAACGGCGATTCTTTCGGCACCGTGGCCACCGCCGCCCGCAGGGCCTCGACCTGCGGCTGAACCCGCGAGATGTCCGTCGCAGAGTCGGCGAAATGCACCACGAGAAAGGTCGTGTTGCCGTCGGCCGACAGCAGCAGTCCCGCCACCGCGGGATGAGCCAGGGCCCGCTCGCGGGCCCGGTCCAGGTTCTCCACGGTCAGGGTGCGAGGGATCAGCGGCGCGGCTGGCAGATCCGTTCTCCGGCTGCGCAAGATGCCGTCGATGGCTGCCACCTGAGGCAGGCGTTCGATCCGGCCGACCAGATCCCGCAGTGCCTCGATCGCGGCGGGGGAGAACAGTTCGTCCGCCGAGACAACCACGATGGCGTCGGTGTCGTCGGAGCCGAACTCGCGGAATGAACGCTCGAGAAGATCCCAGTGCGGGCCGGCCTTGCGGTAAAAGTCTCGCGGATCTTCATCGACGTCGAACCGCGCCAATCCGAAGATGGCGGCGATGGTCGGGATGGCAACCAGCGCGAGCAGCCAGCCGCGCCTGCCGGCGACGAATTGTGCGTACGCGTTCACAAGACCTGCGCGGCATCCGTCGCCGCTCCCCGTGTGCGTTTCGTCCATGACAGGGCCGAACGAGTCGGAGCCCCGGTGTCGCGGCCCTCTTCCGATCGATCGGCGGGCTCTTGGATCAAAGGCCCTGATCCATACAAAAACGGTGGGCTGGTACGGAACGGGTACGGCTCAGTCCGCTGTGGCAGGAGCGACACGAGGCGGCTTCTGGCACGGAGGACCGCCCGGACGGCGGATCGGCCTGTGTCCGCGGAGGCCGGCATCATCAGTTGATCGCAAAGGTCGTGATCGAGCGCGTGCGGAAGGATCCACCGCACAAGCGGACGCACTGGTGCGGGAAACCAGCCGGCCAAGACCTCTCGAAAGGAGAGGTAGAGCCGCCTGTTGACGGGGGCCGGCCGACAGTGGGTCTGCGCATACCGATGCATGAAGAGGAACAGCGCCTCACGGGTTTCCGGCATGTCCCGCAGGTGCATCCGCCGTCCCACGGCGGTCCAGAAGAGGAACAACGACTCCTTTTCTCGGGCACAATAAGGCCGCCATCCAAATCGGGCGTTCCATGCTATTGGCTCAAACACGAATCGGGCGACGATATAGACGAACTCGTCGTTCTCGCTCCGATATGCGAGGTGGGCGGCATTCATTCGGCTGATCACGCTCCGGCCGACGGGGCTCTCATAGCCGTGACTTACGAGGGACACGATTGACCGGACCAGAGTTGCCGACCGCATCTCTCCGCTTCGAGACCACTCCCCCGATGCGTCGAGAATTCCGGAGATGCGCGGAGCGCCAAACGACCGCAACAGAACGATGATGGAGACGATCGCGGCTTCCATCGGAAAATCGTAGCAGTAGCTCAAGCGGACGATACGCTGATGATCACGCTGAGGATCCAGCCGCTCGATCTCGCGAAGTGCGAACGATGTGCTCATGCCGGGCCGCCAGGCCTCATGGGGTATCGGGATGCGATGCCAGTTCGGCGGCAAAGCGACGGGCCGCCAGGAGACCCTCTGACGTTAGGCCGTACGGGTGCAGGGGCAGCCCCCACCACCGTGACGGTGAGGCGCCCGTGCGGAGGTAGCATGCCAGTGACGCGAACGACTGAAGCTGGTTGCCGGGAAACACGAACCCGCGACTGGCCACGTGCCGACCGCCGCACCGACGAGCCAGCGTGGCGACCCGCCAGGCATTGAGCCGCCACAATGCTCGTGCCACCGCGAAGACGGCGAATGGCCGGCCCTCGAGCAGCCGCCGCGCTGATTCGCCGTGCAAGAACGACGAGATTGGCAACGCCGGCAGGAGCCACCAGGTCGGCGAACCGATGCAGATCAGGTCATATGATGCCGACGCTGCGGCGACGTGCGGTGGCACGGAGATGTCGCATCGTCGCCCCAGCAGTTGGGGAGGAATCCAGCCGAGCAGGCGCCGCCAGAACGGACGCCAGGGGAACGGAAGCGGGTACCGCTCGTCGGCCATGAGGATGGCTGCTTCTTCGATATTCCAGCCATGACTCCTGAAGACGTCGGCCATCACCGATGCGACTCGTCGTGTCTGGTTGGTGAACGAAAAGAAAATAAACAGAACGGTCGGCCTCGTAGTTGACACATGCGAGGGAGAGATCCATTCTTGCGCGGGCTCATTCTGTTGCATCGTGTCACTCGCCGAAGAAGCTCTCCGTGGCCGACTCCCGCTCACCGTCGAAGATTGCGACGATCACCCTGGCACTCACTGCGGCCATCGCGGCGACCTGCGCCTCTTCGGCCGACGAGCCGGTGATTGCCGATGCGACGCGACTCCCCGCGGATGTCGCTGCCAAGATGCCGTTCGATCATCGCCTGCTGCAGCTGATGAACGACCACTTCTGTCAGGAAACGCCGCTGTTCGATGTCGCCATCTATGACGCACTGCCGGAAGCCTGGAGCGACGCGGACCGCCGCGCCCTGCCCGCCGCCACTTCGGCTCGGCGCCTTGCGATCGGCCGGCATTACGGGCTGACGCCACCTCCGCCGGGAGTCCAGGAGTTTCCGCTGGGGCTCGTGCCCGGCACCGAGACGGGGCGGCCGGTGGTGCGGGCCAACTGCCTCACCTGCCACTCGGCCGAACTCTTTGGCCACCCGGTGGTCGGCCTTGGTAATAACAGGCTCGACTTCGAGGCCTTGATGGACGATGTGGTCACGGTTTCCAAGGCCAGGAAAATCGCTCTCGGGCCGCTCGCCGCCTTCTATGTGATCACCAAGCGGCACGGAATCAGTTTCGGAGCGACCGTCGGGAGTACCGCCCCCTTGACCTTCGCGGCGTTGTTCATGGCGGTCCGGCATCCGGATCTCGTTCGCCGCCAGACGCCCGACGCGCTGCTCAAGGCGGTCGAGGGAGCGCTCGCCGGACCACTCGCCCGCCGGCTCGGGGCGGAAACACTCGTGCGGTCTCTGGTCATGTTCGGAATGCAGGACATCGATCAGGATGCGCCGTCCTGGTGGCTCACCCGGGCTGATGATCGGATTTTCTGCGACAGCCTCGTCGCCAAGGAAGGGCGGGCCACCATGCTGTTCGTTGCCGAACCGTGGGCGGAGGCCGGAGTGATCACCAGCCGGCTCGCTGCCGCCGAGGAGTTCGTCGCCCACCTCGGCCAGGTGACGCTGCCGGCGAGCTATGCGGAGATGTTTCCCGAACGCGTCGATCCCGAACGCGCCGCGGCCGGCCGAATACTGTTCATTCAGCACTGCGCCGAATGCCACGGCACGTATAGCGAGGATCCTGTCGTGGACGATTATCCAGGTCGTATCATCCCAGTGGGCGAAATCGGCACCGACCCGCGTCGGGCCCGGGGCATCCCGCCGCCATTCCGTGAATTCCTGGCCCAGAGTTGGTTCGCGTCTCCCGGAACCGTTCGCGGCGGTGACGAGCCCCCGGGATATCGGGCCCCATACTTGAGGCGGGTGGCCTTCACGTTTCCTTATTTTCACAACGGGTCCGTTCCTACGCTCCACCACGTGCTGTTTCCTGGCGAGCGACCGGCGCGGTGGATCGTCGCCCCGCAGTATTTTGATCATGTGCGGATCGGGCAGCAGGTGGACCCGGTGCCCGTGACGGAGACCACTTCGGCAGACCGACTCGCTCGTGATGTCTTCGACACGTCGTTGCCCGGCAAGGCCAACGGCGGCCACGACCGGATGCTGGACCCGCTGTCGCCCGAGGATCGGACCGCAATTCTCGAGTACCTCAAGACGCTCTGACTGCCCGCACACGCGGTCAACCGATTCGACGCCCAAATTGATAGGCGAAATCAGCAGCCGAAACCGGACGTCAGCCAGTTTCTAAGCATGGCTGCCCAGTGACGGCCTAAACGCGTTACCCGGGGCCGGGTCCGGACCGCACGCTTCAGGCGGCACGACGGAGCGGCGTCTGGAGCGGGACGGCAGGCTCGCGGGGCCGAACGGGGAGGAAGTCCCGCTGGCTCGCCCGGAGCGTGGAGAGCCAGTAGGACGATGCGAATCCGGGCCAGATCGCCGTGTTGCGGCCACTCGAGTGGACGTACCAGCTCGAGCAGCCATCCTGCTTGTGTTTGTTCTTCCAGACGGTCCGGCGGTGGGCGTCATCAAGCCGGCGGGTGAAGTCGTTCTGCACATCCGGCCTGACTTGAACCGCGTCGGTCTTGCCAGAGTCAAGCCACGAAAGGCAGTCGCGGATGTACCGCACCTGGCACTCGATCGTGAACAGAATCGAGTTGTGTCCAAGCCCAGAGTTGGGACCCATGATGAGGAAGTAGTTTGGGAAGCCGGTGACGGCGACGCCGCGAAACGCCTGCGGCCCGTCCTGCCATTCCTCGGAGAGCAGGCGGCCATCACGGCCTCGGATCGTGATCTTGTCCGACTGGTCAAACGGGCGGAAACCGCTTGGATACACGATCACGTCCACTTTTCGTGTCTTGCCATCGGCCGTCACGATGCCGTCGTGCGTCATGCGCTCGACGCGCGTGGTCACGAGTTCGACGTGATGCTGGGAGAGCGCGCGGTAGTAGGTGTCGGACAGCAGCACTCGCTTGCAGCCCATTCTGTATTTGGGCGTGAGCTTTCGTCTCAGTGCAGGGTCGGAGATGCTGCGTTTCAGGAACGCTCGCGCCCGCTTCTCCCCCTCGTGCATCCACTTCGGTTTGACGACGAGTCCGAGTGCCGTCGCCTCGGCTTTCCAGAAGTGCAAGGCCCGCGAACTGCGGAGAAGACCGGGGACGTACCGGTAGGCCAGACGCTCCAGCGACGAATAGGGACGATCACGCCGCGGCATCCCCCACGGAGAGTGGATTCTGCCGGCGCTGCGAAAGAAGAGCAGAGTGGCGAAGGGAGGGCTAGCCGCTCCCCACGACCAGCGGGCCGGTCGAGAGGTAGACCGGCAGCGGAGCACGGGCGTAGCGGCACTCGACGAGGGACGCGCGGAAGCCCGTGGTCGGTGGCTCGAGCTGCTCGCGGCAGCGGCCGTCGGTGAGCTGCACGCGGCGTGAGGCCCACTTCGCTCCGCGGAAGTCGCGGGTGTCGCTCGCCGCGGTCCAGAGCAGCGTCTCGGCGGGCAGCGGATCGGCCGCCAGCGAGCAGGTGCGAGATCCGGCGTCGCAGGTCCAGGCGAGATCGGGCAGCGACTCGACCCCCGCCACGTGGCGGCCGAGCGCGGCCACCAGCGGCGCGACTCGCAGCGGCGGGATGTCGTGGCCCGAGTTCGGGGCGTAGGAGACCCAGGTCGGCCCGCGGAGCCGCTCGCGATAGACGTCGAGCGACTCCAGCGGCCAATACTCGTCGTTCGCGCCGAGGGCGAGAATCTTGGGCTGGGTGATCGCCGCGGCATATCGCACGGGATCGACGATGGCGAGCAGTTCCCGGCCCCGCGGCGAGTCGAACCGGCGGTGCAGGTCGCGGGAGACGTAGTCGTGCAGGGCCTCCGAGGGGGCACCGAAGCTCTCGATCTGCAGCCGCATGTGTCGTGGGATGTCGAGCATGTCGATCACCATCGGCACGAGGCCGCGGACCCGCGGCTCGACCGCGGCGGAGAGCCAGCTCGTCCAGCCCCGCTTCGAGGCCCCGGCCACGATGCAACCGTCGATGTCGATCTGCCACTCGCGGCGGGCGAGATCCTCGGCGGCGTCGAGCGCGGAGGCGACCGTCTTCACCATCGGCAGCAGGAGCAGCGACGATGGATCGCCGGATTCGAGGAACTGTTCGAACGTGTGGGCGATCAGGTCGTCCTCGCGGCGACCCCCTTCGAGCGGCTGGTTCGGCACCTGCCGCACGACGGCCGCGGGCAGGCCCGCCGCATCGGCGATCGCCGCCAGGATCGGCAGCTGCTTCGCGGGGGGCTGCACCGCGCCCTCGGGCGTGCTGCCGCCATCGACCCAGAGCACGAGCGGCGGCCGAGCGGCCGCGAGCTTCTCGGGCAGGTAGACCGCAAGCTGGTGTCGCCAGGGATTGCCCCGCCAGGTTTGGCTCACGAGCTCGGCCGCAAGGAACCGGCCGGCGCCGAAGTCGCCGCCGGCGATCCGCGTCCAGTCGGTGGCGGCGTCGGGCGTCGCGACGTAGCCGGCCAGCGGTCCGGCCGCGGTCGTCGCCGGAGCGACGGTCGGGGCCTCCGCGGGCTCCGCCGTGGCTGGCTCCAAGTGGCCAGCCAGCACCGCTGCCGTGCAGCCGCCCGCGGCCTGGATGAGCCGGCGACGAGAGAGCCGCCTCGCGATCGCCGCCGCACCGGCCGCGGACAAAAGGCCGAGCGTCGTCGGCTCCGGCACTGGAATCACACCGGGCGCGGGGCCGCCGAGTGCCGCGATCTCGCCGCTCGTCATCGCATCGTCGCGAAACTGGAGATTGGCCACGTACAGCGTGCCGAGTTCGCCGAGCGTGGGGCCGTCGGTGGCGTCGTTGCGGTCGGCGTTGAAGAGATAGAAGGCCGAATCGGTGCCCAGGCCGTTCAGCGAGTCGTTGAGCGTGCCAATCGAGAAGGCACCGTTCGTATAGAGATCACGATTCACGAGCTCGTTGTTGCGAGTCGAATCGAGCGGAACCAGGGCGGGCACGAGATTCGCCGCCTGACTCCCATTTACGTAGGCGGCGTACTGCGACACCGTCCCGGAATTCGACAGATTCATCACCAGAGCCAGCCGATGCCAGGCGTTCGGCGTGACCGCACCGCCGTAAGAGGCCGCCACGCCCGTCTTGTCGTCCCGCTTGTCGACCAGCCAGGCGCCGTCTCCCCCGAGCCGCGTCTGAAGGAGAGTGAGGTAATTCGGCGGCCGCTCGGCGTCAGTGTCGCCGGGGATATAGACATCCATCACGACGGAGTAGCGGTTGAGCTTCGTGGGCGTGCCGTCGCCGTTCACCATCTGAGGGAACTTGGCCATCAGCCCGGTGACGAGCCCGTAGCCCCGCATGTCGGGCATCCGCATGACGACAGTGTCGCTGCCGCTCCCGAGGTTCGCGATCCCGAACAAACCGGTCGTTGCGAACTGCAGCTGCGGCGGGTTCGGCTGGCTGAGGGCCTGCGGGAACTGGTAGATCGGCGTCTTCGGCAGATACGAAAGCGACAACCCGCTGATTCCCGATACGGCCGGGATCAGCCCGTTCGAGGAGTTCCATCCGGTTGCGAAGTCCCACTGGCCGACGATGCCGGCCGTCGCCGTCAGCGGGCCGAGGGCAGTGGCCGCGACGGCACTCGCCAGCGCGACGACCAATGCTCGGGTTCTTGCCACCGCGGGCCGCGAAACCTTTGGCGTCATCGTCACGTTTGCCATCACGTTCGCCCACGCGCGGGGCCGTAGCGGGAGACAGCGAGAACATCGCGTCGAGACTCACGGCCGGGAAGGCCATTGCCCGAGGAGGAAATCCTGACGGAGGAGTTCTGCCGACGGCGACACGTGCCGCCGAAGCGGAATGCACGGCATCAGCCGTTGGGCATGCCGTGCGGGATTGAGCCATCCCGCTCCGAACTCACATCCGCAACGCGACGGCACCACTGGCACCGCCTGTTGCCCACGCGCTCACGAGCGCTCCTCCTGTGAAGCGGAGCCCTGGCCTACATCCGACGGAACAAAACCGTCGGTCCCAAATTCCGGGACACCGCAAATCAAAGGATAGCAGGTGCTCCCGCTGGAACACAATGAATTTCTCGCGAGAAAATCCGGCGGGGAAACCGGCTTTTCACGGCCGCTGGCCGTCGTTACGGCCGGCAGCGGCACGATGGGCGGCGGCGTCGATCGTGGAGGCCACCGGCCGAACCGAGCCGTCGGCCATCGCCATCCCGCAGCCGTCGGGGTGCGGGCTGCCAAAGGCGATCGGCAGCGGATACTTGTTGCTCGTGCCCGGGATCCCGGAAACGGTGGCGGGATCGAACCCGGCCCGATCCTGACTCGGCGGCTCGAGTCCCGTCCGGAGCACGTCGCGATCGTGGCCGGAGTAGAGGCACTGGTCGTCGTCGTCGGAGAGTCCGGTGGCGATGGCGGCCGGCTCGACGTACTTCTCGCCGAGCAGATAGGTCGTCGAGAGGCCGTCGGTAATGTCACGAAGCCTCGTCTGGCTGCGGCGGAAGATGACGCCGTCGGGAGGCGGTCCGTAGCCTGATTGCCAGGCCGCATCGCTCATGAGATCGCCCGACTCGATGGAACTGGGCGAGCCGCCGCTGCGGTAGTTGTTGCTCGGCAGTGATCCGCTGCCCATGTTCGCGGCGTAGTCGCCGCGAACGACCGCCGCCGGCCGCCGCGTGAGCATCTGTGGCACGGCGGTGACCCGCAGCGGCTTCTTCGAGGCTGCGAGTGTCCAGGCCGTCGCCGGTCGCCGCGATGGGCAGGCGAAGAGCGGCAGCGGCGTGGTGAGTCGTTGGACGGCGAGATCCGCCTTGGCCGCGGCGTCGGTCAGGCCACTGCCGAGATCGCGAAGGGCAGCCTCCTCGACGTGCGGCAGCACGTTGAAGGCCCAGCCGCCCGGCTGCCTGGTGCCGAAGCCACGATCGGGATCGCCCGCCCACTCTCCCCCCCAGCCGCCCGTGGGCAGAAAGCCGCGGAGGTGTTCGTGGGCCAGGCAGGCGAGGGCCAACTGCCGCAGGTTGGCGTGGCACCGGGTCCGTCGGCCGGCCTCGCGGGCCGACTGCACCGCGGGCAGCAGCAGGGCGACGAGCAGGCCGAGGATCGCCACGACGACGAGCAGCTCAACGAGCGTCAGGGCCGTGCGACGAGCGGGCTCGCCGCCGCGAGCCGAAGCCGGCGGCATCATGGCGGCGCGAACTCCATGACGGCCAGCCGAGCCGAGTCGGTTCCGTCCTCGCGGGTCACACGACCGCCGATCACGAGACAGCCGTCGTCGGCAGCGAGCCGCACGACTCGGATAGGCCAGCCCGGCCGGATCTCGTCGAGCGTGGAAAGCGTGGTCACGTCGGAGAGCCGCACGCAGTCGTTGTCGGCCGTGACGAGAGCCCGGCCGTCGCTCGAGAACGCCACCGATACGACTTGCCGCTCGTGCGGAACGAGTGCGCCCCGGGAATCGCCCGTCGCCGCGTCGAACAGCAGCACTTTGCCGGAGCGTGTGCCGCAGGCAACGGTGCCGCCGTCTGGAGACCAGGCCACCGCCGCCGACTCTTCGCCGATTGGAAGCAGCAGCGGCGTTGTGGCGGGGGAGGCCATTCCGCGAGGCAGCGGCAGGATCGCCGTATGCTTGCCGGCGGCCGCGACCCGGGATGATCCGTCCGGTGCGATCGCCAGCTCATGTATTGGGTCTTCGAGCGGTGATTCAAGCAGGCGGGCCCGGTCACATGCCGAAGAGAGCAGGCAGGTGCGGCCAGACCGCGAGCAGACGAGCAGTTCTCCCGCATGCGTCCAGCAGAGGAGTGCCTCTCGCGGATCGATCTCTGCGGGCAGCGTGACCCGCTTCGGTCCGGTGGATGTGCCGTCGTTTTCGGGGACGACATCCGCGAGCGCGTCGTGCAGGTCGAACAGCGTCAGGTGATCTTCGTCGAGCCACGAAACGGCGAGCCGATGCCGTGGGGCATCGACGGCGATCTCGATGGCATGGGCCCGCTTTGGCCAGGGCAGTACGCGATTCGAGTCGGCCGACGCCTCGATGCTGCTGACCCTCCCTGCGCGATCGGCGATGACGAACGGAGTGACGCCACCATCTCCGCCCGCAGCCGGCCCCTCTTCGAGCCGCAGGATTTCATCGCCGTCGAGCGACCGTTCTCGAACGGCCGCCGTTTCGATGTCGTCATCCGGATTCCAGCGACGCACCGTGCCGTCGGCGCCGCAGGAGAGGAGCATGCCGCCGGGCTCGGCGACGACCGACCATACCCGGCCAACGTGTCCGACGGACCGCGTCAGCGGTTTGCCGGTGAGGATGTCGAACACGCGGATGCTCCCATCACGGCAGGCGGTGGCCACCCGCTTGCCATCCGGCACAAAGCAGCAGCCCTGCACCCATGCGGGATGCTTCGGGAGCGAGACGAGAATCTTTCCGGTGGCCACGTCCCAGACGTGCGCCCGGGAATCGGTGCCGCAGGCCATCAGGCGGCGGCCATCGGCCGAGGCCGTGAGGCTGCCGAGCACCGTCTTGTGGGTGATCTCCGATCGGTCAAACTCGCATACGACCCGGCCACTCGCCACGTCGAGCAGGAGGATCATGTTGCCGCACGACGCCGCGAGGGTTCCTCGATCGATGAACGCCATCGACTCGATCTCGGGCGTCGTTCCTGGCGGCTGCTCGAACTCGAACACGATGACGGCTTCCTCCGGCGACTCGAGCCGCAGCATCCGCACCACGCGATCCTCGCCACCGATCGCGATCGAATCACCATCCGGGGAGAAGGCCGCGGCATAGACGGGCCCCGCTCCCGGGGCGGCTTCGCCGGCGAGAGAGAGCTCCGTTTCGGTGATCGTCCACCAGCGGACGCGGCCATCCTGGCCCGCGGTGACGAGCCTCGTTGCATCAGCTGAAAAGCCGACGTCGTTCACCTCGTCGTGCGCGGCGACGGAGGTGACCGACGGCGAGCCGGTGATGTTTCGCAGGAGACGAACGTGGCCGTCGGCTCCGGCAACGGCCGCCATGTCGCCCCGCGGAGCGAGGGCGATCGAGTAGAGATCGGTGGGCCGGGATGCGGCCTGTTGCACGGCGGGATTCGGCGTGAGCAGGATCGCCCGCTCGCCGTGCATCCGCCGCGAGAGCCAGCGGCCGGCGATCGACTCCGCGAGCGCCGGGTCGATGCCGCGGGTCTTTTCCAGCTGGCCGCGAGCGCCGGACACGTTGCCCGCCCGCAGGGCCTCGAAGCCGCGCCGCAATTCGGCGACCGCCTGCTGCGTGCGGATCGCCGCCTGCTGCTGCGCGGCCGCGCGGGCTTCCCGAGCCCGTTCGAGGCCTACCCAGGCCGCGACGAGGCTTGCGACCACGGCGGTGGCCGCAAGACCGGCAACGACAGGGCGGCGGCGGATCCAGCGGATGGCTCGCCCCGCCGGCGGGAGCGGGCGGGCCAGCGTCGGTCGGCCGTCGAGCCACCGGGCCAGATCGTCGGCGAGCGCAGCCGCGGTTGGGTAGCGATCTCGCGGATGCTTTGCCAGGCATGTGGCCGCGACGGCCGCGAGGTCGCGCGGCACGCTGCGAACCAGCCGCTCAGCGGCCGGTGGTTCGTCGAGCAGCACCTGGCGGTAGGTCTCCGCATCGGTGCCGCCCCCTCGTACGGCGCGTCCCGTGAGCAGCCGGTACAGCAGCAGGCCGAGCGCATGCACGTCGGTGGCGGGGCCTACGGGACCGAACGAGCGATCGATTTGCTCCGGGGCCATCCAGGCCGGCGTGCCGATACTCGTGCCGGAGCGGGTCAGCTGCGTGAGCTGCTCAGCCACGTCGTCGGACTCCTGCAGCTTGCCGAGTCCGAAATCGCCGAGCTTCACCGTCAGGCCGGGGCCGGCGGTGGCCGACTCGTGCAGGATCGCCTCGGTGCCCGGGGGCGCCGGTGTAAGCAGCACGTTGGCGGGTTTGATGTCGCGGTGTACGACGCCCGCCGCATGGGCATAGGCGGCCGCGGTGCACAGGGCCTGGCACAGCCGCGCCGCCGTCCGCGGCGGCATCGGTCCCGGATGGCGTTCCAGCCAGCCGGACAGATTGCCGCCGGGGCAAAACTCGGCGGCGATGAATTCGCGGCCATGATCGTCGCCGATCTCGAAGATCGTGACGATGTGGGGATGCACGAGTCGCGAGGCGATCTCCGCCTCGCGGACGAACCGCCGGCGGAGCGATTCGGAGAGCAGCATTTCCGGCCGCCGCACCTTGACCGCGACCGGCCGCCGCAGGACGGTGTCGAAGCCCTCCCAGACCGTCGCGAATCCCCCCTCGCCGGCGAGCCGGAGGATGTCGTGTCGCCCGATCGATCGCGGGGGAGGGGACTGGGAGGCCCCGGGAACGACGCCGTCCGCGGCTGCCGCCTGCCGCAGGAGCAGGATGGTGTCCATCAAGCCGGCCACGTCGGGCAACTCGACGTCATGACCACCTGATGAACCTGCAGCGGATGGAGCGAATCCGCCCAGCACGTCGTCGAGCGCGGCCGCCCGTTGCACGGCCTCCGCGGCGACCGGATCCTGCTCGGGCTGGTCGTTGGGAAACGCTGGCATGGTGTGCCCGCGGTGGCTCAGTCGTGATGCGACACGTTCAGCGCCGTCGCGGTTGCCAGTTCGCTCTGCAGCCGCTCGAGCGCCCGATACCAGAGTTTGCGGGCGGCGTCGGGCGACCGCCCGAGCTGCGGCGCCATGTCGACGAACGACATGCCGCTCCAATACCGCAGCTGCAGCACCCGCTGGTATTCCGGGGGAAGCCTGGCGAGCACCTGATTCAGCGTGGCCGCCTCCTCGCGCCGGATCGCGGAGCCATCCGGGGAGTGGATGATTTCCACGAGCGCCTCGCCATCGCGGCGTCCCGGCTGGCTCGCCAGGCTCACCTCGCGGGCGACGTCGCGCTTCAGCGACTCGCGGTAGTGGCGGACGGCATCGACAAGGTTGTGCCGGAGAATCTCTCGGAGCCACGCGAAGAGTTCCTCCGCCGTCGTGCCGGAGAATTGCACGAAGTCGCGCTGCATATCGACCGCGGTTTCCTGGACGACGTCCGACGGGCCGACCTTCGCCCGCAGGTCGGCGGGGAGTTCGCGGTCGGCACACTGCAGCAGATGGCCGCGGGCTGCTTCGAAAATCTGGCCGATAGCGTCCGGCGTGCCACGTCGGGCGGCAGTGATCAAGTCGCAGATGTCGGCGCGAGCGTCCATGATTGCGCTGCGGAGATTTCGCTGCGGAGCGAGGGCCGGAGACGACACGAGTCTACCTTACCCCCGACGGGGTCGCGTGCAGCGGGATTCGCCGGCCTTCCGCCTGGCTCTGGGAGGCGGCCCGGACGATCTCCATCGCCCGCAGGGTGTCGTCGAGTCCGCTCAGGTGGCGGACCAGACTCGTGACGGCGCGGTGGAACTGGAGCAGCATCTGCTCCCCCACCGGGCGGTCGCTTTCCAGCGACTCCTGATGACGGCCGGCCGTATCGAACCAGACGAGGCTGGCGGGCAGGTCGATGAACGCGATCCCGTTTTCGCACACCACCTGCAGGGCCGGCGGAGGGCGGAAGCCGACCGCCTCCTCCCACCGCTGCGGCATGTAATAGCCGCAGCTGATCTGGGCGAGGGCCCCGTCGCCCGGCCGGCCGGTCTGCGAGAAGTCGAGGCTCATCATCCGGTAGTCGTCGAGATCGGCCCCTGGCGATTCGGCGTGACGCACGGCGACCACGCTCGTCGGATCCACGCCCGCCACGTAGCGGCACCAGTCGACGAGTTCCATCAGGTCGCGGGACTCGCTGTCGGCGTCGCGCGGTGGCGCCGGCTGCACTGCGGTGGAAAGCGGGATGCGACGATGGCAGAACAGCATCCGCGGCTGCCCGAGCCGGGTGGCGATGAGTTCCTTGAGCCGCACCGTCGCCGGCGCATGCCGCCGCGGCAGTTCCGCCATGAACGCGATGCCCGCTTCATCGACGCGGCGGCGGAGTAGCCGTGCCTCGGCGGCGTCGAAGGGGAGCGAGATCGCGGAATAGACGGCCTTGCCATGCTCGCAGGCGGCGAGGATCGGCGTGGCGCCATACCACTGATCGGAGAGATACAGGATCGCATCGACGTCGTCGCGAGCCACGAGCGCGCGGAAGCCGTCGACGGCCACGGCCCCCACCTCGGCCGCCGCCCGCCGGGCTCGATGGGCCACCTGCTCGCACACGCCGCGGACCTCGAAGCGGTCGGCGAGCAGCCGAAGCGCGGGCAGGTAGCGTGAATCCCACTGCGGCCCGAGCCCCACGATGCCGACGCGCAGCCTCATGGGGCGGCATCCTCCGCGGCTGCGGCTGCCGCAGCGGTGTCGGGAGCGGCGGCGAGCAGGGCATGCTCCTGGCGGAGCCCCTTGTCGGAGATGTCCTTGCGGCACCAGGCGCCCGGCCAGCGAATCTCCTTCACGGCCGTGTAGGCCTGCAGCTTCGCCCGCGCGAGGGACGGGCCGAGGGCGGTCACGGCCAGCACGCGACCACCGTCGGTCAGCACCTCGCCCGAGTCGCCGGACTTCGTCGCCGCGTGGAAGACCTGCACGTCGGGGAGCGTGGCCGCGGCATCGAGGCCGGTGATCCTGCGGCCCTTCTCGACGCCGCCGGGATAGCCCTCGGCCGCCATCACCACCGTCACGCTCGCCTCGTCGCGCCACCGCGGCGTGGGCACGGCATCGAGCGTGCGGTCGACGGTGGCGTCGAGCAATTCGAGCAGGCTCGAATCGAGTCGCATGAGCAGGGCTTCGCATTCGGGGTCGCCGAACCGGGCGTTGAACTCGAGCACCTTCGGGCCCTGCGAGGTGAGCATCAGCCCGGCGTAGAGCACGCCGTGAAAGGGCACCTTCGAACGCCGCATCGCGTGCACCGTCGGCACGAGGATTCGGGCCTCGATGTCGGCGAGCATGGCGTCGTCGACGAACGGGGTGGGGCAATAGGCGCCCATGCCACCGGTGTTGGGGCCGGTGTCGCCGTCGTGCGCCGCCTTGTGATCCTGCAGCGGAGGCAGCGTGACGATCGTGCGGCCATCGGTGATGGCGAGCACGCTCACCTCGACGCCATCGAGCCGCTCCTCGATCAGGATGCCCTTCGCCGCGGCGGTGAATTGCGGGTCGCCGGCGAGCGTGGTGACCGCCTCGAGGGCCTCGGCGCGGTTGTCGCACACGAACACGCCCTTGCCCGCCGCCAGCCCGTCGGCCTTGACCACGACCGGTGCATCCTCGCGGGCCTCGAGGTATTCGCGGGCGGTCGCCGCCGAGCGGAATTCGCGGAACATCGCCGTCGGCACGTCGCCCCGGTGGAGAATCTGCTTGCAGAAGAGCTTGCTGCCTTCGAGTTGGGCGGCGGCGGCCGTCGGGCCGAAGGCGCGGATGCCGGCCGCGCGGCAGGCGTCGACCAGGCCGGCGACGAGCGGCGCTTCCGGACCAACGACGACGAGATCGATGCTGCGGCGTCGGGAGAGTTCGACGAGGGCGTCGATGTCGGTCGCGCTGACGGGCACGTTTTCGGCGATCGCAGCCGTGCCGGCGTTGCCGGGGGCGCAGAGGACCTCGGCGCCGTCCTGGGCCAGCTTCCAGGCGATCGCATGCTCACGGCCCCCGCTGCCGACGACGAGGACGCGGCGAGATGTCGGCACGGGGCAACTCCTGCGGTGAAACAGTGCGGTGGAAGGCGTCTTTGTACCCGACTTTCGCCTGCCGTCACGCCGACCTCCGGCAGCCGACATTGACACCCCCGGCGGTGCCGATACAGTTAGGAAGAGTTCGTGAAAAAAATCACGAAGTCCGGATTTCCCGACGAAAACATCATTTTCGGGCCGGGCGGCGCCGCGTGATCGAGCCTCCGTGTTGGCGCCCGGGTCGTCCACGACGGTGAGCGATGGCAGAAAAGAAGAAAATGTCGGTCGCCGAGATTATGGCGGCTGCGCGAGCCTCCGACGGGAAGTCTGGGTCGGCGCCCCCTCCGGCTGCGAAGCCCGAGGTCGCTGAATCCGCCGACGTTGGCGCTGAATCGGCAGCCGAGGCCCCCGCAAAGCCCGCGGCCAAACCGGCCGCGAAGCCTGCTGCGAAGGGGGACGGAAGTCGTCCGAGCGTGGCCGATATTCTCGCGATGGCCCGAGCCAACAAGGCCGAGGCCGGCGGCGCCGCAGCCCCTGCTGCGAAGCCCGCCGCCGCTCCCAAGCCCGCGGCAGCAGCCAAGCCGGCAGCCGCCAAGGCCGCTGCCCCTGCGGCGGCGAAGGGCGGCCCGAAAACGGGCGTGCAGCGCGACACGGCCAGCATCCTCGCGGCTGCCCGCGCGGGAGCGAAGCCCGGTCCGGTGAGCAAGGCCGACGCCCCGCCGCGTCCTGCTCCGAAGCCGAAGCCGGCCGCCGAAAAGGCCCCTGAGCCGGTTCGCACGCCGCCTCCCATGCCGGCGAAGCCGGTGAAGCCCGCGGCCAAGAAGGCCGACGAGGAGGATCGCCGCGGATTCCTCGAGATCGCCCTCGGTTCGTTCATGGCCATGGGCTTTACGGCCCTCTCGGTCACGGGCGGGCTCTTTACGCTGGGGCTGGCCCGCTACCTGTTTCCCAACGTGCTGGCCGAGCCGCCGAGCAAGTTCAAGGTCGGCTTCAAGGACGGGTTCCCGGCCGGCAAGGTCGAGACGAAGTTCGTCGCCCAATACGGCGTCTGGGTGGTGAACGGGGATTTCGCGGGGCAGCAGCAGATCTACGCCCTCAAGACCGTCTGCACCCACCTCGGCTGCACGCCGAGCTGGCTGGAAGCGGAGCAGAAGTTCAAGTGCCCCTGCCACGGCAGCGGCTTCTACAAGGACGGCATCAACTTCGAGGGGCCGGCCCCTCGGCCTCTGGAGCGATACGCGATCCGGATCGCCGACGACGGCCAGCTCGAAGTCGACAAGAGCCGGGCCTTCCAGGAAGAGCTCGGTCAGTGGGCCGATCCCGATTCGTTTGTCACCGTGTGAGGAAGGGGCTGCGTTCAGGCCATGGCCATCGGCGAGACGATCCGTAACTCCCAGATCTGGAAGAGCATCTTCCGGCATCCGATGCCGCTCGATCGGCGGAATCGGATCGTCGTCATGCTCACCAACTTCTTTCTGCACCTTCATCCCGTGTCGATCAAGAAGCAGGGCATCGCGCTCTCCTTCACGTGGTGCATGGGGGGCGTGACGTTCTTCCTGTTTCTGGTCGAGACCGTCACGGGCGTGCTGTTGATGTTCTATTACCGGCCCACGCTCGAATGGGCCTACAACGACATCCTCGCCCTGCGCGACGTGACGAGCCTCGGCATCCTCCGCGAACTGCATCGCTGGGGGGCCCACGCGATGGTGATCACCACCTGGCTCCACATGTATCGCGTGTTCCTCACCGGCAGTTACAAGCCGCCCCGCGAGTTCAACTGGGTGATCGGCGTGATCCTGCTTTTGCTCACGCTGCTGCTTTCGTTCACCGGCTACCTGCTACCGTGGGATCAGCTGGCGATCTGGGCCATCACGGTGGGCTCCAACATGGCCCGTGCCACGCCGTTCCTCGGCTACGAGGGGCCGGGTCAGCAGCTGCTCACGATCGGCGGAATCGACATGATCACCGACGCGTCCGACGCGCGATTCGGCCTGCTCGGCGCACGCTTCGTGGGCGAGGAGACGCTCAACCGGTTCTACGTGCTTCACTGCATCGCCATTCCCCTCGCGGTGGCGCTGCTGCTGGCGATCCATTTCTGGCGCGTGCGAAAGGACGGCGGCATCAGCGGGCCGCTTTGAACTTCCGATGCATTCCAACGGCTTTTTTCTCAAGGACGTCGCCGGTTTCCTCGGCGGGTATTACACGTTCATCGCCCTGATGAACGGGGTCGCGGCGCTCGTGCTGTGGCGAAAGAAGAATCAGCCCGGCTGGGCGATCGTCTGGTCGGTCTTTGCCGGCTTGATGATGGTGCTCGCCAGCCTGGCGCTCTCGGGCTCCGAGTCGCTCGTGCCCGCCCTGCCGGCCTCGGTTCGCGACCTCGTCAACAAGCTCTCGGGCCCGGTGCTCTACACGCTCGGCACGATGGCTCTGTTCACGGTGCTGTTCGTGTTCCGGAAGTTTTTCGTGCAGCCGATGGTGGCCTGGTCGATCCTCAATGTCTCGATGGTGCTGATGGGGCTCTCGATGGCCGATGAGAACTTCGCCGCCATCGTGATGAAGCCCGACAACGTGCCGATCGTGGGTCTCGTGTTCCTGCTCGCCTTCTTCACCTGGGTGGCCACGAAGCAGGCGGTCGTCAATGACGAGCGGATCGCCCAGGGGCTGCCCCCGATGGAAAAGCTCGACGACGAGAAGGTGCTCGTGTGGCCGGATCTCGTCTATACCGAGCTGATCTGCATGGTGGCCGTGTCGGCGCTCTTGCTGCTGTGGGCCATCTTCCTGCCCGCCCCGCTCGAGGAACCGGCCTCGAGCGTGAAGACGCCGAATCCGTCGAAGGCGCCGTGGTACTTCCTCGGACTCCAGGAAATGCTCGTCTACTTCGACCCGTGGTATGCCGGCGTCGTGCTGCCGAGCCTGGTGGTCTTCGGCCTGATGGCCATGCCCTATCTCGATTTCAACAAGAAGGGCAACGGCTACTACTCGATCGAGGAGCGGAAGTTCAGCTACCTCACCTACCAGTTCGGCTTCTTCGTGCTCTGGATCACGCTCATCATCCTCGGCACGTTTCTGCGGGGCCCCAACTGGAACTTCTTCGGGCCGTTCGAGTATTGGACGCCGTACAAAGTCGAGGTGCTGAACAACGTCGATCTGCCGCAGATGTTCTGGGTGAACCTGCTCGATCGGCCGCTGCCGCGGGCCCCGCAAGACGCGGGCACGCTCACGCAGATCGGCACGATCCTGCTGCGCGAGGCGCCGGGGCTCGTCCTGTTGGGGGCCTATCTGGTGCTGCTTCCGCCGCTGCTGGCGGTCACCGTGTTTCGCGGCTTCTTCGCGAAGATGGGTTTTATCCGCTACATGATCATGTTGAACCTGATGCTGCTGATGCTCACGCTGCCGATCAAGATGATCCTCCGGTGGACGTTCAACCTGAGGTACATCATCAGTATTCCGGAGCTTTCGCTGAACTTTTAACGCTGGGATCCCGCTTCTTCCCGGCTTGACTGAAAAACAACCATGCCTGCTACAGAACAGACCTGGCGGAACCTCAAGATTCTCCACGTGGTCTTCGGGCTCGTGGCGATCCTCCTGCTCGTGGCGACGGTGCTCATGCTGGCCGCCGACCACAACCGTCCCTGGAAGAAGTACGCCCGCGGGTTCCGCAACCTGGAAACGTGGTCGGCGGCGGCCCGGGTGGCGGAGCAGGATTCGCAGGCCTACGAGGCGCGGCGCAAGGAGTTGGAAGACGCCCTGGCGGCCGCCCGCCGGGCCGATCTCGATGCGGGGCTTGCCAAGCAGTTCATCTCCCAAGTTCGGACGGTGCCCGCCGACGCCGAAGCGGCTGATCGAGCGGAGCTCGATATCGATGAGCTCGCCAGCCAGTCGGATTCGGAGCAGCGTCTGGTGCTGCGTGGCGACCTGCTCGCCCGCCTCCGCGATATCGCCAAGCGGGCGAAGTTCCGCGAGGATCTGCTCGCCGGCGCGCTCAAGCTGCGCAAGGCCGAGCTCGACAAGAACCGGGCCGACTACGAATTGGCGGTCGCCGACGGACTGCCGCAGCAGCGTCAGGCCGAGCTGCTCGCGATCGCCGACGCCAAGCGGGCCGAGGTCAACGCGGCGACGCTCGAGTATCAGGCGGCCAACACCCACCGCAAGGAACTCGACGCGACGCTCGTGAAGCTCACCGCCGCCGAGGATGCGGCGGCTAAGGCGGTCGCCGACCATCGCGCCAAGCTCGGTCAGCTGCAGAAGACGCTGGCGGACCGGCGGCCGAATGCCGGCAAGGCGGTGCTCGAGCTGCCGGTGCTCGACGCCTTCAACGGGCCGCTGCGTGTCGATCAGATCTGGCTTCCTCAGCTCACGCTGAACAACAATTTCCGCGACGTCGCCCGGTTCGACCGCTGCACGACCTGCCACCGCGGCATGGACAAATCAATGCCCGGCGCGCCGTCGGAGCCGGCCTATCGGCAGTCGGAGCCGGTGTCGCTCACGCTCGCCACGCCGGCTGCCGCCCCCGAACTCACGGCGGTGCAGGGAGACGGCAACACGCAGCTCGAGAAGCTCTACGGGTTCCAGCTGGCTCCCCGCGGGCTGTTCAATGCCGACGATCCGACCATCAGCGTCGTGCTGCCGGAGTCGCCCGCGGCCGAGGCGGGGCTCTCCGTGGGCGACGTGATCGCCGACGTCGGCGGCGGCAAGACGCTCGGCCGCAACGTAGCGCTGACCGCCCTCCTCGAGACTCCGCAGTGGGGCAAGCCGCTGGAGCTGAAGATCCGCCGGGGCGTTCCGCAGCCGTATTCGTCGCATCCGCGGCTCGATCTGTTCGTGAGCGATTCGAGCCCCCACCCGATGAAGACCTTCGGCTGCACGATCTGCCATCAGGGGCAGGGGAGTGCGACCAGCTTCAAGTGGGCGTCGCATTCGCCGAACTCGCCGAAACAGGCCCACGAGTGGCACGACGATCACGGCTGGTTCAACAACCACCACTGGATCTTCCCGATGCTGCCGCAGCGGTTCGAGGAATCGAGCTGCCTGAAGTGCCATCACCAGGTGGTCGATCTCGAGCCCAGCGAGAAGTTCCCCGAGCCGCCGGCCCCGAAGTTGGTCGAGGGCTATCACCTCATTCGCCAGTACGGCTGCTATGGCTGCCATGAGATCAACGGCTGGAGCGGACCCGAGAAGCGGATCGGCCCCGACATGCGGCTGGCCCCGAACTACCACGAGGTGGCCGAGGCGCTGCAAGTGGACGGTGGCCTGCGCGAGATGGGGCCCACCGTCGCCCGCTGGCTCGAGGAGGTGAAGTCGAGTCCCGATGGTCGGCAGGCTCGCGACCGGCTCCGCGAGGCGATCGAGCGAGACGCGGCCGCCGGTGACGAGGCGAAGCTCTCGGCCCGTTCACACGACCTCGCCGCGCTGCTCAAGGATCCCGAGACGCCCGGCACGCTGCCGAAAGTCGGCCCCAGCCTGCGGCACGTCGCCAGCAAGGTGGGCTTCGACTGGCTCTACTCCTGGCTGCGGAACCCGCAGGATTTCCGTCCTTCGACGAAGATGCCGCGGTTCTTCGGTCTCTGGGACCACCTCGAGGGCAAGGGCCTCGAGGAGTCGATGCGGTACGAGCCGCTCGAGATCCGGTCGATGATCCACTACATGACGCAGGCGAGCGCGCCGTTCGACTACGTCAAGCCGTATGACGGCATCACGGCGGCCGCCGACCCGGTGCGTGGCCGCAAGGTCGTGCAGCTTCGCGGCTGCCTCGCCTGCCATCAGCATGCCGATTTCCCGGAGGCGCAGAGCACGCATGGCCCGAATCTTTCCCGGATCGGCGCCAAGGCCGCATCGCATCCGCGGGGCCGCGAGTGGCTCTACAGCTGGCTGCGGGAGCCAGCCCGTTACCATCCGAAGACCATCATGCCGAACGTGCTGCTCGAGCCGGAGAAGCTGGCCGACGGCAGCGTGTCGGATCCCGCCGCCGACGCGACCGAATACCTGATGCGGTCCACGGAGAACTGGAAGCCGGAGAACGTGCCATCGGCCTCCTCGCTCACGGGCGACGAGCGGGCGGCCCTCGACGAACTGGCGCTGATGTATCTGAAGGAGCGGTTCCCCGCCGTTCGCGCCGAGGCGATCCTCAAGGACGGCCTCGGTGCGCAGCAGGCCGCCATCAAGGGAGACGAGCAGCTGCTGGCAGGACTCGGGCAAAACCGCGAGGCCACGCTCCTCCACTACGTCGGCAAGAAGACGATCGGCAAGCTCGCCTGCTACTCCTGCCACGACATCGCGGGCTTCGAGGATGCCAAGCCCGCCGGTGCGGCTCTCGCCGACTGGGGTCGCAAGGATCCGTCGCGGATCGCGTTCGAGCAGGTGTCGCACTTCGTGATGCACCAGCTCGCGGGCGGGCACGGCGGCCACCACGGCCATGCCGACGGCCACCACGATCCGCACGCTGCGGACGGCCATGCCACCGCCAGCGACGATCCGTTCCCCAAGGACCTCGCCTACGGCGTGAAGCACGAGGGCGAGCACGTCGACGTCGAGTCGCTCGACCCCGACACCGGCTACTTCGTGCAGAAGCTGCTGGGACACGAGCGGGAGGGCTTCCTCTGGCAGAAGCTGCGGGCCCCCCGGAGCTACGACTACAAGAAGGCTGAAAACAAGACCTACAACGAGCGGTATCGGATGCCGCAGTTCCCCTTCGACGCGAAGCAGCGTGAGGCGGTGATGACGTTCGTGCTCGGCTTGGTGGCCGAGCCGCCGGCGCCGCAATACGTCCACAAGCCGGGGCCGCGTGAGCAGGCCCGCCTCGACGGGCTCGTCGTGGCCGAGCAGTACAACTGCGGCGGCTGCCACGCACTCCAGATGGATCGGTGGGACATCCGCTACAAGCCGGGCTCCCTCGGCGAGGCCACCGAGATCGCCGACTATGCCTACCTGTCGCCGCACTTCACGGATCAGGAGGTCGCCTCGTCCCTCGCCACCGACCGCCAGGGGCGACGCAAGGCGACGCTCGTGGGTATGCCCTTGCTCGATCCGGTCACCGGCAAGCCGCAGTTGGTGGACGAGGATGGCGTGCCGATCGAGGAGGGAGACGAGGAGGCGGTGGTGCATCGGCCCTTCATGCTCTGGCGCGACGTCCTGATCGACGGAGAGGCCAGGCAGGTGGGCGCCCAGAATCTGGTCGTGCCTCAGGACGCCCTCGCGGCCGGCAAGCACTATCCGGCGAAGGGGGGCGATCTCGCCAAGCTGCTCTTCCCGGTCGTGATCGCCGACGAGAAGCAGATCAATCCCAACGTGAAGCCCGACGACGCATGGGGCTGGCTCCCGCCGCCGCTGGTGGGTGAGGGCCGCAAGGTGCAGTCGGCCTGGCTGCACAAGTTCCTGCTCAACCCGCATCCGATCCGGCCGCCGGCGGTGCTGCGGATGCCGAAGTTCAACTTCAGCTCGCATCAGGCGGCGGCGCTCGTCGATTACTTCGCGTCCGTGGACGGTGCCGACTATCCCTACGTCTACGATCCGCGGCTCGACGAGAGCGCGGTGGCGGCGAAGGAAGCCGTGCAGCCTGGGCACCTCGAAGGGGCGCTCAAGATCGTCACCAACACCAACTACTGCGTGAAGTGCCACTTGGTGGGCAGCTACTCGCCACCGGGCAACCCGAAGGCGCTGGCGCCGCAACTCGAACGGGTGCACGAACGGCTTCGGCCCGACTACGTCCACAACTGGATTGCCAACCCCAAGCGGTTCCTGCCCTATACGGGCATGCCGGTGAACATCCCGTTCGACAAGCCGGTGAGCCAAGACCTCTACAAGGGGACGAGCGAGCAGCAGGTGGAGGCCCTCACCGACCTGCTGATGCACTTCGATCTGTTCGCCAAGCGGAGCCTGTCTCTGGAGGCCTTCCTCAAGCAGCCGCCGCCAGCGACAGAGCCCCGCCAGACCCAGGGGGAACCGCCCAAACGCTCGCCCTCGGGGGGCGTGGCACTAAAATGACGTCGGAGGCGGCACTCACCGGCCGCCGGCTCACCATCCCCCCTCGATACCCCGCCTCGAACATCCGGAGAACTGCCATGCTGAAGTCGATCGTTCGTACCGCCGTCGTGGCTGCCGCCTGCTGCTGCGGCCAGGGCGTCCAAGCCGACGAGTGGGGCTCCATCAAGGGCCGGTTCGTGTTCGGAGGAGACGCCCCGTCGGCGGCCGAGCTCAAGGCCGACAAGGATGTCGAGGTCTGCGGCAAGCACAAGCTCGTCGCCGAGGAGCTGGTGGTCGGTGCCGACAAGGGCATCGCCAACGTCGTGGTCTACGTTCGCGACAAGGGCGTGAAGGTCAATCCGGAGCTCGCCGCGGCGGCCGCCGGTCAGAAGCCGGAACTCGACAACAAGGACTGCCGCTTCGAGCCCCACGTGCAGCTCGTGCTGACCGGCCAGGAGCTCGTGATCAAGAACTCGGATACGGTCGGCCACAACAGCAACGTGGCGACGGTGAAGAATCCGCCGTCCAACAACCTGATTCCGGCCGGTGGCCAGAGCACGGTGAAGTTCTCGAGTGATGAGGCGATTCCCGCGCAGGTGACCTGCAACATCCATCCGTGGATGAAGGCCTGGCTCGTCGTCCGGCCGAATCCTTACGCCGCCGTCTCCAAGGCCGACGGCAGCTTCGAGATCAAGGGCGTTCCCGCCGGAGAGGTCGAGCTGCAGTTCTGGCACGAGAAGGCCGGTTACATCGGCGAGATGTCGATCGGTGGAAAGGCCGAGAAGGCCTCCAAGGGCCGGAAGAAGGTGAAGGTCGCTGCGGCCGGCACCGATCTCGGTGAGATCGTCCTCGCCCCCGGCGTGTTCCAGAAGTGAAAGTCGTGTCGATGCTCGCATTGCGTTCCATTTCCTGTTCGATCGCCGTCGTCGCCATCGGTGTCTCCTGTGGCTCCGGCTGCCGTCCGGCGCGGGTATCCGTGCCGGTGGCTGATGCCGAAGCCGCGGGAAAGCTTCGGGCCACTCTCGTGTCGGTGCCGGCGGCAGGCGCGGGCACGGAGTCTGCGGCGGCCACCGGCACCGGCTGGGCGACGCTCAAGGGGCGGTTCGTCTATGCCGGCACGGTCGGCGATCCGAAGGCGCTGATCGTCGACAAGGACACCGAGGTCTGCGGCAAGTCGTCCAAGCTCTTCGACCGCTCACTGCTCGTCGATGCCTCGACCAAGGGGCTGGCCAACGTCGTCGTCTTCGCCCGCAAGACGACCCGCGTGAAGAATCCCGTGCCCGAGACGCAGCTCGTCTTCGACCAGAAGAACTGCGAGTTTCTCTCGCCCGTCTTCGCCGCCCGCGTGGGGCAGCCGGTGGACGTCCGCAACAGCGACCCCGTCGGCCACAACACCAACATCGCCGGCACGAGCTTCAACCAGTTGATTCCCGCCGGCGCAGGCACCGTCTACAAGCCCGACGCCGAGACGGGCATGCCCACGATGGTGACCTGCAACATCCATCCTTGGATGAAGGCCTACTGCGTCTTCCGCAAGGATGGGTACGTCTGCGTCTCGGCCGCCGACGGCTCGTTCACGATTCCCGATCTTCCCGCGGGCGAGACGCTGGAGTTCCAGGTGTGGCATGAGAGGTCGTCGGGTCCCAGCGGCGCGCTCGGCCTCCCCAAGCCTGAACTCAAGTGGACGCCGAAGGGACGTTTCCAGATTCGGCTCGAGGCCGACGAAGTGAAGGACCTGGGCACGCTGGAGGTGCCCGCCGGTGCCTTGGGTAGTTGAGCCGACGTTTTGCCATCCGCACGAGAACGCCTGATACGAGAACGCCTGATCCGATGTTTCGCCGCCGCCATTCGCCGCATCACGCCATGAGCACTCCCACCCCGTTCCGGTTCGCCTCCCTGCTGGCCATCGCCGTGACCGTCGTCGCGACGGGCTGCGGCCGCACACCGCCGGCCTCGTTCCGGCTCAACATGGTGGAGGCCACCAAGCAGCGGCTCACGGCCGACCAGGAACAGCAGGTGGCCACCGTGATGCTCGCGATGTTCGGCACGCCGGACGATCCCGTCGCGCTTCCGGAGACCGGGCTCGACATCGCCAAACTGCGGCTCGCGGCAGGTCCCGTCCGCAGCGACATCCAAGGGCGGAAGAACGGACTCTACCGGGAGCACTGCGGCCACTGCCACGGCATCACCGGCGACGGCATGGGGCCCACGGCGGCGTTTCTCAATCCATATCCGCGGGACTACCGCCCGGGCGTGTTCAAGTTCAAGAGCACGGAGCGGGCCGACAAGCCGACTCACGACGATCTCGTCCGCATTCTCCACAACGGCATTCCCGGCACATCGATGCCCTCGTTCGCGCTCCTGAGCGACGTGCAGGTGGACGCGCTCGTCGAGTACGTGAAGTACCTGAGCATCCGCGGCGAGACGGAACTCGCCCTGATGCGGGCCTACTTCGATCTCGACGACGAGGCGCAAGGCAAGCTGCCGGAGACGCAGGAGTTTCTCGTCGCCGAGACGCTCACTCCGATCGCGGAAAAGTGGCAGGCGGCAGCCGATGCCCGGATCGCGGTGCCGGAGATGCCGGCCGACATCGATCTCGCGGCATCGATCGCCAAGGGCAAGGAACTCTTCTACGGCGACAAGGCCAACTGCGTGAAGTGCCACGGGCCGACGGGCCTCGGCGACGGCCAGGCCAACGATTACGACGATTGGAACAAGGCCATCGTGGAGATCGGGAAGGAAGTGCAGAGCGGCCTGGCGAAAGTGGGCGAGACCTCGACCTCCGGAATGAGCCCGGACGAGGTGGCCGAGCATCGCGCCCAGGTGGCGTGGCTCGACAGGTTCAACGACGTGCTCGGCGGCGACGCCCTGCGTCCGCGGACCATCCCGCCGCGGAACCTGCGGCTCGGCATCTATCGCGGCGGCCGCCGCCCGCTCGACCTCTACTACCGAATTCACGCCGGGATCAACGGGGCGCCGATGCCAGCCGCCAAGGGCACGGTGCCTCCGGAGGATATCTGGCACATCGTGAACTACGTGCTCTCGCTGCCCTACGAGTTCGACGGTGAACTCGGGGCCGACCGCACGATGGTGGCGCAGGGCAGGTGAGGGTCGCGGCTGAACGTGGCCGCTCGAGGTCGAACAAGGTCTGATTGAGGAGCAACGCCGTGCGGAATCGTCTGTCCGGGATTTTTTGGAGCCTGCTGTTCCTCGCCGTGCCCGTGCTCGGCGTGGCGACGTTCGCGGCCGCGCCGGCGTTCGATCACTGGCTCCCCAAGGACGTCTCGACCCACGGCTCGCAGATCGACGCCCTCTTCTACTTCATCCTGGCACTGACGGGCATCGTGTTCGTCGCCACGGAGGTGCTCCTTTTCTGGTTCATGTGGAAGTACGACGCCGCAAAGAACGACCGGCCGGCCACCTACATCCAAGGCAGCCATACGCTCGAGGTCGTGTGGACGATCATCCCGGCCGCCACGCTGCTCTTTCTGGCCATCTATCAGATGAACGCCTGGGCCGACGTGAAGATGCGGCGGCCCGACATGCCGCCGACCGTCGAGGTGGTGGCCCGGCAGTTCGAATGGCGTCTGCGATATCCGGGCCGCGACGGCGAACTCGGCACTCCCGACGACCTGCACCTCACCAACGACTTGCATCTGCCGGTCGACGAGGACGTGCTGATCCAGCTCAAGAGCATGGACGTGCTCCACAGCTTTTTCCTGCCGCACGTGCGGATCAAGCAGGACGCCGTGCCCGGCATGAAGATCCCGGTCTGGTTCAAGGCCCGCGAAACCGGCGAGTTCGACATCGTCTGTGCCGAACTCTGCGGCTGGGGCCACTACAAGATGAAGGGCCGCGTGACGTTCGAGTCGCGGGCCGATTTCGATGCCTGGCTCGAACGCAAGTATGCCGAGCAAGGGGCCACGCAGCCCGAGCCCGATGCCGGCGAGTCGCTGGCCGCCAACTGATCCAAAAAGAGCTCCCGTCCCTATTTTTTCGGAGACGCTGCCATGACACCGCCCACCGCCACCGCCACGCCCGCCGTCGATCACGGCCACGTCACCGTGCCGGCCCACGGCCACGCCCCGCAGGGCGGGCTCTCCCACTTCC
>CAZXIG010000008.1:0-2107 GCA_964640405.1 uncultured Candidatus Kuenenia sp.
CGCAAGCTCGGCGGCATCCTCGAGATCTACGAGAAGTTCCAGGGCGTCGATCCGCGGTCGATGCCGATGAAGATCTTCCCGGCGGTCCACTACTCGATGGGCGGCCTGTGGGTCGATTACGAGAGGAGTGCGACCGGCGGCATGGTGGAGGGGGCGCTGCGGAATCAGCAGACGAGCATCCCGGGCCTCTATGCCATCGGCGAGTGCGACTACCAGTACCACGGGGCGAACCGGCTCGGCGCCAACTCGCTGCTCTCCTGCATCTTCAGCGGGCTGTTCGTGGCCCCCACGCTGCAGGCCGCGTGTGCGACCAAGAAGGCCGAGGCCCCGGGCCGGCTCTTCGAAGCGGCCGTCCGCCGCGAGGAGGAGCGGCATCAGGCCCTGCTCTCTCGTACGGCCGGCGACGAGAATCCCTACGACCTGCACCAGGAACTCGGCAGCCTGATGACCCGCGTGGCCACGGTCGTCCGGCGAAACGACGAGCTTGCCGCGGCCTACGACGATGTCTGCGCGATGGAGAGCCGGTGGCAGCGGTGCGCCGTCTCCGACACCGGCAACTGGACCAACCAGAACGTCGTGTTCACCAAGGCGCTCGGCGACATGTTCCCCATCGCGAAGCTCATCCTGAAGGGCGCGCTGCTCCGGGACGAGTGCCGCGGCGCCCACTTCAAGCCCGAGTTCGCCATGCCCGGGATCGCCGCGACCGATCCGGCCGGCAAGCGGCGGGAGGCCGAGGAGTGGTGCGATCGGTTCGAGGAGAACACGCGGAAGTGGCTCAAGTCGACGATCGCCCGGTGCGACGCCGAGGGCAACCCGCAGATCAGCTACCAGGACGTCGACACCTCGCTCATTCCGCCGCGGCCGCGGCTGTATGGCCTCGTCGGCGCCGACGTCATCGAGGAAGTGTGGAAGGAGCGGCAGGGCGCGGGGACGAACGGCCGCGCCGCCGAGGAGGCAGGCCGACCGGTCGCCGCCGCGACCTGAGCATCGAAGGAGAAACGTCCATGATCAAGGCAGTCGATACCCATCCGGCCCAGTTGGACAACGGCCACGGCGACGGGCACGAACCGGCCGCCCGGCGGATCCGCGTGCGGATCCTGCGGCAGGACGTGGCCGGCGGCGAGAGCTACTGGGAACGGTTCGAGGTGCCCCACGAGCCGAACATGAACGTGATCAGCGTGCTGCAGAAGGTGGCCGCCCAGGCGAAGTCGCGGGACGGCCGCAAGGTGGCCCCGGTGGCCTGGGACTGCTCCTGCCTGGAGGAGGTCTGCGGTTCCTGCACGATGCTGATCAACGGTCGCACCCGCATGGCCTGCTCGGCCCTCGTGGACAAGTTGCTCGACGAGGACGAGGAGATCGAACTCCGGCCGATGTCGAAGTTCCCTGTCGTCCGCGACCTCGTCGTCGACCGTCGCCGGCTGTTCCGCTCGCTCGAGCGGGTCGAGGCGTGGGTGCCAGTCGACGATTCCTACGACCACGGGCCCGGCCCGCGAATCTCGCCCGAGGAGCAGGAAGACGCCTACCCGCTCTCGACCTGCATCAGCTGCGGCTGCTGTCTCGAGGCCTGCCCGCAGTTCAACAAGATCGAAGCGGTGCGGCGGGACGACGAGTCGGCGGAAGAGTTCGAGAAGCGGCGGAAGGCGGCCTTTGATGCCGCGTTCGTGGGGCCGCACGCGATCAGCCAGGCGATGCTCTTCAATGCGCATCCCACCGGCAAGATGATCGCCGACGAGCGGATGGAGGCCCTCACCTCGCCCGGCGGCATCCAGATGTGTGGGAACGCGCAGAACTGCGTGGCCGTCTGCCCGAAGCAGATTCCGCTGACGCGGTCGATCGCCCGGGCCGGCCGGGCCGCCACCGTGTGGGCGATCAAGAAGCTGTTCGACCGCTGACGGCAAACCGGCCGGCGACCATGCAAGCGCCCGCCCATAAAAGCCCCCGTGCTGGCGCATAAAAGCCCCCATGCGCAAGCAGGGGGATAATGCGGCATCCATTTCGAAGCCGCCCGCATCATCCCCCGGCTCGCGCCTGGGGGCTTGTATGGGAAGACGACCGTGCTGGCGCATAAAAGCCCCCATGCGCAAGCAGGGGGATAATGCGGCATCCA
>CAZXIG010000008.1:2207-22673 GCA_964640405.1 uncultured Candidatus Kuenenia sp.
TGCTGGCGCATAAAAGCCCCCATGCGCAAGCAGGGGGATAATGCGGCATCCATTTTGAAGCCGCCCGCATCATCCCCCGGCTTGCGCCTAGGGGCTTGTATTGGGAGGGTGATCCCCCGGCTCGCGCCTGGGGGCTTTTACGGGGAAAAGGTGGCCCACCGCCCCCGCCGTTTGCCGCCCGGGGGCCGGCGTGGTACTGTTCACTCATTCACGGGGCGGCTTTTCTCATCTGCCGCCCCCCGTGTTCTGCCGTGCGACGGGCAACAGGATGCCCGCGGATGAAGGCGGGGCACATCCGAGAAGGCACGACAAGGGACCACGAGTGTTCGTCAGTTATAGGTCACGCCGCCCGGCGGAGACGGGTCGGCAGGCCGGATCGAATCGTCGATCCGGAGGTCAGGAAACCATTTCTTCGGAGCGCGTCGCTCCGGAACACAGCGAAACGGAAGCGACGCACGTTGCAGCCAAGGAGTCGCTCGAGCCCCGGGAGCAGCCCGCCCGGCACCGCGGCGACGAACGGGCAGAAGCGCCGGCCGCGAGGCCGCAGGTGGCAGGGGGCGAAGGCAGCTTCCACACCCTCGGGCTCTCCGCCGCCACGCTGGCGGCCGTCGATCGCGCCGGCTACACGACCCCCACGCCCGTGCAGGCGGGGCTGATCCCGCGGGCCATCGCCGGCGTGGACGTGCTCGGCCAGGCCCGCACCGGCACCGGCAAGACGGCGTCGTTCGTGCTGCCGATCCTCGAGCGGATGCACCAGCCGGGCCGCTCGGGAGGCCCGCGGGCGCTCGTGATGGTGCCCACTCGCGAACTCGCCGTGCAGGTGAAGGACGAGTTCGAGAAGCTGGCCCACGGCTCGGGCATTCACTGCGTGGCGGTGTATGGCGGCAAGCCGATCAAGGGTCAGATGGACAAACTCGCGAAGCATCCTGCCGTCGTCGTCGGCACGCCGGGACGTGTGCTCGACCACATGAGCCGCGGCACGCTCTCGCTCTCCGCGCTCGACATCGTCACGCTCGACGAGGCCGACCGGATGCTCGACATCGGCTTCCGTCCCGACATCGAGAAGATCCTACGTCGCTGCCCGGAGAGCCGGCAGACGCTCCTGCTCTCGGCCACGGTGCCGCCGCCGGTGCAGAAGCTGGCCACCCGCTACATGCGGGACCCCGAGATCCTCGACTTCTCCACCAACGAGTTGGCGGTGGAGACGATCGAGCAGCGGTACTTCACGGTCGATCCCACGCGGAAGTTCGACCTGCTCGAGAAACTCCTCGAGCGGGAGCAGCCCCGGCAGGTGATCGTGTTTTGCCGCACGAAGCGGGGCACCGACAAGATCTACGACAAGCTGGCCCGCCGCCGGTCGCGGACGCCGGACGAGGTGGCCTGCATCCACGGCGACCTCTCCCAGAGCATCCGCGACCGCGTGATGCGGCAGTTTCGCGACGGCTCGGTGAAGATCCTCGTGGCGACCGACGTGGTGGGCCGCGGGATCGACGTCTCGAGCGTGTCGCACATCGTGAATTACGACATCCCCGAGTTCTGCGACGACTACGTCCACCGCGTGGGCCGCACGGGCCGCATGGGCCGCGAGGGCATCGCCTTCACGTTCGTGGCCCCCGAAGAGGGGCCGCAGCTCACGCGGATTGAGATGCGGATCGAGCGGCTGCTGCAGCGGGACGAGATCGCGGGCTTCGAGGCGTTCGACCGTCGGGCGAAGCCGACGGCCGAAGTGCGGGCCCTGCCCACGGGCGGCTTCGACCGCTCGACGGCCGGCACCGCAGCCGAGCCTGCCGCCCCGGAGGAGCCGAAGCGACCGCCGGCGGCCACGCTCCTCGGCAAGGGCCGGGCCCCGAAGCGATTCCGCCGCGCACTCTGAGTGGCGTAGAGGCTCCTCATGGACGGCCAGAATCCGCGGGCGATCAAGCAGCGACTGCAGAGTCTGGCCGATGCGGGAGTGCAATCGCTTCCGAAGCGGCGACGCACCGCGACGTCCGTCGCCGCGCCCGCGGCCTCCGTGACTCCGCCGACGCCGACCCGCGACGCGGCTGCCGCGCCGGCCGACCGCGTCCGGTCGCTGGCGATCCTGCGGCAGCAGGTGGTCGACTGCACGCGGTGCTCCGAGCTGGCGGCCACGCGAACCCAGACGGTGTTCGGCGTGGGCCGACCCGACGCCCGGCTCTGCTTCTTCGGCGAGGCGCCGGGGGCCGACGAAGACGCGTCGGGCGAGCCCTTCGTCGGCCGGGCGGGCCAGCTGCTCACGAAGATCATCGAGGCCTGCACGCTCTCCCGCGACGACGTCTACATCCTCAACGTGCTCAAGTGCCGGCCGCCGGGCAATCGCACGCCGTTGCCGGACGAAGTGGCCAACTGCCGCACGTTTTTCGAGCGACAGTTCGCCACGATCGCGCCCGAGTTCATCTGCTGCCTGGGCACGACGGCGGCCCAGGCCCTGCTCCAGACCACCGAGCCGATCGGCAAGCTGCGCCGCCGCTGGTTCACCTATGGCTCGGCCCAGGTCATCTGCACCTACCACCCCTCCTACCTGCTGCGGAATCCGGCCGCGAAGCGGGACGTGTGGGACGACATGAAGCTGCTGATGGCCAAAATGGGCCTTCCCGTGCCGCAGTAATGCCCCCGTTCCGGTTTTGCTGAAGAAACCGGTCGTGACGGCCCGATATCTCTTTCGGGTCGTGGGGTGGGGGAACAGCCGCTGAAACGGCCGCAGGGATGCGGCGGGTCGCGGGCCGGAATGGGGATCCGGCCCGCCGACGCGTGGAAGGAACTGCCCGCACCATGAAGAAATCGCTCGCCGCGGCCATCCTGGCCGTCGCCACCGGCTGCACGATGTGCCCGGACCCGTACGACTACTCGGGGCCGGTGCCCAACGGCTCGGCGCCGCAGAACGACTTCCGGGCGCGGAGCAACGGCATCATTCCGATCGGCATGCTGCCCAAGCCGTGGCCGCGGATCGTCGATCGCGAGGCGGACCAGCCAGCCGACGCTGAAAGCTCGAACGAACAGGCCGTCCGCGTGCCCGACCTCGTGGCCCGGGCGCTGGCCGACGACATGGGCCCCGAGGACGATGCCTCGATCGCGGTGGCCCGTGTTTCGGCTGAGGAATCGGCCGAGGACGTAGAAACGAGCGAGCACGAGGCGGGCTCGGAGACCGATCCCGTCGTCGTCCCGGAGGTCGATCTCGAGCCGATCGAGCCCGAGGACCAGTTGGAGAGCCAGGTCGAGGAAGAGGAGCCGACGACGGACGCGGCCGAGCCCGAAGCGGAAACGCCCGCCGACATCCTCCCGCCCCCCGCGCCATCCTCGACGATTCCGGTCGGCCCCGTGCCTCGTGAAACCCCGGGCTGGCGACCCCGCTCCCAGCCCTGACGCACCGCCATCGCGGCTCTCGGAGAGATGCACCGGGCAGCCGGCGGTGAACCCTCCGTCGCTCGCTTCGGGATTCCTCCCGCCGCCCTGGTGCCCAGTGGTGCGCACAGAGCTACGGATATCCCTGCGCTCCTCCTCCAGGTTCCCCGACCGTCTGCCCTACCCGTTTTGGGAGGCGAGGGGGTCGGTGCAAGCTCGAGGAGCATTGGGCCGCCGCGGCCCACCGCGACGAGACTTGTACCGCCCACTCGCCGGCGCGACACGTAGATAGCGAGCGTCGTGCTACGCCGTCGCCGGCTTCACGAGGCCCGGCTCGGGGATCCAGCCGTCGGGCACGACCGCGTCCTTCGGCACCACGGCCACGCCGTCCCGCACGGTGAAGCGATCGCTGTCGGCCGTGTTGTCCCAGCCGTGCTCGTTCACGATCCGGGCCCGGCGGCCGATCCGCACGTTCTTGTCGATGATCGCCCCCTCGATGATCGTGCCGTCGCCGATGCCCAGTGGCGGGGCGCCGTTCGACGACCGGGCCGCCACGTCGTCGGCCGTCTCGTAGAAGTCGTTGCCGAGGATCACGGAGTTGCGGATCACCACGTTGCGGCCGATCCGGCACCGCAGGCCGATCACGCTGTTCTCGATCACGGCCCCTTCGCCGATCATGCAGCCGTCGGACACGAGGCTCCGCTTCACGCTCGCCCCGTCGAGCCGTGACGGCGGCAGGAAGCGGCCGCGGGAGTAGATCGGCGCCTCGGGGTCGGCGAGATCGAAGGGGGCGTCGGCCCCGGCCAGGTCGAGGTTGCACTGGTAGTAGGAGCGGATCGTGCCGATGTCCTCCCAGTAGCCGTCAAAGGGATGCAGGTGCACCTTCTTCGCGCGGATCGCCGTCGGAAACACCTCCTTGCCGAAGTCCTGGTAGTCGGTCTTCGTGAGCAGGTCGAGGAGGCAGTCGCGGTCGAAGAGGTAGATGCCCATGCTCGCCATCAGCGAGCGGCCCTTCGCCGGGATGCCCTGGGCGTCGATCCAGGCCGGATCGGTCCGCACCATCTCCAGTTCCGCGGCCGTCTGCGGCTTCTCCAGGAAGCCCTCGACCCGGCCGTCGCCGGCGAGCCGCATGATGCCCAGCGCCGAGGCGGCCGCGTCCGCGACCGGGATGCCGGCGATCGTCACGTCGGCCTTGCGGTCCATGTGGGTGGCGAGCATGTCGGCGTAGTTCATCCGGTAGAGCTGGTCACCGGAGAGGATGAGCACGTGCTTGATGTCGGGCTGCTGCAGGTAGCGGAGGTTCTGCCGCACGGCATCGGCCGTGCCCTGGTACCAGCCCGAGTTGTCGAGCGTCTGCTGGGCGGCGAGGATCTCGACGAAGCCGCCGCTGAACGGGTCGAAGGTGTAGGTGCGGCGGATGTGGCGGTGGAGGCTCACGGAGTTGAACTGCGTGAGCACGTAGATCCGCTGCACGCCGCTGTTGATGCAGTTCGACAGCGGCACGTCGATGATCCGGTACTTGCCGGCGAGCGGCACGGCCGGCTTGGAGCGGTCGCGGGTGAGGGGATAGAGCCGGGTGCCGCGGCCGCCGCCGAGCACGAGAGCCAACACACGCCGGACGGTCATCACACGCTCCTCAGGGGCTGCCTCGCCACAGTGCCAACAATTTACGGAAGCCCCCCCAAGGCCGCCAAACCCGGTTTCGCGCGGGCGTCAGGCCGCAGCTCGCTCAGCCCTTGAGCACGAAGTTCACGAGACGGCCGGGGACGGCCACGACTTTCGCGATCTGCTTGCCCGCCAGCTGCTCGGCGATTTTCGGGTCGGCTGCGGCAGCGGCCTTCATCGCCTCGGCGTCGGCGCCCGCGGGCACCACCACGCGCCCCCGCAGCTTGCCCTGGATCTGCACCGGAATCTCGACCGTGTCGTCCTTGAGCCACTTCTCCTCGACGGCCGGCCAGGCGGCGAGCGACACAGGGGCAGGCTTGCCGAGGAGTTCCCAGAGCTCTTCGGCCAGGTGTGGCGCGAACGGTGCGAGGATCGTCACGAACGGCTCGAGGATCGCCCGCGGCCGCCGGTCGAGCGGCGTGCAGAAGTTGACGAACTCCATCATCTTCGCGATCGCGGTGTTGAAGGAGAGGGATTGAATGTCCTTCGTCACCTTGTCGATGGTGCGGTGGAGTTCCCGCAACTGCTCGTCGGTGGCCCCGTCGTCGCAGACCTGCGGCGCGAGCGAAAGCTCGTCGGCCCTCTCGTCGACGACGAGCCGCCAGCAGCGGTCGAGGAACCCGCGGACGCCGCTCACGCCAGTCGTGCTCCAGGGCTTCGTCGCCTCGAGCGGCCCCATGAACATCTCGTAGAGCCGCAGCGAATCGGCGCCGAAGTCGCGGACGACCTGGTCGGGGTTCACCACGTTGCCGCGGCTCTTCGACATCTTGTAGGCCCGGCTTTCCACGCGAATCTGTGGCGCGTCGCGAAGCACGAAGTGCTCTCCCTGCTTCTCCACCTGGTCGGCGGGCACGCGGGCCGGCGTGTCGCCTTCCGCCTGCTTGCCGGCCGACACCCAGCCCCCCTTCGCGCTGCGATAGCCCGTGAACTCGACTTCGCCGAGGATCATGCCCTGGTTGACGAGCTTGCCGAAGGGCTCCGGGCACGACACGTGGCCGCGGTCGTAGAGCACCTTGTGCCAGAATCGGCTGTAGAGCAGGTGGAGCACCGCGTGCTCCGCGCCGCCGATGTAGAGATCGACGGGCATCCAGGCCCGCTCGATGTCGGGGGCGACGAACCGCTCCGAGTTGTCGGGGTCGAGGAATCGCAGGTAATACCAGCACGAGCCGGCCCACTGCGGCATCGTGTTGGTCTCCCGCTTGTATCGCTTGCCGTCCCGCTCGACGTAGAGCCACTCCGGGCCCGATCGCGAGAGCGGCGGATCGGGGGTGTCGCCCGGCTTGAAATCGGTGAGCTCGGGGAGCGGCACGGGCAGTTCGCTCGCCTCGACGGCGCGGATCGCGCCCGTGGGATTCCCGGCGGCATCCAGCTCGTGGAGGATGGGGAACGGCTCGCCCCAGAACCGCTGCCGGCTGAAGAGCCAGTCGCGGAGCTTGTAGTTGACGGCGGCGCGGCCGAGGCCTGCCGCGGCCAGATCGGCCGACACCTTCGCGACGAATTCCCGTGTGCCCAGGCCCGTGTAGGGGCCGGAGTTTACGCCCCGGCCGTCGCCCGTGAAGAGTTCGCCCGACGCGACGGGTCCGTTCACCGGTTCGACGACCGTGAGGACATCGAGCCCGAACGTCTTCGCGAACTCGAAGTCGCGGTCGTCGTGGGCCGGCACGGCCATGATGGCGCCGGTGCCGTAGGTCGCGAGCACGTAGTCGGCCACCCACACGGGCACGGGCCTGCCCGTGAGCGGATGGATGACGTGCGACCCGGTGAACACGCCCGTCTTCTCGCGGGCAAGGTCGGTGCGATCGAGGTCGCTCTTCCGGGAGGCCGCCTCACGGTAGGCATCGATGGCCGCCCGCTGTTCCGGCGTGGTGAGCGAGTCGACAAGCGGATGCTCGGGGGCGATCACCATGTAAGTGACGCCGTAGAGCGTGTCGGGCCGCGTGGTGTAGATCCGCAGCACGTCGCTACCGGGCTTGTCGGGGAAGCCCGAGGCGGCCCGAGTCTGCTTCCAAGGCTCGAATGCCGCGCCGGCCGATCCGGCCGGGGTCACCAAGAAATCGACCTCCGCGCCGGTGCTGCGGCCGATCCAGTCGCACTGCAGCTTCTTGATGCTCGCGGGCCAGTCGAGCCCCTCGAGCTCCTTCTCAAGCCGATCGGCATAGGCGGTGATCCGCAGCATCCACTGGCGGAGCGGGATGCGGACGACCGGATGGCCGCCCCGCTCGCTCACGCCGCCGATCACCTCCTCGTTGGCGAGCACCGTGCCGAGCGCCGGACACCAGTTCACCGGCGCCTCCGACTGGTAGGCGAGCCGATGCGAATCGCGAAACTTCGCGACGGCCGGCTCTCCCTGCGCGGCGACGTCGGCCGGGATGGGCAGCTCGGCGATCGGCCGCCCCTTCTGCTGCACCGGGTCGAACCAGGTGTCGAAGAGCACCAGGAAGATCCACTGCGTCCAGCGGACGTACTCCGGATCGGTCGTCGCCAGCACCCGGTTCCAGTCGTAGCTGAAGCCGAGCATCTTGAGCTGCCGGGTGAAGGTCTCGATGTTGCGGTTCGTGCTCTCCCGCGGGGGCGTGCCGGTGCGGATCGCGTATTCCTCGGCGGGCAGACCGAAGGCGTCGAACCCCATCGGATGCATCACGCTCGTGCCCCGCATCCGCTCGAACCGCGAGACGATGTCGGTTGCGGTGTAGCCCTCCGGGTGGCCGACGTGCAGCCCGTCGCCGCTCGGGTAGGGAAACATGTCGAGCGCGTACAGCTTCCGGCCGGCGGGCAGCCGCGGCGTCGAGAACGTGCCGTGCGTCTCCCACCAGGCCTGCCATTTGGGTTCGATCCGGGAGGGCTGATAGCGGGGCATGCAGGAGTCCATTCAGCGAGGCAGGTCGGCAAAACCGGGATTCTAATGAGGAATCGATCGATTTTCGCTACCTTACAGCGATCAACGGCCCGGCAAACGGCATACACGGAGCCGGCCTGGGGTCGCGCGCAGCCGCCGGTGAATTTTGACTGCCAGAGTTGGCCCACCATGCCGACGGAGTATGCATCGTCAAAATCCGCCGGCGGCGAGCACGTGCCCCAGGCCGGCGGCTTGCGCGAGTTGAGCAGGCGTCTCGTTCCTTCAAAGGTTAAACCCCGATGATCCTTCAGCGGCGGATGCTGCGGGCCTGCCGATCGGCGGCCCGACGACTCAAGATGGCCGACTCGCTGGGCACGCGGCTCACGGGCCGCGAACTCCTGTTGCGGATCCTTGCCGCCCGGAGCGTGCTGGAGCGGGTGCTCGGCCCCGACGAGAAGATGGTGGGCGTGCTGCTGCCGCCGACGGCGGGGGCCGCGATCGTCAATGCGGCGCTCGCCCTGTCCGGCCGCGTGGCCGTGAACCTCAACTACACCGCCTCGCAGTCGATCCTCGACCTCTGCATCGAGCGGGCCCGGCTGAAGCACGTGATCTCGAGCCCGATGTTTCTCTCACGGGTGAAGCTCGAGTTGGGCGACAGGCTGCTCGATGCAGGCGACCTGAAGAAGCGGCTCACGACGTCCCAGAAGCTGGCGGCCTTCGTGCATGCGACGGTCACGCCGGTGGGCATCCTCGAAAAACTCCTCGGGCTCGACCGGGTCAAGGACGACGACGTGCTCACCGTGATCTTCACGTCGGGCTCGACCGGCGACCCGAAGGGCGTGGTGCTCACGCAGGAGAACGTCGGCTCCAACGTGCGGGCGATCGACCACCTGTTGCACCTCTCGCCGGCCGACGTGGCGCTCGGCGTGCTCCCGTTCTTCCATTCCTACGGCTACACGACCACGCTCTGGACGCCGCTCACACTCGATCCGGCCGTCGCCTACCACACCGACCCCCGGGACGCGCAGGTCGTGGGCAAGCTCGCCCGCGAGCACCATGCCACGATCCTGATGGCCACGCCGACGTTCCTGCGGATCTACACGCGGCGGACGCCCGCCGAGGATTTTTCGACGCTCGAGGCGGTGTTCGGCGCGGCCGAGAAGCTGCCGACGGAAGTCTGCGACGCGTTCGAAAAGAAATTCGGGGTGCGGCCGAGCGAGGCGTATGGCGCGACGGAGCTTTCGCCGCTGGTGGCGGCGAACGTGCCTCCGAGCCGCCACGTTCCGGGGCGGCCGGTCGATGCCCGCGAGGGCACGGTGGGGCAGCCGATCCTCGGGTCGCGGGCGAAGGTTACCGACCGCGAAGGTGGACACGAACTTCCGATCGGCGAGGAAGGGCTGCTCTGGATCGCCGGCCCCAACGTGATGCAGGGCTACCTCGACCGGCCCGACCTCACGGCGAAGGTGGTCAAGGACGGCTGGTACTGCACCGGTGACATCGCCAGACTCGATCGCGAGGGCTTCATCACGATCACCGGCCGCGAGAGCCGGTTCTCCAAGATCGGCGGCGAGATGGTGCCGCACCTTACGATCGAGGAGGCGGTGAATGCCGAGCTGGGAGCGGCCGACGGCGAACTGCTGGCCGTCGTGACGGCCGTGCCCGACCGGGCGAAGGGGGAGCGGCTGATCGTGTTTCATCTGCCCACGAGCCACCAGCCCCGCGAGATCGTCAGGCGACTCGCCGAGCAGGGGCTGCCCAATCTCTGGATCCCGTCCGCCGACAGCTTCGCCGAGATCGAGGAACTGCCGATCCTCGGATCGGGGAAGCTCGACCTGCGGAAGCTGGCCTCGATGGCGAAGGAACGGTTCGCCGAGGGGGCCGCGTCGTGACCGGCCGCGAAGGTGGCGGAACGCTCTCGCCGCTCGCGGTGCAGGTGGTGCTCGGTCCCTGCGACGACATGCGGGCCGAGGTGTTCGTGCGGGCGGCGGTGCCTGATGCTGCCCGGCCCGTGCAGCTCGCGGGCACGCTCGCCGGCCCCGAGTGCCGCCGCTCGATCACGCTGCCGGCGACGGCGGCGCTGGTCGATCTCGGCGCGAGCGGCTCCGCTCTGCTCGCGAAGGCCGTGCTCACGGAGCCGGCCTTCTGGACGCCGGAATTGCCGAATCTCTATCGGCTCGACGTCCGGGCGACGGGCGGTGGGCAGGCCGTCGCCGGCGCGACCCGACGGATCGGCCTGCGGCGGTCGGGCGGGCGTGGCCGATCGCTGTGGCTCGAGGGCCGCCGCTGGGTGCCGCGGGGCGTGGCCTGCGAGTCGACGGCCTGCGATCTGGAGTCGCTGCGGGCGGCCGGAGCTGCTATCGTCGTGGCCGACCCGCCGGAGTCGCTGCTCACCGCCGCCGACGAGCGCGGTGTGGCGGTCATCGCCGTGGCGAAGCTCGCCGGATCCGCCGATGATGCGGTCGCGCACATCGCCGCGTGGGCCGCACACCCCTCCGTCGTGATGGCGGTGGTGGATGACGCGATCGACGACGCCACGGCGACGACGCTGGCAGCGCGAGTCCGGCGGCTCAAGGGCACGATGCTGCTAGGCCGCGTGGTGGAGGGCGTGGCACCGCCGCCGACCCCCGTTGCCGAGGGCATCGACTCTCTCGTGCTCGCCCTCGAGGCCGACGCGGTGCCGCACCAGGCGTGGCGAGATGCGGCGCCGTCGATGCCGCTCGTCGCGTGGCGGCGCGTCGGACTGCCTGCGGAAGAACGTCGGCGAGGCTGCGACCAGCTTCAGGCACAGCTCGCCGCGTGGGGACTCGCCGACGGCCGCGAGCACCAGCCGTGGGACTGGGCGGGATATCTTGTGTCATGACGAACTACTGGCGGTTGCCATGAAGAATGACTGGCAGACGTGGTTGATGATCGGCGCGACCGGATTCGGCGGGCCCGCCGGCCAGGTCGCGATCCTGCATCGCGAACTCGTCGAGCGGCGCCGTTGGCTCGATGAGGAAGAGTTTCTGGCCGCGCTGCGGGTCTGCATGCTCCTGCCGGGCCCCGAGGCACAGCAGCTGGCCACGTATGCCGGCTGGCGCCGCGGTGGGCTCGCGGGGGGGCTTCTTTCGGGCACACTCTTCGTGCTGCCGGGGGCGGCCCTGGTGACCCTGCTCGCCTGGCTGCACGCGGCGGGGGGTTCTTCGCCGCTCATCGCGGCGGCCTTTGCGGGCACGCGGCCGGCCGTCGTGGCGCTGGTCGTGCTGGCGGCATGGCGGATCGGACGCAAGTCGCTGCGGTCGCCGGCGGCAATCGTCGTGATGCTCGCGGCCCTCGCCGCGCTCGCGTATGGAATCGCATTTCCGCTGGTCGTGCTCGCGGCGGGACTGCTCGGCTGCCTGCTGCTGCCGGCACCGGCGGCGAATGCCGGCTTGGGGGCGGTCGCCACGCAGCCGGCCAGGTGGGCCGCGGTGCGTCATCTCGTGGCGGTTGCGGGCGTGGCTGCGATCCTCTGGGCCGCCTGCCTCTGGGGCGTGACGGCGACGCATGCCGCCGGCGGCCGCGGCCCCGCGATCGCCCGGCTCTTCACCACGACGACGCTGCTCTCGCTCGGCGGCGCCTATGCCGTCGTGCCCTGGGCCCTCGACGAGTCGGTGGCCCGTGGCTGGCTCGATGCCGACGAGCGGTTCACGGCGCTCGCCATGGGCGAGGCCACGCCCGGCCCGCTCATTCTCGTGGTCACCTTCATCGGCTTCATGGCCGGCTGGAAGGGGATGCCGGCGGCCGCGACGCAGGCAGGTCTCGAAGGGGCGGCCGTGGCGACGCTGTTCGCCTTCCTGCCCTCGTTCGCGCTGATCTTCGGCCTCGCCCCGTTCGTGCGGTCGATCCATCCGGGATCGTGGCTCGGCCGGGCCATGACGGCCGTCGGCGCCGCCGTGGTGGCGGCCATCCTGCTGCTCGCATGGAACCTCGCGGTGGCCGCATTCTGCCCTGGCGGCAGGCTCGACCTCATGGCCGTCGTCGTCGCCTGCGCTGCGGCCGCATTGCTCGTGACCGGCCGCGTTTCGACGCCGCTGGTGGTGCTCGCCGCCGCGGCGCTCGGCGGGATCACGAGCCTCGTGTGGTGATGCAGCGGTCGGCGCAGGCTGTGGTAGCATCGATCGCATGACGTCGTTCGACCCCGATCGCTATTCCCGGCAGACGCGGTTCGCACCGCTGGGTGCGGAGGGGCAGGCGCGGCTGGCAGCCGGTCGCGTGGCCGTCGTCGGCTGCGGGGCGCTCGGGAGCGTCGTCGCGCTGGCGCTGGTGCGGGCCGGCGTCGGCTTCGTGCGGCTCATCGACCGCGACGTTCCAGAACGTTCGAACCTCCCGCGGCAGGTGCTGTTCGACGAGGCCGACGTGGCCGCCGGGCTGCCGAAGGCGGTCGCGGCCGCGAGGCATCTCACGGCCATCAACTCCGCCGCGACGATCGAGCCGGTGGTGGCCGACCTCACGGCGGCGAACGTGACCGCCCTGCTCGGCGGCGTGGACGTGATCGTCGATGGCACCGACAACTTCGAGGCCCGGTATCTCGTCAATGAATATGCCTGCCGGCAAGGCGTGCCCTGGGTGCATGGCGGAGCGATCGGCGCCGAGGGCCGCGTGCTCACGATCGTGCCCGGCCGCACCGCCTGCCTGCGGTGCCTGGTGCCGGAGCCCCCCGCGGCCGGCTCGCTGCCCACCTGCGACACCGCCGGCATCCTCGGCCCTGCGGCCCTCGTCGTGGGAGCGGTCGAGGCGGCCGAGGCGATCAAGCTGCTCTGCGGAGCCCACGACCAGATCACGGGCCGAATGCTCGTCTGCGATCTCTGGGACAACGTGTGGCGCACGATCGACCTCGCGGCGCTCGCCGCCGAGGGCTGCCCGACCTGTCGCGGCGGCGACTCTCCCTGGCTCGAAGGTCGGCTCGGCGGCCGCCCCACGGCGCTCTGCGGCCGCGATGCGGTGCAGGTGATGCCGGCCATCGCCGGCATCGATCTTGCGGCGGTCGCGGCGAGACTCGCCGCCGTCGCAGCCGTCCACGCCAACCCCTGGATCGTGCGGGCCCAGATCGAGCCCGGCATCGAGCTGGCCGTGTTCGCCGACGGCCGCGCGATCGTGTCGGGCACCCGCGACGAAGCCCGCGCCCGCGCCCTCGTGGCCCGATATCTCGGAGCATGAATCAGATCGCCTGAATCGCCCCGGCTCGGGCCTGCACATGCACTCTCGGCGGACGTTCGCTTCGGGCATCCTGCCCTTCGCTCACTGCATGTCCGCTTCGCTTCGGCATCCTGCCTGCGCTCGCTTCCATAGCCCGCGAGAGGGCATGTGCAGGCCCGAGCCTCCGTTCACAAGAGGTAGGCTGGCAGCGGGCAGAGAGCCCCCGTCAGCCCGTGGCAGCCTCGAGGATGCGGTGTTCCGTCGCTTCGCTGCGGGGGAACTCGGCGGTCAGGCGGCCTTCGGCGAGCACGAGGATGCGGTCGGAGAGCGTGAGCAGTTCCGGCAGCTCGCTCGAGGTGAGGAGCACCCCCATGCCCTGGCGGCAGAGGCGATCGATCAACTGATAGAGCTCGGCCTTGGCTCCCACGTCGATGCCGCGGGTCGGGTCGTCGAGCAGCAGGATCCGCGGCCGGGTGAGCAGCCAGCGGCCGATGATGCACTTCTGCTGGTTGCCGCCGGAAAGACCCGTGATGGCCGCATGGGGGCCGGGCGTCTTCACGCCGGTGTCACGGAGCGGGGCGGCGACGAGCGCCTCCTCGCGCCGGCGGCTGAGCAGGCCTCCGTGCACGGCGTCGCGGAGGCTGCAGAGGCTCACGTTGCCGGCGACGTCGAGGTCGGGAAAGAGCCCGAGCCGCTTGCGGTCTTCCGTCACCATCGCGATGCCGGCGTCGCAGGCCTCGCGGGGATGCGTGAACCGCACGGGGCGGCCGGCGAGCCGAATCTCTCCGGTCCAGGTGGCGGGCGAAGCGCCGAAGATCGTCTCCAGCAATTCCGTGCGGCCCGCGCCCATGAGCCCCGCCACGCCTACGATCTCGCCCGCGTGGAGATCGAGCGACACGTCGGCGAGCCGATAGCCCCGAGGGTGTTCGGGCCAGGGGAGGGTGAGGCCGCGGATTTCGAGCAGCCTGTCGCCGCGGGGCCGCGGCTCGTGGAACGCGTGCCCCGCGATCTCGCGGCCCACCATCCAGCCGGTGATCTCCTGCGGCGTCGTGGCGGTGCGGTCCACCGTCCGCACGTGGCGGCCGTCGCGGAGCACCGTGATCCGGTCGGCGAGCCGGAACACCTCTTCCATCTTGTGCGAGATGTAGAGGATCGTGGTGCCCTGTTCGCGGAGCCTGGCGATCGTCCGCTCGAGACGCGCCGACTCCGCCTCGGTGAGGGCGCTCGTCGGCTCGTCCATCACCAGGATCGAGGCATCGAGAGAGAGCGCCTTCGCGATCTCCACGAGCTGCTGGTCGCCCACGCGGAGGCTGCCGGCCCGCGCCCGCGGCGACACCCGGCATTCGAGCCGCTCGAGCAGGCGGGCCGTTTCCGCCTCCATCGCCCGGTCGTCCACCAGGCCGAGCGGCGTCCGCCGCTCGCGGCCGAGAAACACGTTGGCCGCCACCGAGAGATCCTCGACGAGGTTGAGCTCCTGGTGGATGATCGCCACGCCGGCCCGCTCGGCGTCGCGGGTGCCGGCGAACCGGGCCGGCCGGCCGTGGATCTCGAGCGTGCCCGCGTCGGGCTGGTAGACGCCCGAGAGGATCTTCATGAGCGTGCTCTTGCCCGCGCCGTTCTCGCCGCAGATCGCATGCAGCTCGCCCCGGCGAACGTCGAGCGACACGCCGTCGAGCGCGACCACGCCCGGGAACCGCTTCGTGATCGACCGCATCACGATCGCCTGATTCGCCGTCGTTCTGCCGGCCGCGACGGCGTTCATGCGGGCCTCGCTGCGGCCGCCTGCCGGCCTTCCCAGACACGAACGGCCGCGAGCAGTCCGAGGGCGGCGAGGCCGGCGGCGGTGCCGGCCCGAGGTCCGGCGGTCATCGCGATCACCCCGCCCACGAGCAGCGCGAGCACGGGGATGGCACAGAGTCCGAGCGCACCCGGAAACAGCCGCCGGCCCCCTTTGGAGAGCTGGCCCACCTGGGAGAAGGTGACGGCGAGCACGACGACCACGCCCACGATCAGCCCCTCGTAGATCTCGGCCTCCGTCTTGATCACCTTCGACACGGCGTCGATCACCACGCGGAGGAACACCGTGCCGAGCACCGTGCCGGGAACCGTGCCGACGCCGCCGGAGAGCGAGCAGCCGCCGACGACGGCGGCGGCGATCGCGTTGAGTTCGTGACCACGCGCCTGGATCGCGGGGGCGGCCACCGACTCGTTGGCCACGTAGAAGAGACCCGCCAGCGCGGCCGTCATGGCGGCGTAGCAGTAGGCGAACCACTTCACGTTGTCGGTGCGGATGCCCGCAAGCCGGGCCGCCTGCTCGTTGCCGCCGAGGGCGTGCACGTGGCGGCCGAGCACCGTCCGCGTGAGCAAGAGCCAGGTGATGAAGGCCAGGAGACCGAAGACCGCGACCGGAATCCAGACGTTGTCACGGACGAACTTGAACATCGGGTCATAGACGTTGATTTGGCTGTTCTTCGTGGGCAAAAGTGCCGCGGTCGTGCTCGTGGCGAGTGCCCGGGCGAGGCTCCTCAGGCCCACGAGCGTGGCCAGCGTGGCGATGAACGGGGGCAGCCGCACCGCCGTGATCAGCCAGGTGTGCAGCGTGCCCACGAGGAAACCCACGAGCAGGCTCGCAAAGCAGCCGGCGGCCACCACGGCCCCCCCCACCGGCTTGAAGCCCACCATCTCCGCGGGCGCCAGCGCCAGCATCGTGGCGGCACAGACGGTCGTGGAGAGGGCGATCATCGAGCCCGACGAGAGATCGATGCCGCCGGCGATGATCACCACCGCCGCACCCAGGGCGAAGATCCCGAGCATCGCCGTGCTGCGGGCGATGTCGCGCAGGCTCGTCAGCGGCTGGAACCAGTAGGAATGGTTGGCATCGACCAGGGCCGTGAGCACGACGGCGACTAGAATCGCCGCGAGCAGGGCCCATTCGCTCCGTGTGAGCAGGAAGCCGCCGGAAGACGAGGAATCGGAAGCAGCCATGCGTGGTTCCGCGAAAAGGGGAGCGAGCGGGCGCAGGGTTTTCAGGAACTCGACAGGCCGTAGCGGGCGAGCCACTCGCGGAACTTCGAGAGCGGCAAGGTCTCGTGGCCGCTGCCGGGAATATCCGCAGGTTTCACGAGCGGGTCGTCGTCGGGCAGGATCAGCCGCAGGCCGGTCGTGTGGATGTCGCCGTCAGGCTGGCCGAAATTCGGGAACATGTCCTTGATCGTCGCCTCGTCCCCCTCCTGCATCGCCACGAGCAGGCGGACGGTCTGGATGCCCATCTCGAACGGGTTCTGCACCACCATCGCGTCGATCTGGCCGGCGGCCATCCGCTCGATCGCCACGGCCTGGGCGTCGAAGGTGACGGTCGTGATCCGGTCGCGGGCCTTCCGCTCCTCGACCACCTCCGCGATCGCCGGAGCGTTGTAGGCCCAGATGCCGACGAGGGCCACGAGATCGGGATGGTTGACCAGCGCCGTGCGGACGTTGTCTCGGGCCCGGGCGAGATCCATCTCGTCGCTCATCCGGTCGGCCTCCGTGAAGGCGGCGCCGATCGCCTCCTTGAAGCCGTTCATCCGGGCCCGGGCATTGTCGTTGTCGGTGAAGCCGGCGAACTGCACGTAGCCCCCCGAAGTCTTGCCGCGGGCCGTGAGAATGGCCTTCGCGGCCGCGCCCAGCAGCCGGCCGCCGACGATGTTGTCGGTGCCGATGTAATACGGACGGGCATCGCGGAACGTGGCCCGGTTCACGTCGCCGTCGACCGTGATCACCTTCACCCCCTTCGCGGCGAGGTTCTTCATCTCGTCGACGATGGCGGCGTTCTCGGCCTGGATTACCGAGATCGCCACGCCCACGACGTCGGGCTGGCTCGCGAGCTGCCGGAGACGTTCGATCTGTCCCTGGGCCGTGCCGTTGCCCTTGTCCATCACGGCCCGCAGGCCCTTGGCCTCGAGGCCCGACCGCTTCGCCCCCTCGACGAGCCCGGCATTGCAGGCGTCCCAGAAGGGATCGTCGCCATTGGTGATGAAGACGAACCGTTGCACACCGGCTGCAGGTGCATCAGAGGAGGCTTGCTGTGCTGGCTTGCTGCACCCCGTCGCGAGGACGAGAAAGGCGAGGGACATCAGTGCGAGACGACTCAGCATTGGGGAGTCCGCTGGGTTTGTAATCGTCGTTAACGAAACGCCGCGGCAGCAGTATAGCGAGGGCTGTCGGCTGATACAGGGAAGTGCGGCGTCCAGCGTGGGTTCGGGGCTGCCCCGAACAGGCAACCTCTCACGGGGTGGCGTTGTGCGAGACACGTCTTGCTCCGGCTGACGCGCGGGTGAGGAAGAGGCTGGGCTTTGTGCCGAGTGCCTGCTCGCAGGCTTCTCGGGCTGCTGCGGCTATGAGGTCGGCTCGAGCGGCATCGACGAGGGCGATGGCGCAGCCGCCGAAGCCGCCGCCGGTCATCCTGCAGCCGAACACGCCGTCGAGGCCTCCGACGGCCGTGCAGATCAGATCGAGCTCCCGGCAGGAGACCTCGAAGTCGTCGCGGAGCGATGCGTGGCTCGCGTTCATCAGCCGGCCCGCCGAGAGCCAGTCGCCGCTGCGGGCCGCCTCGACGAAGGCGAGCACCCGGGCGTTCTCGGAAACGACATGCCGGGCCCGGTTGCGCTCGGGCTCGGGCAGCGAACGCTCGGCGTTTGGCCAGCTGTCGAGAGGTGCGTCGCGGAGCGTCGACACGCCCAGGAGCCGGGCGGCCCTCTCGCATTCTCGACGCCTCGTGGCGTAGCCGCCGTCGCTGAGGGCATGCTTCACGCCGCTGTCGATCACGAGCATGGCGACCTCGTCGCCGAGAGGCACGTGGCGAACGTCGCGGCTGCGGCAGTCGATGAGCAGGGCGTGACCCTGCCTCGCGAACGTCACGGCGAACTGGTCCATGATGCCGCACGGCACGCCGGCGAACTCGTGCTCGGCCCGCTGGCAGAGCAGGGCCTTCTCCGCCGGCGCGAGGGTTCGGCCGCAGAGCGTCTCGAGGGCCGTTGCGATCCCGACTTCGAGCGCGGCACTGCTGCTCAGACCGCCCCCGGCGGGCAGGTCGGCCGTGATCGAGGCCTCGAAGCCGGGGATCGGCCAGCCGAGTCGCTGCAGCCCCGCGACGACTCCTGCGACGTATCGTCCCCAGTCGCTGCGGCCGGGGCACAGCGGCCTCGACAGATCGATCCGAAGGGGCGAGCCGCCGCGATCGCTGTCCAGCGTCGCCGTCATGCCGCCGACTGGGCGGACGGCGATCTGCAGCCCGCGGTCGATCGCCAGCGGCAGGACGAAGCCATCGTTGTAGTCGGTATGCTCGCCGATCAGGTTGACCCGGCCCGGCGAGATGACCACGAACGGGGCGGTGGCGGCAGTCGCCGGAGGCTGGCTTCCGGGCTCGTGCCCTGGCGAGGCGTCAATATCGGAGGCCATTTTTTCGCAGGTGCACCAGCGGCGGCTGGTCGCTCCCAGTGCCTGCGGCGATCACGCGGGCGAGCACCACGACATGGTCGCCGCGCACCGTGTCGTTGCCTCCGGTCCGTGAGACGGCCGCACACTCGAGCCAGGATGCCGCGTCGGCGAGCGCAGCCGCCCCGCATCCGGCGCGGCTCACGGCCAGGCCCGCGAACGGATCCTCGCCGGCGGCGGCCGGCTTGCCGAATCGGGCCAGCAGCGACCGCTGGTGTTCCCCGAGCACGTTGACCACGAATGGCCTGTCGGCCTCGATGGCGGTGAGCAGGTCGCGGCCCGGTGCGACGGCCACGGTGACCATCGGCGGATCGAAGCCCGCCTGCATCACCCAACTGGCGAGCATGCCGCGATCCTGGTCGCCGTCGCGCCAGGTCACGATGAACAGGCCGCTCGGGATGCGGCCGAGCGCGAGGGCCAGCGGAGGCGTTTCGGCGGTGGGCCGCGTGCGCGAGGCGTCAGTCTGGGGGGCGGGCGTGGAGTTCGTCATCGTCGCGAAACAGGCGGTCGGGAAAGAACTGGCAAAGCCCGTGCTTCGCAGGTTTGCCTCGCCTGCCCAAGTTCATTCGAGTTGGAGGGCGTCACCTCGTGTCGCTGCTGAACCGCACCGGTCGTGCCGAATACACCATGGCTCGGCGTCGCAGCGACTCTACAGTGTCGCAGCGTCGTGCCGGGTTCGCAACCTGCTCCGATTCGGCGGAGCGGGGCGGCGTCGTTGCCTGAACTGAATTCGAGGTCGCAGGTGCAGAGGCTCCTCTGGAAGCTGGTGTCGGCGTGCCTGTGCGCCGCATGGCTCGCCGGCGCCTCCGGCCAGGAGCCGGCCCCGCAGCAGGCGCTTTCCGCCGGCGTCCTGCCGGGGGTGGACGCCCTGCCTCCGGCTCAGCCACAAGGGCCGGTGATCCTCGACATGCCGTATGCCGAGGGGCCGTGGTGTCCTGATGGTTCATGCTCGACTTCCAGTGGCTGCAGCGACTGCTTCGACGACCTGTGGGTCGCCCGCCCCTGGGGTTGGCACATCCTCCCCAACAATCTGATCTACACGAGCTATCTGGCCGGTCCCAAGGAGCCGCGATTCGCGTCGGTCTGGTACGACGACACCGCCCCCGATCCATTCGTTCCGTCCAGGAACGGCGGCTGGATGTGGGACATGACGGCCGGTGGCCGGGTGTCGATCCTGCGGTACGGCTCCGATCCTGTGCTCAGGCCGCAGGGCTTCGAGCTGCAGGTCGAAGGGGCCGCCTTCGTGCGGCTCGACCCGCAGGATGAGCTCGACATGCGATCGTCGGACTATCGCTTCGGCATCCCGCTCGTGTTCGGCCTGGGCCGCTGGCAGACCAAGCTCGCCTACTACCACCTGAGCGCCCACCTCGGTGACGAGGCGATGCTCAAGCATGAAAGCTTCCCGCGGGTCAACTACCTTCGCGACGCGATGGTGTGGGGCAACTCGTACTACCTGTTCGACTGGATGCGGATTTACGGCGAAGTCGGCTACTCGTTCCACAACAGCGGCGGCTCGGAGCCGTGGGAGTTTCAGTTCGGCACCGAGCTCGTGCAGGCCCGGCCGACCGGCCCGCGGGGCAGCCCGTTCTTCGCGATCAACGGCATGTCGCGGCAGGAGCTCGACTGGGGGGGCAACGTCTGCGTGCAGACGGGCTGGGCCTGGCGGGGCGACCGCAGCGAGCGGCTCCTGCGGGTGGGCTTCGAGTATCTTTACGGCTCCGACCCGCAGTACGAGTTCGTGTTCTACAACCAAAACCGCGCCGGCATCGGGGTCTGGTACGACTTTTAGCCGCCGAGCGTGCTGGTGCATTTCCGACTCAGGGGCGGCAAAAGTCTCGTCGCGGTGGGCCGAGGCGGCCCAAGGCTCCTCGAGCGTTTGCCGACCCCCTCGCCTACCCACATCGGCTCCGGTTTCATTCGTACATGCCGCTGCTTGCGATCGAGACGACGTGTGACGAGACCGCTGCGGCCGTGAT
>CAZXIG010000008.1:22773-28266 GCA_964640405.1 uncultured Candidatus Kuenenia sp.
ACATGCCGCTGCTTGCGATCGAGACGACGTGTGACGAGACCGCTGCGGCCGTGATCACGCGGTCGCGGGTGGTGCTCTCGAGCGTCGTCGCGAGCCAGGAGCAGCTGCACGCGCGGTGGCGTGGCGTCGTGCCCGAGATCGCCTCCCGGGCGCATGTCGAACGGATCATCCCGGTCGTCGACGAGGCCGTGCGGCGGTCGGGCGTCGCGCGGACCGACCTCGAGGCCGTGGCGGTGGCCGTGCGGCCGGGACTCGTCGGCTCGCTCTTGGTGGGCCTGTCGGCGGCGAAGGCGATCGCCGCGACGCTCCGGCTGCCGATCGTGGGCTACGACCACATCGCGGCCCACCTCTACGCCTGCCGCGTGGCCCATGGAGGTCCGTTGCCCTACCCGTGCGTCGGCCTCGTCGCCAGCGGCGGGCATACGTCGCTCTTCCTCGTGCGCTCCCCGCTCGACCTCGAGCGCCTCGGCGGCACGATCGACGACGCGGCGGGCGAGGCCTTCGACAAGGCTGCGAGCCTGCTCGGGTTGCCCTATCCCGGCGGTCCGGAGATCGAGAAGGCGGCGCGCGACGGCGATCCGCGGGCCCATCGTCTGCCTCGGCCGCTCGTGGCGGACCGCGAACGCCTCGACCTCAGCTTCAGCGGCCTGAAGACGGCCCTGCGGTACCTCGTGCGGCCGCCCGGCGGCCCGGCCGACACGCCGCCCCCGACGGGCCGGCCCCGCGCCGACCTCGCCGCCTCGTTCCAGCAGGCCGTCGTCGATTGCATCGCGGCCAAGCTCGAACTCGCCCTTGACCGCACCGGCTGCCAAGCCATCCTCATCGGCGGTGGCGTGGCCGCCAACGCCGCGCTCCGCGAGGCGGTCGAGGCGCTCGGCCGCCGCCGGCATGCGGCCGTGTTCGTGCCGCCGAAGTCGCTCTGCACCGACAACGCCGCCATGGGGGCGATCGCGTGGGAGCGGATCGAGCGGGGCGAGGACGACGGCCTCCTGCTCGATGTCACGCCCGGCACAGACCGGGCCGCGGCCAACCGCCACGGACGCTAGAAGTTCGAGAACGACTCGAATTCGTCGTGGGGGCGGTGCTCGAGGTTCACGAACCGCGTGTAGTCGTGCTGCCAGAGCAGCTTCACGTCGCCAATCGGGCCGTTTCGCTGCTTGGCGATGATGATCTCCGCCTGGCCCTTCACCCGCTCTCGGTCCTCGTCGTTGGTCTGGTAATACTCCTCGCGGTGCACGAACATCACCACGTCGGCATCCTGCTCGATGGCGCCCGATTCCCGCAGGTGATTGAGCCGCGGCCGGTTGTCCCGCGACACCTCGGCCTGGCGATTGAGCTGGGCGAGGCAGAGCACCGGCACGTCGAGCTCGCGTGACATCATCTTGAGTCGTCGGGCGATTCTCGCCACCTGCTCCTGCCGCGGGTCGCGGGGATTGTCGGGCTCGATCAGCTGCAGGTAGTCGATCACGATCAGGGCGAGCCCCTGCCGCCGCTTGAGCCGCCGGGCCACGGCCGCGATCTCCGTCAGCGTGCGGCCGGGCGTGTCGTCGATGTAGAGGGGCGACGTGCCGATCTCCGACGACTTCTGCACGAGGCGACGGCGGTCCTCCTGCGAGATCGTGCCGTTGCGGAGGCGATGGCCGTTCACCTGGGCCGCTGAACAGAGCAGGCGGTCGGCGAGTTCGAGGCTCGCCATTTCGAGACTCACGAACAGCACGGCCTGCTTGAGGTTGATCGCCACGTTCTCCGCGATGTTCATCGCGAAGGCGGTCTTGCCCATGCTGGGCCGGGCCGCCAGGATGATCAGCTCGGAGTTGTGAAGCCCGCCGCAGAGCGTGTCGAGATCGGTGAAGCCGGTCTCCACGCCGCCGATGGTGTGCTCGTGCTTCATCCGCGCGTCCATGCGGACCATCACCTCTTCGAGCACCGTCTGGATCGGCTGGGCCTCCGCCGAGCTGCGGCGCTCCAGGATCGAGAAAATCCGCTCTTCCGCCCGGGCGAGCAGCTGCCGCGGCTCGTCGCCGCCGTCGTAGGCATCCCGCAGGATCTCCGTGCCCGCATCGATCAGCGAGCGAAGGAGGGCCTTGTCGCGGACGATCTGGGCATAGTGCGCGGCGTGGGCCGCATGCGGCACGGCCTCCACCACGTCGGCGAGCATCGCCGCGCCGCCAATGCGGTCGAGATCCCCCTTCGTGCGGAGCCGCTCCAGCACGATCGTGACGTCGATCCGCTTGCCCGAGTCGTGGAGTTCGAGCAGGTGCTGATACAAAACCTGGAACGACTCGTCGGAGAAGTCGTCGGGCCGCACCAACAGCGCGATATCGTCGCACACATCGGGCTTGAGCAGGATGCTGCCCAGCACGGCCCGTTCGGCGTCGACGTTGGCTGGCCGATCGCGGTCGGCCAACGCGGCGGCCGAAGGCCGAGCCACCTCATCGCGCCGGCCTCCGCGGCCTCGTTCGCGAGTCGAGCCCTCACGGGATGCGACCATGATTGCCTGCCTCCCTGCCGTGCCTGCGGTCGGGGGAACCCCGGCCGCACTCGCCGCTGGCCGACTACTTCGCGGCGGCGTCGCTGCTGCTGGGCACCACCCACACCTTTAGGTCGCCCTCGACGTCGGGGCCGAGCTTGACCTTCACCGTGTAGAGGCCGACTTCCTTGAGCGGGCCCTGCAGGATGATCTGGTCGGGCGACACCATCAGATCCTGCTGCTTCAACGACCGCGAGATTTCCGGGGCCCCGACGGAGCCGTAGAGGTGCCCCTCGTCGTTGGCATTGGCCTCGATCGTCACGCTCGTCCGCACGAGCTCGGCCAGCAGCGCCCGCAGACCGGCGAGCCGCTCACGGGCGATCTCCTCCAGCTTCGCGCGGTGCTTCTCGACCATCCGCTTGTGGTGCTCGGTGGCGAGCGTGGCCAACCCCTGCGGCAGCAGGTAGTTGTAGGCGTAGCCGCGCTTCACCTCGACCACTTCGCCCTGCTTGCCGAGGTGGTCCACGTTGTGGATGAGAAGAAGCTCGATGCCCCCGCGCTTGCCCTTGGGCAGGCTGCGCTTGCCGGCGACTGCGAGGCTGGGCTGTGCTGAGACGGCCATGAGTCAATTTCCTCCGAAAGATCAGAACGGGATGTCGTCGTCGGCACCGACCGGCCCACCGGACGATCCGGGGCCGTCATCGTAGCCGACAGATTGGTCGAATTCGCTGCCTGCCGGAGCGTTGCCACGGCCAGCTGCGACCCGAGGCTTCGCGGACCGGCCGCCTTCACCGCCTCCAGATCGCGAGCCGAGCAACTGCATCTTCTCGCCGACGACGCGGAGCTTGGAGTTCTTCTTGCCGTCCTTCTCCCACGTGTCGAGCTTGAGGCGGCCTTCGATCATCAGGGGCGAGCCCTTGGTCACGTATTCCCCCGCAATCTCGGCCGTGCGGCCCCAGAGCGTGACGTCGACGAACGTCGTCTCCTCGATCCACTCGCCCGACGGCGACTTGCGGCGGTCGTTGACGGCCAGACCGATGTCGGTCACTGCCGTGCCGTTGGCGATGTAGCGAAGCTCCGGATCTCGGGTCACGTTGCCCAGCAGGATCACGCGGTTGAAACTAGCCATGACGAAAACTCCTTGTCATTGCCGGAACTGAACTCATGTACACTTCCGGCACTGTATCCCCTGCAACCGGAGGGTGCAAGGGGCCATGGTTCCTCAGGTGGTCGCGGCCGGGCGGGCGGTGGGAGCCGGGGAGGCAGGCCGCCGTTGGGCCGCGTCGCCGGCCAGGGCATGCTGCACGAGGGCGTCGGCGATCCGGTCGTCGACCTTCAGCACGAGTTTCCGCAGGATGTCTTCGGAAATCTCGCACTGCCGCTCGAGAGGCACGAGATTGGCGGACGGCATCTTGAAATAGGTGAGCCAGTACACGCCCTTCTTGTGGCCCTTGATCGGGTAGGCCAGCTTCCGCTCATCCCAGAGCCGCGAGGCGAGAATCGTGCCGCCGAACTGCTGGATCAGGTCGGTCACCTGCTGGGCAACCCCGCCCGGGTCACGGGAATACTTGCCCGCATCGAGAATGAACATGCCTTCGTAGACCGACATGAAATCGTGCTCCTCTGAAAAAGCTCGGAAAGTTGGCTCGTAGTTTACATCAAGATCAGTTGTATCGGTTCATGGCCGCCTGAATGCCCACGGCGACCCAGTCCTCGGCGGCATCGGCGGCCCGTTCGGCGACCGGGGCCGCGGCGTCGCGTTCGGCCTTGGAAAACCGGCCGAGGACGAAGTCGGCCGGCTTCCAGCCCGGCGGAACCGGGCCGATGCCGACCCGCAGCCGCGGCACGTCCTGGCCGCCGAGCCGCCGCAGGATGTCGGCGAGGCCGTTCTGGCCGCCGGCCGAGCCGCTCGGACGCATCCGGATCGTTCCACTGCCCAGGTTGAAATCGTCACAGATCACCAGGATGTCGGAGTGTTCGATTTTGAAGAAGTCTCGGGCCGCCAGCACGCTCGATCCGCTCAGGTTCATCCAGGTCAGCGGCCAGAGCAGGAGCACCGGGCAGCCGCGAATCACCGCCTGGGCCGTGTCACCCTGAAACCGCTGGCGACGCGAGGGGCTTCCGGCGCGGCGGGCCAGGATTTCCAGCACGTCGAACCCGACATTGTGCCGGGTGCCTTCATAGGCTGAGCCCGGATTGCCCAATCCCACCAGCAGTTTCACGTTTCTCGACGGGAAGGAGCCCGATCCACCTCAGGCGGCCATCGCGGGGATCGCGGGCCGCCGGCCGGTCAGGCCTTCTCCGCTTCGGCCTCTCCTTCCTCGGCCGCCTTGCGACCGATGACCTCGGGTTCCGCGGTTCCGGGAGCACCGGCCTCTTCGGCCTTCTTCGTCGGCAGCATGCAGGTGACGACGGTCTCGTCGCCATCGACGAGCGCCTTCGCCCCCTTGGGCAACTGGAGGTCGTGCACCTTGATCGAGTGTCCGACTTCGAGGTGGCCCACCTGGGCATGAATGTGATCGGGAATCGCGTCGGCCGTGCACTCGAGCTCAATCTCGTGGAGCACGAGATTCAGAATACCGCCGGCCCGCTGGCCCGGGCACTCGCCCTTGAGATCGACGGGCACCTTCACCTTCACGCGGTCCGTCTTGCTGACCCGCAGGAGGTCGACGTGAACCGGGTCGGAGCCCATCGCGTCCCACTGGAGTTCGCGGATGATCGCCCCCTCCTTGACGGCGCCGGTCAGTTCGACGAACCGGCTGCCGTGGCGGACGACGGCCTCGACGGCCTCCCGCTTCGCTGCCAGTTCGACGCACTTCTCGCCATGGCCGTAGAGGATCGCGGGCACCATGCCGGCGCGGCGGAGCCGGCGGCTCTCACGGCTGCCGCCGGACTTGCGGGGGACGACTTCAAGCGTGTCGCTCATGAAAACTCCTTCAAAATTCGAGCCCCTTATTCTGCCCGCCGGTGTCGAACACGCAAGCCGAGCCCTGGAAAGCCGGGGAAAACAGAGGAACGAGCGG
>CAZXIG010000009.1:0-26345 GCA_964640405.1 uncultured Candidatus Kuenenia sp.
TGCGCACGCTCGTGAAGCAGGTGGTGCTCAGCGACCTGTTCCGCACGAAGTAACGCCAAAAAGCCCCGGGCGGAAGCCCGGGGACCCGTCCCCCGGCTCCCGCCGGGGCTTTTTTTTCAACCAACACCCGCACGTGTGCGCTGCGCTTAAGCACGTTTTCAATTATCAGGCACGTCCGGGCGTTGGTGGCAGCGGCAGCGGCCGATCTAAGATGAGAGTGTTCGCTCCCGCCTGCAGCACCATGCTTCACGCCAGCCCTGCCCGCCGTTTCGGTGCCGCGCGACCGCTTCTGGCGGCTGCTCTGCTCGGCCTGCTTGCCGGATGGCCCGCCGATCTGCGGGCGGCCGAGCGGCCGAAGGACGTCGAGATCCCGCCGGGCCACGTGCTGCCGGCCGAGTATCTCGCGTCGCTTCCTGCCCCCGTCTTCGCCAAAGGACACACGCTGCCGCGGCTCACCCGCTACGGCTGGACGCTCGACTTCGACACCCGCGTCGATCTCGCCCGCCGCTGGGGCTACGCCCTCGAATGGGGCTCGGTGCCCTGGCTCAATGGCTACGCTACCGCGGAAGCCGTCGATGCCGCCCTCGCCAATCCTGGAAGCGATGCCGCGAAGTGCATGCGGCTGGCCGCCGAGGAACCCGAAACGTTCAAGCTCTCGGTCATCTGCTGCCGCGATCTGCCCGCTGCGGATTCCGTACCGCCGGAAACCTGGACCCGCGATGCCAAGGGGGAGTTCGTCGCCGATCAAACGAAGGGCCACGACGGCAACACGTGGTCCGACGGCGTTGCTCGGATCTACAGCCCGGCCACCCCCGATTCGGTCTGGCAGGAGGCGGGCCGGCTGCGGGCCGAGCCACTGCGGCGGATCCGCGAGCGGTGCCCGATCGCGATCGTGCTCAATGGTGGCGAGTATGGCCTCGGCGTTCCCGGCTCCGCGAAAAAATATTGGGAGCAAGACCCGACGATCGTGAAGGCGAAGGGAGAGATGAGTTGGGCGGAGTTCGCCTCGCGGGCGAAGTCCCGGGCCGAAACGCTCATCGCCGACGCCGTGCGCGCGGCCGTGCCCGATCGCGATCTCTACATCTATTACACCTGCTCGGGCGGGACGAGCCGCAACCGCTGGCCCGGCTGGGTCGACTGGGGCCCGGCGTATGAACACTTTGCCGGCGTCTCCGACCTGCCGAGCACTGAGCATTACTACCGCCACGGCAACGCGGGCTGGACCGGCAAGAATGACATCCTCACGAATGCCCTCAACGCCCGTGGCCGCGAGATCGCAGCCGGGAAGCCGCTTTCGTATGACTGGCTCTCGGCCGGCTGGGAGGGCAACGCGGGCATGATTGGAGGCGAGAAGGACACCGAGAGTGACAACGGCCTCGGCGATCTCGCCCGCTACCGCGGCTTTCTCAAATGCCTCTTCACCGCCGGCATGATCGGCGGCAACGCGGGCTACTACAATTATCCGAAGGGTTACGAGCGCACGAGCCTGCAGGGTTTCCGGCAGCCGTTCCCGCCGGATCGTCCGCCGCACTGGCTCCAGCAGATGGTCGCGCTCGCCGAGGTGCAGGCGATGTTTTCGCATGTCGAAACGTATCTCCGGGACGGCGATCTCCTGCCGGGCCCGAAGCGGCACGTCTGGTCGAAGGACCAGCCGGCCTACGAGTTTCCGACGGGCACGCCCGCGCGGGTGCTCGTGCGGCGGCTGCGGTCGGAGCCGCGGTGGCTCGTGACGGCGTGGGCAGCCGACGGCGTGGCCCGCGAGGTGACGGTCGAGATTCCGGACCTCGGCGAGGTGAATCTCGAGGCCGTGCCATCGGGCACCGTCTGCACGGCGACACTCGTGGCCAACAAACCGGTCCTCACCGCCGTAAAACTGGAATTGGTTGAATCCCGAAGCGAGCCCTCCCGGCCATGATGCCCTGCACACGGATGCCCAGCACACGCCATACGATCGTGCGATCGGCGGTCTTCGCGCTGCTGCTCGCCGCCCCGGCCTCGATCGTCTCGGCCGTGGAGAGCGGACCGGTCGCCGCGTTCATTTCCAAGACCTGCATCGATTGCCATGGGCCCGATTCCCAGGAGGCCGGCCTGCGGCTCGACACGCTGCCGCTCGACCCGGCGAAGGCAGCCGCGTCGGCCGATGCCCTCCGCATTCTCATTCGCGTGCATGATCGCGTCCGCGACGGTGAGATGCCCCCCAAAGACATGGAGCAGCCGTCTGCTGCCGACCGCCAGCGGTTCGTGGCGGCGCTCGAGCCGGTGATCACCGCCGCCGAGTCGCAGGCCGCCGCCGGCACCGGCCGCACCACGCTCCGGCGCATGAGCCGGATCGAATACGAACACACCCTCCGCGACCTGCTCGCCCTGCCGACGCTCGCGGTCAAGGACCTGCTGCCCGAGGACGGCCGCAAGTATGGCTTCGACAAGGTGTCGGGCGCGCTCGACATCTCCTACGTGCAGATGGCGAAGTATCTGGAGACCGCCACCGCCGCCCTGTCGCAGGCGGTCGTCCGCGGCGGCCTGCCCCCGGAGCGGAAGGTATGGCGGGGGAAGGCGATCGATCAGTGGTCGATGCACGGCGCCGTGAACATTCACAACGGCGTGCCGCTCAACGGCCGCGACCTCGCCCCGGGCCTGACCACCCACATCGTGGGCGATCCGGTGAACAACGTCGGCAATAGCTACCGGGCCGCGTCGTTCAAGGGCACGGCCGACTCCGTCGCCGTCCTCACCGGCGTGATCGGGGCGCACCAGCCGGAGGGCATCCAGATCGACCGGTTCAAGCCGCCGGTCGCCGGGCTCTACAAGGTGCGGTTTTCGATCTGGGGTCTGCGGTGGGAGCGAACGAAGGCCGGCCCCGCGCGGCTCAGCACGATCAACCAGTATCAGGCCTTCGACGCACCTTTCAGCAAGGACGACAAGGGGAAATGGCAGGGCTCGCCCCGGGAAAAGACAGACCCGGTGCGCACCACCCAGGAATACACCGAGTTTTACGGCGATGGCGACTTCACGCACATCGTCCGCGCCTCGCTGCGAGGCAGGCCGATCGGCTACTTCGATGCGCCCTCGCTCGAGCCCACCACCCACGAGTTCACGGTCTGGCTCACGCCCGACGACAAGATCTCGTTTCACGCGATGACGCTGCCGTCGGGCGCCGCGTTGAATTCTGGGGTGAACAACGGCGTGGCCGACTACGAAGGCCCGGGGATCGCCTATGACTGGTTTGAAGTGGAGGGGCCGCTCGACCCGGCCTGGCCCCCCGAGAGCCAGCGACGGCTGTTCGGCGACACGCCCATGAGCGCGTTTCCGCGGCCCCCGCTTCCAGGGCGTCCCACGATCGGCACGAACGACGATGCCGTGGCCATCCCGCACACCGACTTCTCAGGCGCCGGTCACAAACTCGAGAACCAGTGGTTTCTGAACGTGGCAGGCGACATCGACACGGTCGTCAACTTCGCGAGTCCCGGGACCTATGAACTCCGCGTCACCGCGTTCCAGACCCCGGCAGGCGATGAACCGGCCCAGCTCTGGACGCTCTTCAATGGCAACGAGATCCCGCATGGGCGATCCAAGATCGAGGCCCAGCAGGAGAAGCCGCAGACGTTCCGCGTCAACTTCATCGTGGAGTCGGCGGGGCCGGCCAAGGTCGGCATCCGGTTTCCCAACGACTTCCTCGACGAGGCGACGAAGGCCGATCGCAACCTCGCCGTGACGAAGATCGAGATCGCGCCGGTGAAAGTCGACCGCGACACGAAGACCGACGTGCCCGAGCCGGAGGATCTGCTCCGCGGCTTTGCGAGCCGCGCGTTCCGACGGCCCGTCGAGGCTGGCGAACTCGGGCCCTGCCTCGACATCGTGCGGGCTGAATTGGCGGCGGGGCGGCCGTTCGACGAGGCGATGCTCGCGGGTTACAGGGCGATCCTCTGCGCCCCCGATTTCCTGCTCATCGGCATGGAGTCGGGCCCGCCGCAGGAAACCGCCGGCAAGCCAAACCGGCTCGGGCCCCATGCCCTCGCGTCGCGGCTCGCCTACTTCCTCTGGGATTCGCCCCCCGACGACGAGCTCCTGAGCCTGGCAGCCGCGGGCGAACTCGCGAAACCGGAGGTGCTCGGGGCACAGGTCGAGCGGATGCTCGCCGACCCGAAATCGGACCGCTTCGTGGAGCACTTCCTCGACGACTGGCTCCAGCTCCGCGACATCGACTTCACCACCCCCGACCCCAAGCTCTACCCCGACTACGACCCCTGGCTCCGCGACTCGATGCTCGCCGAGACGCGGGGATTCTTTCGGCGGCTCCTCGACAAGGATCTCGGCGTCGGCCAGTTCATCGACTCCGATACGATCCTCGTCAACCAGCGGCTCGCCCAGCTCTACGGCATCAAGGGCGTGTATGGGGCCGACCTTCGCGAGCACAAGGTTCCCGCGGGGGTGTCCCGCGGTGGCCTGATCACCCAGGCCTCGATCCTGAAAGTGACCTCCAACGGCACCGCCACGTCGCCGGTGCTCCGCGGCGTGTGGGTGATGGAGCGGCTGCTCGGCGTGCCCCGGCTCCCGCCGCCCCCAAACATCCCCGCGGTCGAGCCCGACGCCACGGGGGCCACGACGATCCGACAGATGATCGAGATGCACCGGGCCGACAATGCCTGCGCCGCCTGCCACGACAAGATGGATCCCTACGGACTGGCGATGGAGAGCTTCGATCCGATCGGCGGGCAGCGCGACCGGTATCGGCTCAACGGCGTTCCCAAGAAGACCAGGAAGGGCAAGGAGATCGTCGAAGAGCCCTCCGTCGAAGTCGTGAGCATGGCGGGCAGCCCGTGGCGATTCCGCCAGAAGGTCCGGCTCGGGCCGGACGTGGATCCCAGCGGCACGCTCGCCGACGGCCGGTCGTTTCGCGACGTCGAGGAACTGAAAAAACTGCTCCTCACCGACGAGGATGCGATCGCGAGAAGCCTCGCGCAGCAGCTCCTCGTCTATGCCACCGGATCCGGCATCCGCTTTTCCGACCGCGACGACGTCGACGCGATCGTGAAGAAGACGAAGCCGTCGCAGCACGGTCTTCGCTCGCTGATCAAGGAGATCGTGCTCAGCGACTTGTTCCACTCGAAGTAGTCCATTTCCAAGGAGTCTCGCCCATGCCAACGCTCTCCCGCCGCACGCTCTTGAAGGGCTCGGGCGCCGCCCTGGCCCTGCCGTTGCTCGACGCCATGCGGCCCGCCTTCGGCCGCGCCGCCGATCCGGAGCCCCGTCGGCTGCTGGCGGTCTGCACGAACCTCGGCGTGTATGCGGAGAGTTTCTTCCCCACGACCGCGGGCCGCGACTTCGCCCTCACGCCCTACCTCGAGCCCTTCAAGGATTTTCGCGACCAGTTCACGGTCGTGTCGGGGACGTCGCACGGAGAGGTCACGGGCGGGCACTCCGCCGAGGCCACGTTCCTGACGGCGGCGCCGCACCCGGGCACGGCCTCGTTCAAGAACTCGATCTCGCTCGACCAGTTCGCGGCGGATCGGATCGGCGTCCACACCCGCGTGCCGACGTTGCCGCTGGTGGTGATCAAGAAAGGCAACCAGTCGCTCTCCTTCACCTCCAGCGGGGTGATGGTGCCGGCGGAAAACAGCCCCGCGAAGGTCTATCAATCGCTCTTCGTGGCCGGCGACCAGGCCTCCGTGAAGAGGCAGCTGCACGATCTCCAGACCGGCCGAAGCATCCTCGACAGCGTGGCCGACAGGGCGGAATCGCTCCGCAAGAAACTCGGCCCCGGCGACCGCGATCGGATCGACCAGTATTTCACGAGCGTCCGCGAGGTGGAGCGGCGGATGCTCGTTGCCGAGGAATGGGAAAAGAAGCCGAAGCCAAACCCGAACGCTCCGGCCCCGAAGGATCAGGAATACCTGCTCGACAAGCTCGGGGCGATGTATGACCTCGCCCACCTCGCATTCGCCACCGATTCGACGCGGCTGATCACGCTCATGATCAAGCTCGACGGCTTCAGCGAGCACATTCCGGGCGTCGGCATGGAAGCCCACAACCTCTCCCACCACGTGGGGCGGCCGGACGCGATCCAGCAGCTGAAGAACCTCGAGCTCGCCGAGTTCAAGGAGCTGGCGAAGCTGCTCGGGAAGCTCGCCGCCACGAAGGAAGACGGGGCCTCGCTCCTCGACCGCACGATGGTCATGTACGGCTCGAACCTCGGCAACGGCAACAACCACGACACGAAGAACCTGCCGATCTTACTGGCGGGGGGTGGGTTCAAGCACGGCCAGCATCTTGCCTTCGACAAGCAGAACAACGCCCCGCTGACGAACCTTTTCGTGAGCATGCTCCAGCGGCTCGGCATCGAGGCCGACAAGTTCGCCTCGAGCACCGGCACGCTCAAAGGCCTCGAGATGCAGGGCTGATCCCCCGGCTCCCGCCGGGGGTTTTTGCCAACCAACAAGAAGCCCCGGGCGGAAGCCCGGGGACCCCGCTCATTTCAACCACCCAACGCCCCATGCCTCTCCGCCCCCCGTTCCTCGCCCTGCTCCTCTTCGCCCCGGCCTCGATCCTCGCGGCCGCGGAAACCGGCCCCGTCGCCGCGTTCATCTCCAAAACCTGCGTCGACTGCCACGGCCCCGACACGCAGGAAGGGGGCGTCCGCCTCGACACGCTGCCGCTCGACGCCAAGGGCCTCGCTGCCTCCCCCGAAGCGTTGCACACCCTCATCCGCGTGCATGACCGCGTGCGCGATGGCGAGATGCCGCCCAAGGATGCCGAACAGCCCTCAGCCGCCGACCGCAAGGCCTTCGTGGCGGCCGTCGCTCCGGCGATCATGGCCGGCGAGACGGAGGCCGCCGCCGGCACGGGCCGCACGACGATCCGCCGGCTCAATCGCACCGAATACGAGCACACGCTCCGCGACCTCTTCTCGCTGCCGTCGCTGCGGGTGAAGGATCTTCTGCCCGAAGACGCCCGGCGTGAGAACTTCGACAAGGTGGCCGGCGGGCTCGACATCTCCTACGTGCAGATGGCGAAGTATTTGGAGGCGGCGGGCACGGCGCTCGATCAGGCGGTCGCGAAGCTGCAGAAAGCACCCCCGAAGACTGTCTGGCGCCAGAAGGCGATTCAGCAAAGCATCGTGCAGGGCAGCATCAACATCCACTGGGCTGTTCCGCTGGTGGGCCGCGAACTGGCGCCGGGATTGAAGACCGGCATCGCCGGCGATCCGGTCAACAACCCCGGCGGCTGCTCCCGTTGGTGTCGATTCCCCGGCGATGCCGACTCCGTCGCCGCGCTTACGCAAGCCGCCCAGTTTCGGCCCGACCGGTTCAGACCGCCGGTGCCCGGGCTCTACAAGGTGCGGTTCTCTACCTGGGGCCTGCGGTGGGCGCGCACGAAAGTTGAGCCGGCGAGGCCCGGGGCGATCTCGATCTACAAGACGTTCGACGTGCCCTACGTCCAGAACGACAAGGGCAAGTGGGAGGGCACTCCGATCGCCGATGAAGAGAAGAAGAACAAGCCGATCATCAACTCGCCCGACAACCTCGAACTCCTCGCCGGCGACGGCGAGGTGCCCCACGTCGTCCGTGCCTCCCTCATCCGTGAGACGCTGGGGCGTCAGACGCTGGGGTATTTCGACGCGCCGTCGCTCACGCCAACGGTGCACGAGTTCACCGCCTGGATGGCGCCGGGCGACCTCATATCGTTCCAAGCGGTGACGTTGCCCACCGTTGGCCCGGTCAACTGGGCAACGACGAACGGCGCGGTCGACTACGAGGGCCCCGGCGTCGCCTACGACTGGTTCGAGGTGGAGGGGCCGCTCGACGAGTCCTGGCCGCCGCCGAGCCACCGGCGGCTCTTTGGCGAAACGCCCATCGGCCGGTTTCCGCGGCCCTTGCTCCCTGGCCGGCCCACGATCGGCACCAACGACGATGCCGTTGCCATTTCGCACGCCGACTTCGAAGGAGCGGGCCATAAGAGGGAGAGCGAGTGGCTTCTAGACGCTGCAGGTGACATCGCAACGACCGTCAACTTCGCGAGCCCCGGCACCTACCAGCTCCGCGTCACCGCGTTCCAGACACCGGCCGGCAATGACCCGGCCGAGCTCTGCATGCTCTTGAACGGCAAGGATATTCCGCATGGGCGATTCAAGGTCGAGGCCCAGGCCGAGAAGCCGCAGACGATCCTCGCCAACTTCATCGTGGAGTCGGCGGGGCCGGCCAAGGTCGGCATCCGGTTTCCCAATGACTTCCGCGACGAGGCGACGAAGGCCGATCGCAACCTCGCCGTCACGAATATCGAGATCGCGCCGGTGAAGCTCGACCGCGACACGAAGACCGACATGCCCGAGCCGGTTGATCTCCTGCGCGGCTTTGCCAGCCAGGCCTTCCGGCGGCCCGTGTCGGCCGAGGAACTGACGCCCTACGTCGAGGTCGTGGAGCGGGAGTTCGGCCACGGCGCGCCGTTTCAAGACGCGATGTTCGCCGGCTACCGCGCGATCCTCTGCTCGCCCGACTTCCTGCTCGTGGGCCTCGAGTCGGGGCTGCCGAAAGCGGATGACGCGGGCAAGCCGCTCGGGGCCCAGGCGCTCGCCTCGCGGCTCTCGTATTTCCTCTGGGATTCGCTGCCCGATCAGACGCTGCTCGACCTCGCCGCATCGGCCGATCTGCTCGAGCCCGACGTGCTCACGGCCCAGGTCGACCGCATGCTCGACGACCCCAAGTCGGAGCGGTTCGTGGAGCACTTCCTCGACGAGTGGCTCAAGCTCCACGAGATGGACTTCACCACGCCCGACCCGAAGCTCTACCCCGAGTTCGACATCTGGCTCCGCGACTCGATGCCCGCCGAGACGCGGGCGACATTCCGCAGGCTGCTCGATGAGGATCTGCCGGCGGCCGAACTGATCGACTCCGACACGATCATGATCAACCAGCGATTGGCGGTCCTCTACGGGATCCCCGGCGTGCGCGGAGCGGCTTTCAGGCCATGCAAGGTGCCGGCGGGGGTGCCCCGTGGCGGCCTGCTCACGCAGGCGTCGGTGCACAAGGTGACGGCCAACGGCACGGCCACGTCGCCGGTGCTGCGGGGCGTGTGGGCGATGGAGCGGCTGATGGGTATTCCGCGGCTTCCGCCCCCGCCGAACATTCCCGCGATCGAGCCCGACGCCACCGGAGCCACGACGATTCGCCAGATGGTGGAGATGCACCGGGCCGACAACGCCTGCGCCGCCTGCCATGCGCGGATGGATCCCTACGGGCTCGCGCTCGAGGCGTTCGACCCGATCGGCGGCCAGCGCGACCGCTACCGGCTTGCGGGGCAGCCGAAGATGGTGAACAAGGCCGGAAAGAACGTGAAGGAGCCGACGGTCGAGGTGGTGAGCTTCACGGGCAACTCGTATCGCAACCGCATCGAGGTGCGGGTCGGCTCCGAGGTGGATCCGAGCGGCACGCTCGCCGACGGCCGGTCGTTCAAGGACGTCGAGGAGCTCAAGCAGCTGCTCCTGGCCGATCCCGACGCGATCGCCGCCAACCTGGCCCGCCAGCTCACGATCTACGCCACCGGGGCCCCGATCCGGTTTTCCGACCGCGACGAGATCGACCGCATCGTGGCGGCGACGAAGCCGGCGAAGCACGGCCTGCGCACGCTCGTGAAGCAGGTGGTGCTCAGCGACCTGTTCCGCACGAAGTAGCGAACCCGCTCGGCCCGCCCTGGCACTTACAACGCGGCGCGGAGCACCGGCTCGAAGACGTCGGCCTGGCGCATGAAACCCAGGTCGCTGGCGTGCGACCCGTCGGTCGCCCCCTCGCTGTCGTCGCCGAAGAGATGATCCCCTTCGATGTAAAAGAGTCCCTTCACACCTTCCTCGAGAAGCTGCTCGTACGCCGCTCGCAGGGCCGCGTGGTTGGCGTCGTGTCGACTGTTGAGGGCCGGCAGGATCCACGAGTTGGTATGCCGGCGGCTCTCCACCAGCACGATCGGCACGTTCGGCCGGGCCGCCCGCAAGAGCCGCACCAGCGGCCCGCATTTCGCGGTGATGTCGTCGGCAGCCATGTTCGGCACGCAGTCGATCACGTAGACCGCCGCCTCGACTTCCGCGAGCAGGCTCCCGACCGCGGCGTCCATCGTGCCGGCGCCGGAGAACCCGAGATTGAGCACAGGCCGATCGAGCCTCCGGCCGAGGATGGCGGTATGCACCATGCCGGGTCGCGACGCGCATGCGCCGTGAGTGATGGAGGTGCCATAGAAGACGATCGGCTTCTCCGCTCGCGGCGGCAGGCCCTCGAATGTCGCCCCGGCAGGCACCCCGATCTCGAGCGAATCGACGCCATTGAAGAGCGGCAGGTAGGCGGCGTATTCCCGCGTCCCGTTCGCCAGGCCCGAAACCACGACGGCCTCGATCGTCTGTTGCGTTGGCTTCGTGACGCCCACCCAACGCCACTTCCCACGTTCGTCCCGCGCGTAAAAATCCAACCCACTGACGCCGGTGGCCGGCATGTGGGGCAGCCCGAGCTGCGGCTTCGAGACGCTGTAGCGGGCGTAGAATTCCTTCGCATCGGTTTTGAACCGCGCCACCATGCCGGCGGTGTCGCGGCTCAGCTTCCAAACCTCGTTTCGAACGCTGCCCTCGGCCTTGGCAGGAAAGCGGTCGAACCAGCGATTCCGCTCCTGATCGCCCCAGCCACGCCCTTCCACGCCCCAGTGGGTGACGTCGTGCCAACGAGCGTCTGCCGGAACAGCCGGCTGGCCGAGAGCCGTCGGGCCATAGGCGATCGCGATCGCGGTAGCGAGCGACACGACATGGAGGTGGAAGGGCAGCACGACGATGTCTCCAAAAAGGTGATTCCTCACGCCCCGGCGGGATCCTTGCCGCCCACCCACGGGCCGGCGAGCGACTGATACTCCTCGGGCTTGAGCACGCTGCCCGTGTCGCCGGCGTGCCATCCCGGCACGTGCTGCGGCTTCGCGCGGGCCTTCGACATCGCCTCCCACTTCTTCGCCCAGCCGGGGTTGCCGTCGGAGTAGGTGCCCGTCGCGGCGTCGAAGTGATAGACCTTGCCGTTGCGGTAGCTCATCGCGCCGAGAATCACGGTCACGAGCGCCGCCGCACCGAGATCGGGCGTGTTGTTGCAGAGGTCCGGCCTGCCGGCCTCCATCGCGTCGAGCCAATTCTTGAAGTGCAGGTAGGTGGTGTCATTCTTCGCGAGCGTCTCCGGCGTGAGATCCGTCTTGATCACCTCGTCCTTGACGGAGCTGTCGAGCGTCACCTGCGGCCGCTCGGCGACGAACGTGAACTCCGTAAACTCCTCGCCGTTGCCGAATTCGAACGCACCGTTGTGGCCGCGGATCACCTGCTTGATCCGCGAGTTTTCGTTGCACATCGTCGCCGTGATCAGTCCCTGGCAGCCCTCGTTGTAATCGGCCACCACCGTCGCCACGTCGGGCACCTCGCGGGTGTCGAGTTCGAGGTAGATGCCGCCGGCCCCGACCACCCGCCCCGGATACCGCAGGCCCGTGGCCTTCAGCATCGCCGTCGTGCGGTGCACGAACAGGTCGGTGAACATCCCGGAGCCGAAGGGCCAGTAGCACCGCCACTGCTTGTAGAGCGCACGGTCGAAGTCCATCGCGGGGGCGAGCCCCGCCTCGACGCCGAGCCACCGCTTCCAGTCGATCGTCTGCGGCGTCATCTCCTTCTCGAGCTTGTAATACCGCCACTGCCCCATCGACGAGTTGCGGAAGAATTCGGTCTGGAAACCGAGGACCTTGCCGAGTTTGCCGCCGTCGATCAGCTGCCGGGCCTGGTCCCAGACCTTGAGGCTCGTGGACTGCACGCCCACCTGCATCACGCGGCCGGTCTCCTTCCAGACCTTCACCACGTCGAGGGCCTCCTCGACCGTCTTCGTCATCGGCTTCTCGGCGTAGACATGCTTGCCCGCCTTGAGGCTGTCGACGATCTGCCGGTGGTGCCAGTGGTCGGGAGTGCCGATGCAGACGGCGTCGACCGTCTTGTCGGCGAGCATGTCGTTGTAGTCGACATACCGCTTCGGCTCGGTTCCGGTTTCCTGCTTGATGAAGTCGCAGACGAAGTCTTCCTGCTTCTTGTAGACCTCGCTCACGGCCACGAGATCGATCTTGGCCCCCTCCGCACGGAGTTGGGCGAGCTTCGTGACGTGGGCCTTGAAGCCGCGGCTGCCGGGACCGATGAAGCCGATGCGGATCCGGCTGTTGGCGTCGGCGGCGGAGGCCCGCGCCGTGCCGGCGAGCGTGCCGGCGGCCAATGCAGCGGAGGAGGCGTTGAGGAACGTGCGACGGGAAACGTCGGTCGTCGGCCGGTCGGTCGGATGCGTCGGGTTCATCGGGCAAGGCTCCTCGGGTTTGGGGCGGTCGGAAGTGTCTTTGGTGCGGGCCGCTATCGTAGCGGATCGTTTGCGGCGTTCCGCGCGGCTGCGAGCTTCGCCTTCAACTCCGCCAGCCGGGCGGCCTGTGCGGGATCACTCGCGCGGTCGTCGATCTCATCGGGGTCGCGGGCGACATCGAAGAGCTGGAAGCGGCCCGCCTGCGGGTAGTCGATCAGCTTCCAGTCGGGCGTGACGAGCGCCCGCTGCACGTCCTTGTAGGCGAGCAGGAGCGAGTCGCGAATGCCCGCGGTCTCGCCGCGGATCACCGGCATGAGGCTCTTGCCCTCGTTGCGTTCCGGCGGCGCGACGGCCGCCAGATCGCCGACCGTGGCCGTCAGGTCGAAGAGGTAGGCGAGCGCGTCGACCCGTTGTCCGGCGGGCACGCCGGGACCGGCGAGGATGGCCGGCGACCGCATCGAGTGCTCGTAGAGATTTTGCTTCCCGAGCAGGCCGTGGCTGCCGATCGCGAGCCCCTGGTCGCTCGTGAACAGGATCAGCGTGTCGGCAAGCCGTCCCTTCGCCTCGAGCGCCGCGACGACGCGGCCGATCTGAACGTCCATCGCCTCGACGCAGGCATGGTAGTCGGCCAGTTCGCGGGAGATGTCGGCGCGGGTGCGCGGCCAGCCCAGCAGCGTCTCGTCGCGGACGCGGAGGTCGCCGTTGTCGAACGGGTGCTCGGGCAAAAAGTTGGCCGGCGGCGGCGGCTCACGGCCTTCCCACCGCCGCCGGAATTCATCGGGCGCCTGCCGTGGATCGTGGGGTGCCGTGAACGCGAGCCAGGCGAAGAACGGCTCGTCGCCGAGGCGATTGATGAAGTTCTCGGCGGCCCCGCCGAAAAGCTCCGACGAGTGGATTCGCCGCCGCTCGTTCTCCACGGGCACGCCGTGGTCGCGGAACGACACGGTGGGCACCGCCCACTGGTCGTGCAGGCCCCCCAGAAACACCGCATCCCCCTCGGCGAAGCAGCGGGGCAGCGACGCGGCGTTGTTGTGCCACTTGCCGGTGACGAACGTGCGGTAGCCGACCCGCCCGAAGGCCTCGGGCCAGGTGTCGCAGCCGGCGAGGTTGAGATCGACATGAAACAGCGACCGGCCGGAGAGGAGCATGGCCCGGCTGGGGATGCAGACCGCCGGAACCGTGCTGCCCATGCAGAAGGCGCGAGTGAAAACGGTGCCGCGAGCGGCGAGCGCGTCGAGGGCGGGAGTGCGAATCGCCTCGTTGCCGAGCGCGTGGATCGTGTCGGCCCGTTGGTCGTCGGAGAGAATCACGAGCACGCTCGGCGGCCGGCGGGGCCTCGTGGCTGCCACCGTGCCGCCGGGCGGTCGCACACCCGCACCCTTGCGGCCGGTGAGCGAGTCGCCGAGTTCGCGGCGGGCTTTCTCCGCAACCTGCTCCAGTTCGGCCACGATCTCCGGATGCTTCGCTGCCACATCGTTCTGCTCGGCGACGTCGGCCTCGAGATCGTAGAGCTCACGGCCGACTTTCAGCAGCGCCGGCTTGCCCATCCGGCCATCACGCCCCGGTTCCTGGCCCGCCATGCTGCCGGCGGTGTGCGGCAGCATGAGCTTCCACCGGCCGCGGCGGACCGCCTGCAGCTCCCCGGTCTTGTAGTAATACAAGTGCGTGACGGCATCGCTCGCCGCCGGTGGCTCCGTGGCCATGAATGCACCGCGGCGGTCGTGGCCGTCGATCCGTTTGCCGGCCACGAGGCTGTAGCCTTCCGCATCGTCCGTGAGCGGGTCGCCTGTGAGTGCGGCGACCGTGGGCAGGATGTCGATCGACGCGATCAAGGTGTCGATCTCGGTCACCACGTCGCCGTAGACGCCGGCGGCCGACTTCCCGCGAAACTCCTCGCCCACGAAGAGCGGCACGTGCGGCATCGTGTGGGCGAGATACAAGAAAAACGGCTTGCCGTCGCCAGCCTTCGCGGTCCGCTCGATGAAGTCCACCGCCCGCGCCGTGTAGCGGCCCGTGAGCGTCGCCTGATCGTCGGCCGTGACGTCGTGATCGATCACCTCCTCGCCGTCGAAGAGCGGCAGCGGCGGCATCCCACGATTGGGCGGCCACATGTCGTTGGAGTAGGGCAGGCCGAGCCACTCGTCGAAGCCGTGCCGCGTGGGCAGAAACTCGGGCAGGTGGCCGAGGTGCCACTTGCCGACGCAGGCCGTGCGATAGCCGCGGTCACGGAGCAGTTCGGCGAGCGTCGTCTCGGTGGACGCGATGCCGTGCGTGCTTGACGGAGCGAGCGCCCCGTGGATCGACACCCGCGGCGAGTAGCAGCCGGTGAGGAGCGCGGCCCGCGACGCCGAGCAGACCGGGTGCGGCACGTGAAAATCGGTGAACCGGATCCCCTCGCGGGCGATCCGGTCGATGTTCGGCGTGGGCACCTTCCCGCCGTAGCACGACGGGTCGCCGTAGCCGAGGTCGTCGCAAAACACGATCACCACGTTCGGCGGCCGCGGTGCCGCCGCCCGCGGCTGGTCTCCCGCCGTGGCCGCCAGCGTGCGGCACTCGTCGGCGATCTGCGTCCACCGGGCTTCGAGCGCGCGGACGCGGTCGGGTTGCGTGGCGGCAATGTTCGTCGTCTCGCAGCGGTCGGCGGCAAGGTCGTAGAGCTCCCAGGCCTGTCCACGGTCGGCGACGAGCTTCCAGTCGCCTTCGCGAATGGCACGATTCCCTCCGTGGCACCACCAGAGTGCGTCGTGAATCGGCGGTGCATTAGGATCGCGGAGCGGCTTCACAAAGCTCCGCCCATGCATCGGCGGCACTGGGAGGCCCGCGTGGGTGGCCGGCGGCTCCACGCCGGCGAGTTCCAGCACCGTGGGCGCGACGTCGATCAGGTGCACGGGCTGCCGCCGCAGGCCGCTCGCGTCGAAGCCGCCCTTGGGCCAGTGAACGATCCAGGGTGTGGCGATCCCACCCTCGTGGTTCCACATCTTGTGCCGCCGAAACGGCGTATTCGCGCAGCTCGACCAGCCCGGCCCGAGGCAGAGAAACGTCTTCCGCGATCCCGGCGCGGCGGCGGGATCGTGCCCCTCGCCGCGGATCAGCATCTCCGCGGAGGCGCCGTTGTCGCTCGCAAAGAGGATGAACGTGTCGTCGAACAGGCCGGCCGCCTTCAACTCGGTGACGATCCGGCCGACCTCGCGATCCATCGCCTCCACCATGGCCGCGTGGATCGCCATCTTCTCCGCTTGGAAGGCCCGCTGCTCTGCGGTGAGGTTGGCCCAGGCCTCGGGGCGGTCGATCTCGTGGAGCCCGAGCCGCTCCCGCAAGTTCGGCATGGCATAGGGCAGCCCCACTCCCCGTTCCATCTCGCCAGCCGGCGTCGTCACGATCTCCGCCTTCGCGAGCCGGGCGATGCGGGCGGCGCGGACGGCGTCCCAACCGGCTTGGTAACGCTCGCGATACTTGGCGATCAGATGGGCCGGGGCGTGCAGCGGAAAGTGGGGCGCGGTGAAGGCGACGTAGTGAAAGAACGGCGTGCCTGCGTGGGTGGCCGCGTGATCCCGCAGACATTGAACGGCATGATCGCCGATGAGTGTCGTGACGTAGGAATCGGCGGTCTCCGGCACCGGGCGGCCGTCTTCGGTGACGGCCTGCGTCGTGAAGTAGTTGCTCTGCGCGGCGGCATCCACGAGCAGTGAATGCGCGAATCCCTGGCCGCGGGGATCACCGTCCACGTGCCACTTGCCCGAGTGGTAGGAGCGATAGCCGGCAGGCGCGAGCAACTCGGGCAGCAGCCGCGCCCACGCGGGCCGCGTGCCGTCCACGCCGTCCTTGCCTCCGGGCAGGGCATCGCGATTGACGGCCTGCGGGTAGTAGCCAGTGAGGAGCGCGGCCCGGCTCGGCCAGCAGCGCGCCGTCTGGTAGCCCTGGGTAAACCGTAGCCCCCCCGCGGCCAGGGCATCGAGGTGAGGCGTGTCGATCTCACCGCCGTAGCAGCCGAGATCGGAGAAGCCGAGATCGTCGGCGAGGATCACGAGCACGTTCGGTCGCCGCGGCTCCGCCGCCGCAGCGACGGCAGGCAGCAGGAGCAGAGCGATCGCGAGACGGAGCATGGAGTTCATCGTGGATCACCTCGGCGGATCACGGAATCTCGAGCACCTGCCCCTGCGCCGCGAGGAGGCCGCGGAGCGACGGATAATCGACGTCCTGCACCGCCGCGTTGGCCCGCACCGCGAGCACGGCCGCATTCGCCGCGGCGTCACCGAGCAACATGAAGACCGGCTCCATGCGGGCCGATCCGTAGGCGATGTGGCTCGCCGACAGGCAGACGGGCACGAGCAGGTTTGCACACTGCTCCTTCTTCGGCACGAGCGACCCGTAACCGATCTGGTAGGGCCGCTTCGGATGCACGCCGATGTCGCCCTCGTTCTGCACGGTGCCCTCCGGCGTCACGTAGCGGCGCACATTGTGCGAATCGAGCGTGTAGGAGCCCATGCCGATCGGCTTCTTCACCGGTCGCGCGCCCAGGCACTCGTGCTCGGTGAGCACGTCGTCGCCGATCATCCGCCGCGCCTCGCGGACATAGAGCTGCGGCGACCAGTGGCCGTTGTCGCCGTATTCGTCCTTCGGCAGCCCCCACGACTGCATCCGCGTGCGGATGTCGGCCGGCACGCGGTCGTCGTGGGCGAGAAACCAGAGCATCCCCAGCTGATACCGGGCGTGATCGGCGATGATCTCCCGCCGCCGTTCGTACGACGCCTCGGGGTAGTCGTAGTTGGCCCCGATGTGATCGAAGCTGAAGGGGCCGTGGTTGTTGGTGTCGGTCTTGCGGTTGGGGACCGCGTCGAACTTGACGAACACGTCCCGCCAGCCGGCGGCGAGTGTGCGGGCGAGCAGTTCGTATGTTCCGGGATCGTAGCCCGCAGGCTTTGTGAAGGGCACGCGGTTGTCGGGATGATCGGTGAGGCACATCCGGAAGCAGTAGGCCTGCACGCGGGCATCTCCTTCGCCGCGGGTGCCGGGCGGATCGGCGGAGATGAGCGGCAAGAGTCCGCTCTTGGGATTGCCCGGCTCCTTGAACGGATCGACCGGCATCTTCCAGTAGTGGGCGTGATGGAGGATGCCCACCTGGTTGCCGTTCCACTCCTCGCCATAGACGGAGTTGGCCTCGCGGCCCACGTGATACTTCACGCCCGCAGCCGCCATGAGGTCGCCCTCGTAGGTGGTATCGATGAAGACCTTGCCGGCGAACCGCCGGGCCGGGCCGGCCGGGCCGGCGAGCGTGGTGATCGACTTGATTCGCGGGCCGGCGGCCGCGTCGCCGGAGATCTCCACGCCCTTCTCCCGGTCGAGGAGCGCCTCGCGGACGACCTCGATCCCGTATTCCGCGAGCCAGTCGTCGAAGATCCTCTCGGCCACGTGCGGCTCGAAGAGCCACATCGAACGATCCTCGACATCCGCCTGCTTCACGTCTTGGCCGAGCGCCCGAAACGTCTCCCGCGGCTGCCACTTCCAGGCCTCCGGCTGCTGGTAATGCTTCCAGACGCGGCGGTAGAACTCCCGCGCGAGGCTGCCGATGGCGCGGGTGTTGCCGCTGTCGGTAAAGCCGAGGCCGCCGCTCGTGAGCCCGCCGAGATGCTTGTCGGGTGAGACGATGACGACGTCGGCGCCGAGCAGCGCCGCCCGGATCGCCGCGACCACCGCCGCGCTCGTGCCGCCGTAGATGACGATGTCGCGCTCCCGCTCGGGGTTGTCAGCCTTTGCCCAGGGCTTTGTGGCATACGGCGGCGCTGGATACTCGTCGAATTGATCGCCTTTCCCCAGCACCCGCGGGTCTTGCTGGTCGCGGAGCGCCGCCATGAGCCGCGCCTCCAGCCGCTCGCGATCGGCCGCGTGGGCCTTGTCGCGGGCGAGGTTCTTCACGCAGTCGGGGTCCTGCTCGACGTCGTAAAGCTCTTCCGCGGGCCGCAGGCCAAAGCAGAGTTTCCAATACTGGTCGAGCTGGCCGGCGGCGGCGATATGCGACTTCGTGGGGCCGGGATCGGTATCGCTGAGCCCCTTGTCGGGATCGCAGCAGGGCCAGCGGTCCGGCGCGAAGTTCTTCACATAGAGAAACCGACCCTCGCGGATCCCGCGGGCGGGATACCCGAGACCAAACTCGCTGTCGCCCCGGCCGGCCACGTCGTTTCGCTCGCGGCCGATGATTGTCGCGTCGCGGGCCACACCCGCCGCGGGCTCTCCCCGCAGCAGATCGGCGACGCTCCGGCCCGTGATCGGCTGCATGCCCGCCGCGGTGGACTGAATCCCGAACAGCTCGAGAAACGTCGGCGCGAGATCGACGAAGCTGACGAACTCCGCGACGCGGCGGCCCTGCGGCCCGCGTGGCATGCGCACGATGAGCGGCACCCGGTGGCCCGCCTCGAAGCAATGCCCCTTCACCCGCGGAAACGGCATGCCATGGTCGCTCGTCACGATCACGATCGTCTCGTCGGCTTGGCCGCTCGCTTCGAGCACGTCGAGCAGCGCCGCCACCTGCGCATCGAAGGCCTCGATCCGGGTCGCGTAGTCGAGCATGTCGCGCCGCACGATCTCGTCGTCGGGCCAGTAGCCCGGCACGCGATCGATGTCGGCGGGCTTCTTCCCGGCGGCCAGGCCCGCGTCGCGGGCGTAGGGGCGATGCGGATTGGTGCTCCCAAACCAGAAGAAGGCCGGCTTGTCGGCGGGCAATGCCGCGAGGAACTCCTTGTAGCGATCCACCGCCTGGCTCGGCCGCCCCAGCCCCGGCGGCCCGATGCCCCACGTGCGATCCTTGCCGTCGGCCGTCTTCGCGACGCCGGGGCTCCAAAACTTGCCCGCGGCTCCGACCGCCACGCCCGCGTCGGCGAGCGACTCGGTGAACGCCTTGAACTGCGGCGGGAAGAACGGGTTGTGGTTGGCCGCCGCCTCGAGCTGCCAGGGATAGCGGCCGGTGAGGATCGCCGCCCGCGACGGCGAGCACTTCGCCGTCGGCGTGTAGGCCCGGTCGAACGTGACGCCTTCGCGGGCGAGCCGGTCGACGGCGGGCGTCTTTGCCCACGTGCAGCCGTAGGCACCGAAACTGGGCGAGGCATCGTCGGCGATGCAGAAGAGCACGCGAACGGGCGGCCGCGGCTCCGCCGCACAGAGAGCGCTGGCTGCGAGAGCCATCAGGATCGCAGGCAGCGCGATCCATCGCGATGGAGGGTTCATTTGCTGTCGGACCCGGGAGATGGATTTGCGGGTGTCTCGACCTCGGGATTCGAGGCGAGCTTCATCAGCATATCGACCAGTGGCCCCACCCACTTTTTGTGCCACGAATGATTGGCGGCCATCTCGGCGTTGTAGACGTGAGGCACGCCCAGCTCGTCGGCGAGTGCGTGAAAAGCCTCGGTGTGCGACGGGCCGTCGTATGGAAACCTCCGATCGGAGAACGTGCCGAACTTGTTCTTGCCGGTGATCACGAGCCGGGGCCGGTCTTGAAAGGCGGCTGCATGCTTGCGAAGCAGTGCGGTCGGCATCTGGGAGGCCATGCTGTCGGGCGTGCCGAAGTGCTCGTCGGTCTTCCAGATGCCGAACTGCTGGTCGGTGAACATCAGCGGCGCGTCCCAGCTGGCCGCGAAGCCGAAGACGTCGCCATGCCGCAGCAGCATCGAAACGGCTCCCAGCCCCGACTTGCTGAAGCCAAGCAGCAGCCTCCCTTCGGGCTTGGCTAGCGTGCGAAACTGGCCTTCGATGAAGGGGATCACGGCGTGAACCATGTGCGAATCGTGCCGCACCTGCTTGTTGGTGGCGTGATCGCCATACCACGGCCACGTGTCGAAAGCCGGCTCGACGCAGATCAGGCGATGTTTGTCGTGCAGGCCGAGTGCCTGGATCACGGCGAGCGGGTCGCCGAAACGGCGGCCGTCGTTCGGCTCGACCGGCAGCACGTAGAGCACGCGAAACCGAGCCTCTGGCTCCGTGGTGTATGCCTCGGGCAAGAGCACGGAGACGTGCGCGTCGGGGCCGACGAATTCACTTTCGAGGGGCAGTCGTTGCGGCGGCTCGGCCTCAGCAGCGGTGACGGGGATGGCCGTGGCCCAGATGAGGGTCGCGGTGATGGCCGGGAGCAAGCGATGGATATGCATGCTTGGAGTGTAGAGCGGCGGCCAGAGATCGTCATGCGGGCGGCGCTCGTGGAATGCAAATGCGCGAGCGCCGCGCAAAAGCGCGGTGTCCCCCGGCTCCCGCCGGGGGCTTCTTGTGCACGACAAAAATCCCCGGGCGGAAGCCCGGGGATACCGGGTGTGAAAACCACCCCACGTCCCATGCACCATCAATCACGACCGCGGCCGCGGGTCAAAAAGAGCTGCGTCCCCTTTTCGCGGTCACGACCGCGGGCGGTCGGCGCTGATCAGCAGCGGGAGCAGCTGCAACACGAGGAACGCGCCGAGCACCGTGAGCACGACGACCGGCCAGGCGCCGGTGATCGACTTGCCCAGCTCCCAATCGAGTTCGCTCGCGATGCCGCCCACGAGCGTGGCCCCGATCAGAACGAGCAGCCCCAGCAGCACGAGGCCGCAGCCGAGGGAGGCCATTGTGCCGCGGAACGTGCCGAGCTCCGAGAACTCCTCCTGATGCAGATCGACGGCCCGCCCCTTGGCGAGGCTGCGGGGCACCGTGTCGGCCAGCTCGATGGCGCGGGCGGCGTCGGACCATGTGGCCGGCGGGATGGGGAGATCGTCGGCGAGCGGTGTGCGGGCGAGCGCCCGCCGCAACTCGTCGAGGATCGTCGCGGCCCGCGGTGCGGGGGCCGTGGCCGCGGGGGGGCCGACCCAACTCCACGGCGAGTCGTCGTCGGGCGCGACCACCTGCATCGCGCCGCGGGCATACTGCAGCGTGATCGTGAGCCCTGCCGGCGCGCCGGGAGCCACCTGCCAGCGGACGGGCGCGTGCGTGGGGCCGCTGAAGCCGACGGCGAGCGTCGTCCAGGCTGAGTCGGGATCGGCGGCGCCGAGCGTGCCCAGCCGGGCGGGATCTCCGGTGAGGGCGCGGATCAAGTCGGCATCGCGGGCGAGCGCCGCCAGCACCCGCGGCTTCGTCCGGTCCGGCATCAGACGCTCGAACTTCAACGACTCGAGCGGGCCGAGCGGACCGCTCCCATCGACGCCCGCCTCGATCGCCGCCTTGAGCCGGGCGATGAAGGGATGCAGCCGGTCGGGGAGATACGGGATCAACACCGCCCCGGAGTCGCGGCGGATCATGTCGAGCTCGAACGCCCAGAGCATCGAGGGCTCGAGCGGATGCGCCACCACGAGCGTGCGGCCCGCCTGCACGAGCATCCGCACCGCCTCGGCCCGCTCGGCGTTCCAGCCCGTCGTGCCCACGAGCACGGCGTTGCACGTTGTTTCGTCGAGGAGCCGCTGCCAGCCGGCCGCCTCGGCGGGGCCGGTCGGCTCGGGAATCTCCACGAGCCGCGCCCCGCGGCGGGCGGCCTCGGCGGCCAGGGGGGCGATCTCGGCATCGGCGCCGAGAACGCCGAGCGTGATGTCGGCGAGATCGCGGGGCGCGTCCGTGGCGGTGTGGGAGGGCATCGACATATTGTTTCCCGGTGGAGCCAAACCGGCCAGAGCGGCCTCGGCAGAACGCCTGCCACGGTATAAATACTGCTTCGACGAGGAACCCCGAACGAGGCGCAGGCATGCGGGCTGAAGTGATCGCCATCGGCGACGAGCTGACCACGGGCGCCAGGCTCGACACCAACAGCCAGTGGCTCTCGGCGGAACTCGCCGTGCTCGGGATTCCGGTGGTGTTTCACACGACGGCCACCGACACGCTCGAGGCCGGAGCCGATGCCTTCCGGATCGCGGCCGGCCGGGCCGACGTGGTCATCGCCACCGGCGGCCTCGGCCCCACGGCCGACGACCTCACCCGCGACGTGCTGGCGATCGTTGCGGGCGAGCCGCTGGAGCTTTCGCGAGAGGCGCTCGAGGCCGTCGAGTCGCGGTTCGCCCGCCGCGGGATGCCGATGCCCGAGTCGAACCGGCGGCAGGCGCTCTTTCCGCGGGGCAGCCGGATGATCCCGAATCCCGAAGGCACGGCGCCGGGGCTCGACGTCGATCTGCCGCGGTCCGACGGCGGCCGCGCCCGCGTCTTCGCGCTGCCCGGCGTGCCGGCCGAGATGAAAGTCATGTGGTGGCAGACGGTCGTGCCCGCGCTGCTCGCCATGCAGCCGGAGCAGGGCACGATCGTGCAGCGGCGGATCAAGTGTTTCGGTGCTGGGGAGAGCGCCATCGAGGCGATGCTCCCCGACCTCGTGCGGCGCGGCCGCGAGCCGCTCGTGGGAATCACCGCCCACGAGGCCACGATCACGCTGCGGATCGCTGCGCGGGGCCGCGACGAGGCGGCTTGCCGAAGGGCGATCGCCGCCGACGAGGCGACGATCCGCGAATGCCTCGGGCTTCTCGTCTACGGCGTGGAGGACGACGAGGTGGAGGATGCGGCGCTGCGGGCCGTGCGCGAGGCCGGCCTCACGATCGCATCGAGCGAGATCGGCACGCAGGGCCGCGTGGCGGCGCTCTTCGCCCAGGCAGACGCGCGGGCCGTGGGCAGCGCGTTTCGCGGGGGCACGGTGCTGCCCCCTGGCACGCATGCCGACGTGGCGGAACTGGCCGCGCTCGCCCGGCGCGAGCGGAACGCCGATCTCGGCCTGGCGATCGGGCCGCCCCAGGCCGACGCAGACGGCAAGACGGCGCTCGAGATCGTGCTCGCCTCGGATCGCGGCCTCGAGCGGGTGATGCACCGGCTCGGCGGCGGGCCCACGCTCGCCCTCTCGCGGGCCGCGAAGACGGCCATCGATCTGGTGCGGCGGTCGCTTCCTGCGACGGCGACGGCGGGCCGGCGGGTGGAGGTGGCCCGATGAGCCTCTCCGACACCGCGAACCGGCGGACGCTGATCCTGTTCGGTGGGCTCGTGCTGCTCGTGGGCCTGATCGCCTGGCCCTCACTCGCGGGACGCCTGCGGTATGCCCAGGTGCGGGCCGAACTGCGGGCGATCCGCGATGCGGCCAAGGTGGCGGAGCTGTCGAGCGTGGGCAAGATGTTCACGACGCTCGCCCGGCTCATCGGCCCGACCGTCGTCAACGTCACCTCGAAGCGGCGCGTGCTCACGATCGCCGACGAGATCGCGGTACTCCGCGGCGAGACGCCGACCGGCGCGACCGGCGAGCGGGTCGGCTCGGGACTGATCATCGAGTCGGACGGCGTGATCGCGACCAACTACCACGTGGTGGCTCGGAGCGACGAGATCGACGTCACGCTCTCCGACGGCCGGCGCTTCGTCGCCGAGCTCGTGGGTGCCGATGCGGCCACCGACCTCGCCGTGCTGCGGATCGACGCGAAGGAACTGCCGACGGCCACCTGGGGTGACAGCGACTCCGTCGAGGTGGGCGAGATGGTCTGGGCCCTCGGCAACCCCTTCGGCCTCGATCGCACGCTCACCTACGGGATCGTGAGCGCCGTGGGTCGACGGGGCGTGCTGGAGAGCCCCTACCAGGAGTTCCTGCAGACCGACGCCTCGATCAATCCGGGCAACTCCGGCGGCCCGCTCGTCGACGTGCACGGCCGCGTGATGGGCATCACGACCGCGATCGTGGGCAAGGATTACAGCGGCATCGGCTTCGCGATCCCGAGCAACACCGCGAAGCAGGTGTGCGAGGCGATCCTCGCCAGCGGCCATCTCGACAGCGGCTACGTCGGCATGGCCCTCCGGGCGGTCGAGCCCGATGCTCCGGTGGCCGCGGGGGCCGAGGTCGTGGCCGTGGAGCCGAAGTCGCCGGCGGCGCTGGCGGGCATCGAGGCGAGGGACGTGATCGTGGGCTTCGACGGCGAGGAGGTCACCGATCCGGCCGAACTCGTGCTGATGCTCACGCGGGCGGCCGTGGGAACCGAAGTCGTTTTCGACGTCATCCGTGATGGCCGGCGGCAGTCGATCACCGTCAGCGTCGGACGTCGGCCGCGGGATCGGTGAGGGGTTACGGTGACGGTGGCTTGTCGTTGGGCGTGTCGTCGAGCATCTTCGCGAAGTCGAAGTCGCCGAAGCCGCCGCCGAAGTTGAACTCGTCGGTGGGCGCCTCCGCCGCCGACGGGGTGGAGGCCGCCGGGGCTGCCGCATCTGCGGGCGGAAGCGTGGGGCTGGCGCCGGGCGTGCCCTGCGGGCGGGCCCGCATGGTGTGGGCGACCCCCTCGAGCCATTCCGGCTTCGGGAAGGCGTAGGGGCGGAACTTCTCGAGCGTGCCCGTCTCCTCGTGGATGAAGAGGGCCCGCTGGGGGCCGAGCTTGCTGGCGAGCGGGCTGTCGACGAGCTGGCTCGAGTCGGAGCTGCTCATCTGGAAGAGCACCCGGAGTTCGAACTCCTTGATCGCGTTGCGCTCGAACGTCCGCTGGAGGTTCGTGAGCGAGTCGCACCAGATGATCGCGTGGACGCCCACCGTCGGCCCGTCGCGAAGCACGGTCATGAAGTTCTCCGCGGGCGAGGCCTTCTTCTCGCCGCCGCCGAACGAGAAGCCGAAGTCGCCCTCGCTCTTGCGCAGATCGCGGTAGCGGGCCAGGTCGCGGACGACCACGAACACACTCTCGCCGTCGAGGATCTGGTTGTCGAGCCGCCGCTTCACCTCCGCGGCGAGCGCCTCCACCGCCTGCCCCGTCGCCAGCCGGCCGACCACCTCGACCTCGTGCGGAAGATGGTTCTTGAGCTGCTCGAGCAGGATGTCGGGCTTCTCGTCGGCGATCGCCGGCTCGAGCAGCACGAACCGGCCGGCCCGCCCCAAGGCCCCGCCCGGATGCGGATCGTGGGCCGACGCCAGCGTGACCATCGACATCGCCAGGAGCGCCGCGCCGAGATCCTCCCGCTGACCCACGATCAGCATGTTGGCCCCCGCCTGGCGGCGGAAGATCGCGGCCGTAGGGTCCTTGATGGCGATCGCCTCACCGAGCCAGGCAAGCGGGGCCGAGAGCTCCCGACCGTGCACCGTGCCCTTGTCGAGCAGCTCGCCGAGCAGCCGGTTGGAGGCCGGGTCGGCCGCCTCGTTGCCGTCGAACACGATCCGCGGCAGCTGCGGGATGTCGGTCCGCCGGTCGGCCATCTCCCGCAGCGCGCCCAGGAACCGCTCCCGCCGCTCGTCGTTGAGAAACACCACCTGGAACGGGCTGTTGCCCTCCACCATGCCGTTGGCGTCGTTGTAGATCGCCTCGCCGGGCCGCGTGAGCAGCCGGGCGGCGGTGTTGTCTTCCGAGAGGATGAGGCTCGAATCGGCCTCGTTGCACTGCAGCGCCACGCGGACGGCCATCTGCCCCATCGTGGCCCGCGGCAGGCTGTAGGAGCCGCCGAGCGTCTGCGAGCCGAGGAGCACGTGCATGCCGAAGGCTCGGCCCTGACGGACGAGCCGGTCGAGGATCAGCGAGGCATCCTGGGCCAGCTTGTCGTCCTCGACGAACATTTCCTGGAACTCGTCGATCAGCAGCAAGATCCGCGGCATCGGGTCGGGATGGCCCGTCTTGCGGAAGCCGGCCACGTCCTGCACGGAAAGCTCGCGGAACAGGTCGCCGCGGCGCTTGAGTTCCGCGTCGAGCTGCTGGAGCACCGAGAGGCCGAACTCCCGCTCGCTCTCGATCGCGATCACGCGGGCGTGCGGCAGCTTGTAGTGGTCGTAGAGCTTGAACTCGACGCCCTTCTTGAAGTCGATGAGATAGAACTGGATCTCGTTGGGACTGTATTGCAGCGCGAGGCTCGTGATCATCGCGTGCATGAGCGTCGACTTGCCGGAGCCCGTTTTGCCGGCGATCAGCGCGTGCTGGCTCGTGCCCTTGCCGAGCCGCAGGTATTGCAGCTTCTTGGCTCCTGCCGGGCCGAGCGGGGCGAGCACTTCGCTGGCCGTGCTCCCCTTCCACCAGTCTTCCTCCTTGGGCGCCACGCGATCGAAGGGCACCTCCACCCGCTTGGCCGCCTTCGCCGCCTTGCCCACCCGCTGGA